>NZ_JBBXMY010000009.1:0-249159 GCF_038442315.1 Methylobacterium litchii | reverse complement strand
CACGCCCTTCATCCCCCACCACCCGTCCGGTCGTCCCGAAGGGCAGTCTGCAAGAGCAAGCTTCAGGGGGTCAGAATTGGACGCCGATCCCCCACCTCAGGGGGTCAAAGTTGCACGCCGAAACACAGGTTTATCGGGGCTCAGGGCTCTCGGCCGCTGGCGAGCGATCCCCCCAGGCGCAAAGGCCTACCGAGCGTAATCGAAGATGCCGGAACGACGGGTTTGAAGGCCAAGGCCACCATCATCGTTCAGGACCGGGGGCCGCGAAGCGTCTCCTACGGTGGATCGAGCGATGATCTGCCGGGAGCCCGCATGGATCACGTCCAGCGGTTCGCTCCAGTGAACGCCTTCCTTCATGAGGATACGGGCAGCGGAGAACAGGGGGGTGTCTGAGGTCGTCAGGAGACGGTCACCGAGATGGACGTGATGACGCCCTTGGTCGGCTGGGCTGATAGTCAGTTTCATGGCTGTGGCTCTGGGGTTCGATGAGGTGTTGGATGGGATGCCGCGTCAGGTGGGTGGGTAGTCACCGTAGGCGGGCGTGAAGGGGTCGGGGGTAGGCAGGGTGCCACCAAGGCACGAACGCCCCTGACGGACCACTCCCCGGTGCTGGAAAGGGCAGTCAGGCAGTCGAACCCAGGCAGCCTCAGCTGCGTGTTGGGCCGGGGCGGTAGCGACGGAAGCCGAAGCCTCTCGCGTCGTCTTGAACGGTAAGTCGTGCTGCGGTCCCGACCGTGGTCCTCATGCAGATCATCTCCGATCCACTGCGGGTCATGGTCAGAGGTTCGTCGGGCGATACCCCCTCCTTCAGTAGGATGCGGGCAGCTGTGAACAGAGGGGTGTAAGAGGTTGTGATTAGGCGGTCACCAAGGCGTGCGTGATGCTCCCCTCGGCCCGTGGGGCTGACGGTTATGTTCATGGTCTCGTTGTGAATAGAGAGGGATGGCCAGCTCAATGCCGGCCTAGAGGTGCCTGAGGGGCTCGATTAGTGGCCCTATCGAGCAGTCATACAAAAACGCTTGCACGACCCCGTTTCGGAGGTCCTGAAGGGTCGTGAAGGTGTGGGTGAGGTGGGCGTGAATGTAGCAGTCATACCCGAAGTACCGATGACACCCCGTCTGAAGCGGATGGGCGTCCTTTATCCTAGAGGTGCAAGGAATTGCTCCTTAGGCGACCCTCTTGGCCACCTTAGCGACCGTGGCACGGCTGCATCCGGTAGCTGCCTGCACCTGGGACCACGACATCCCACGGGACAGCATGTCGGCAATGCCAGCGTTGCGCTTCACGTCTTCCTGACGCCCCCTGTAGCGCCCCTCGGCCTTGGCCGTGGCCTGACCCTCTGCCTGCCTGCGGCGCCTATCGTCGTAGTCCTTGCGAGCTACAGCGGCGAGCATGTCCAGCATCATGCCATTCACAGCCTCGAACATGCGGGTGGTGAATGCGTCAGTGGTCGATGAGGCCAACTGCCAGGACGTAGGGAGGTCCAGGGCGACTACCCGAACCTGTCGGGAGGCGATCTCGGCCTTCAGCTTCTCCCAGTCCCCAGAGGTCAGGCGGGACAAGCGGTCCACCTGCTCAACCAAGAGAACGTCACCGGGGCGTGCATCGGCCAGCAGCCGGAATAGCTCGGGACGGGCCAGCTTCGACCCACTCTCGTTCTCGACGTACCAGCAGGCGACGTGGAGGCCTCGTTCCTGTGCGAAGGAGGCGAGGGCCTCACGGGCACGATTGGCGTCCTGATCCGAGGTAGAGGCGCGGAGGTAGGCCCGGACGAACATCACGACACCATCAGTCTGGTTAGGATGGTATGGTGATAGTCAGTCTGTTTCGGTTGGTCAATAGGTCTATGTTGAACCAGTCTGTTGATGGTTCGCCAGGGGCATACTGAACCAGACCTGCGTCAGGCGCATTCAACATCAACATTTGCGAGTGTCGCGCGCCTCAGAGGCCGATAGCGTCCGCTCATGGAGCAGTCTGACATTGACCTAAGTGCCAACCAGCGTCTCATGCTCAAGGAGCAGCGGGAGCGTTGGCAACGCCTTGATGAGCAAACCAAGATAAGCTCCGAGAAGGCACTGGCCCGATCACACAGGCTACTAGTACTACCGGTTTGGCGTTGGGCGAGACCCCTGACGAGAGCGTAGCGCAACCGTTCGGCCACCCCTCCCGGCACCAAGAGGCACCCATTCCAGGCTGCCTGTGGCTCATCTACCCGTGCGCCTGGGCGTACCTCATCCCGTGCGTGTGAGCGCGATACCACGCGGGATACCGCACGCGGTCGCGAGGGGCATGGGGGACACTGGCGAATTCGAGTTTGTCGATGCCCTCTCGCATTTTTCCGTCAGACGCGATGGGGTCCACTGATGGGCACCTCTTCGAGCCCCTAGAAGACCGCTTTCATGGAAGACCACCCCCCGGGGCATGGCAGATGGGTAGACCACCAAGGGCAAGCGTCATCGAGGGACAAACGATGGCACTGGGGTAAATGGTTGCCCTTGGTGGAATGAGATGGTGCCTTAGGTGATGCCTTACGGGCACCTAAACAATGTCGTCAAGGAGATACTAGACATGGTACTGAGGGTTGGTATCACCATCAGTATCTCCTAAAGTACATCGTAGAGTACTACCTTTATCTACCCTTACCTAACAATGTTTATAGCACTGTCTACTAAACCTTAGATGGCCCCCTTACCCCCAACCTCACAGTCCCCCTCTGCCTGTGTGGTCGTCCTATCAGCCCCGCCTGACCTAGCCTTCCTTCTACCTAGAGGTGCAATGAATTGCCGAATAAGCGGATTTGGCTAGTCAGATTAATGGCTTGACCAATCCCAAATAGGTTGGTCGTCCAAGGCTCTTCGGTGAATCGGAGGTAGAACTCCTTCTCCCTAGGTGGGCAATGAATTGCCAGATAGGTATTTTCCGTGAATGAGATCAGTGGCTTAGGCGATCCCAAATCAGTAGTTTGCCTTCTGTCGTTCCACGGCGCGGTGGTTGGTGGTCATGTCACTGCCGTAACTCTTGGTGGGGTGCCGCCAAGGACGGCCGTTCTGCCACTGGGGCTAGTCAAGCAGCCGAAAGACACTGACGGCCTCTGGCAAGCCGACCCTCCACACGGAAACGGCATCTTGTCGCTCGTCGTCCATCTCACCCGTGGCCAGCTTCTCCTCGCCAGCAATGTAGCCGCCCGTCTGGCGGATCTGTGGGAGCATCGTCCCGGTGACCCACTCACGGAACGCTTGAGCGGACGGCTTCCGGCTGCGCAACACGAGTGTGTAGAGCCCACTCTCGCTCACGATGACGGCAGGGCGCCCCGAACCTAAGTTGAACTTAGCTTGCTCATCCCCCCTCAGCGCGCGGCAGGCCACGGTGGGGTTGGCTATCTCGATCATGCGGCACACGTCGGCCGCCACGAACCAGGGCATGTCCTCGATGGTGATGCTCCTCAGCTCCAGGCCTGCGAACGAGAAGGTCTTGGTCTTGGTCGTTACGGTCGCCAGCCGCTTCTGGCCTAGTGGTGGTCCTAATTACGGATGGCCTCTGTCCAAGAGGTGCAAGGAATGGCCGGGGCACCTATCTGAATGGCTCTTTCCGTACCGGAGGTGGTCGCCAAGAGCGGCATAGAGGTGCTTGAAGGTAAGCAGAGTGCGGAAACGCGCTACCGGCCGCTGATGACCGACGCCTCCATCAAAAATCATTTGACGCTATCGAGCCTGCCATTTTCCCCGACAAACGATGTGCAAACTGCAAGTACCTGTTTGATTAAAGGATTCCGAGCTTGCGCTCTGGGAAGATAGATCTCCGAAGCGTGCTCCTTGCGATACTCACAGGCAGCCGAATCCATTGGTCGTTCCGGGGATGGAGCCTCCATGAGTACTCCCGCTTGGTTCAGAAACGCTATAACGAGGATCGTTGTGTTCATCAGAGCGAAGCCGCCGTGCTCATAGATAGGGCCCATCCGTCCAGATGCTGACTGATGCAGGAGGGCGTGGCAAACAGCTCTCCCGAACCATGACGTGCAAAGGCCGGATGCACTCACTAAGCCAAGCTGGAGGGCGCTTGCCACGCAACTCCGGGGTGCTCGCGGATGTCTCCTGCCTTAGAACCGGTATCCGCATCGCTGGCCCAATCGCTCGGCTCCTCGACGGCCTCAATCAGCGCGTCGGGGTACTTGGCAGTCAAGAATAACCTCGCCTCGCCCTCAGCCTCGGCCCTGACCGTCACGAGAGGCTTCGGCCCGGCATCCGTACGCACCTTTGCAATGAACAGCTTCGTCATCGAATCCTCCCTGTTGGCTGGGCGCTAACAGGTAGGAGCTGGCAAGGTTCAAGGCAGTGCTTGTCATCTACGACCCATGGCATCGGGGCCGAAGTCGTTAAGGTCGGAACGTCGCACCATGCGGGTGGTTGGCCTTTGAACAGGGAGGCTATGACATGAAAACGATTACGCTCGTCGTCGCTGCTACGCTGGCGCTTGGTACCGCTGCTTACGCCGCTGAGGGCACCACCGCGACAAGCTCCGGGGAGACCCGCTCGGGCACCATGAACAGCACCGGGGCGAAGGATGCAGGCTCGGGGTCAACTCCGGGTGCTGCCGGGAGCGGGCCGTCTACGGGCAGCATGAGCCGTTCCGGTACTCAAAATAGCACGGGTGCCAAGGATGCTGGCTCGGGCTCGACACCGGGTGCCGCAGGTAGCGGGCGGTAGGCTGCTTCAGGTCGGGCTCGGAAGGCTGGGCCCGGCCGCTGGGTAGTGGCTGGGACTGCGGGGGGAAATGCCGCGTTACTTCTTCCACACTCACATTGGTGAGGACGTGATCGTGGACCCGGAAGGCCGCGAACTGGATGACCCAGACGCCGCTTACGAGGCCGCTAAGGTACTCGCATTGCAACTGCTTCAGGGCGCTGATGCTGACCCAGAGTTGTTGAAGGCTGTCTTGTTCGTGTCAGACGATGCTCAGGAGCTTGTGATGGAGTTTCCGCTGACCGAATCGCTTGCGGCTGAACTTGTGTCTGAGCCTGAGACCGATAATGAGACGCGCCACTGATCGATCAAAGAAAGCGCGTAGCTGTCAGTGAACCCCACCCAGCGCGAACGTTAAACGCTGGGGACCCATGCAGCCCATGTCTGAGAGGTTCGTTCAGAGGGTGCAAAGCCACTGCTGAAAGGCCCGCGACTGGCGCTCTCTAAGCCTCGTGATGCTGTCCCTGAGACCCGTGACAGACACGAAGCGCAGTAGCTTTCGACCGTTCTCTGTAAGGACATGGGCATAGCCCCATGCATCACCGGGTAGGCGAGATGCGAGCTTGCTCGTCAATGAGCCGTAGTGCCAGCCCAAAGCGGTTTCAGCGTCTTGTGAGAGGAGCCACAGGGAGCCTTCCCATTCCAGGGCCCGGAGGTGGAAGTACCGTTTCAGGCCCTTGATGTGAGGATTGAACTTTAGGACCCGTAAGTCGGGGTCATGGTCGGGTATCGACATGGGTCTCCATGATGTGAGGGGAAGGGATTAGAGGATTGACGGCAACGCTTCGCGCGTTCATCGTCACTGTTCAACAGCGGCGCGATGGTGACGCCAAAAACCTTTTTTGGATCAACGGTTACGACCTGCGGACCCCCAGTCCTTTCCTGGGCACCATCAGCGGCCTAAAGCGCTGATCCGCAGTAGATCCCCTACAAAACTCAGTCGATCACGGCCGAACTGGTTCAGAGCTTAAATGCGCTGAAGCGGCCGAGCCATGTGCGCATCCGGCGGTCGAGCTCCGGGCGGGTCCGCAGGTGGCCGACGAGGAGGGCGCGGGCGGCGGGTGCGAGACCGCGCCAGCTCAACGGCCGAACGACGTCCACCAGCGGCAGTGCCTGGCAGCCGAAGCGGCGCTTGTAGTCGTAATTGCCGATGCTGAAATCGAAGGTGCGGACGCCCTCGGCGTGCAGGGCCGCCATCGTCCGCTCGATGATCAGACGGCCCGGCGAACAGTTCGCCCACTTGCCGCCCGTCTGGCCGATGCGGATCATGATGTAGCGGTCGCCCTGGCGCAGTCCGAGGAGACCCGCCACCATCTCCGGCTCGGCATCGCCGTCCGCCATTAGCGCCGTCAGCACGGCGTTGCCATCGGCGAGCGCCCGCTCCACGAGTCGGCGGTAGAACGCGGCGACGTCGGGCTCATTGAGGAAGTACTCCGCCCCCAGCGACGCCATCCGCGTTTCCTGGCGCTGGTCGATTGCCGCCAGCAATCGCTGCGCCTGCTCGGGCTCCGTCACCCGCACGAAGGCCGCGCCGGGGTTCTTGGAAAAGACCCGCCAGCTGCGCTCCAACTCCTTGCGGACGGTCTTCTCGAGGCCCGTCCGCCGCCACCCGTCGTAATCGCCGTCGATGCGGATGACGTTGCCGTTCAGGGCGCAGGCGACGGCGCCCGGCAGCAGCGTGAGCGGATTTGGCCGCTGGCCTTGATCGGCCTCCATCTTGGCGAGGCGGATCAGGTCGGCACGCGGCAGCGCGCGGCGCACGGCGCGCCACAGGCGGATCGCCTCGGCCCGACTGCGCGGCGCGGCCGGACCCAGGAGCGGGGCGTTGTAATCGGTGAGATTAAGGTCGGCGAACTCGATCACCCGCAGCGGGCCGATGCGCCGCATCACCAGGGGAAGAACCAGCGCGAGATCGCCGGTTCGCCCGTCGCGGATGGTCACGACGAGCGTCGTGACGTCGTCCCGGCCGGCCAGGGTTTCGTACCAACTGTCGAGCCACGTCGCCGTCTGGAAGATCGTTGGCGCGAAGCCGCCACGGAACGCCGACTCACCGGCCCGCCGTGCGACCTCGACCCGGTACTCGACGGGGGCCGCAGGCTGCTCGGCGAGACCGTGCGCCGGAGAATGACCGAGTTCGCGATTCAGAACGGTCACGCCGCCGCCTGGGCGTCGATGATCTCGCCGGGATTGGCGCCGTCGAGGCGGAAATCCACCACCCTGCGGGCATTGCGCTCGCGCTTGACCCACCGGCTGTTGCGCAAGGCCTTCTGCAGCACGGCCTTTGACCAATAGGACGGCCCGGAGATCGAACGGCTCTTCGGCGCGATGCCAAGCCGGTGACGCAGCAGGCCGTTGGCGAGATTCAGGTTCTGCAGGCGATGGATCTCCTCGTTGGTGAAGGAAACCGTCATCGAGACGTTCAAGCAGTCGAGGTTCTCGACGCGATGCGGTGCGTTCAACGGCCAGCTCAACATCTGGCCCGGCTCCAGATCGAGCACACGGGCATGCTCGTCGTACCAGGGCTCGTAGGGCAGATCGACCTCGATCTCGAAGAGGGCGATGTCCTCCAACTGGCGTTCGGTCAGGAAGGGCGGCGAGTTCGGATAGACGTAGACCCGCTTGCGGCCGATCAACTGCCAAAGATGCTGGCCGGGCAGGTCGGCGTGATAATAGACCTGCGCCCCCGGGGACGAGATCAGGATGCCCGCGCTGCGATGGCGCGTCGAGAAGCCCGGCAGGCGCTGGGCCATCTCCTCGAACACGGCATCGGCCACGTCGGCGAACCGCTTGTCCACCTTCAGGACGTTGCGCAGGTTCAGCCACATCCGGCCCTTGGAGATCGCGTCGATCACCGCCTCGCCGGGGAGACCGCCGGTGTCGCCTTCGCGCCAGAAGCGCCGACCGCCGCGCCCGCCCATATGGATCAGGCTGTACTGATCGCGCGGATAGGTATCGATCAACTGCGCCAGCGATTCACGCGAGAACAGTGGCATCGTGTGCAGGCGGTGCTGCAGCCGTAGGGGTTGGTGCCCCCAGAGCGCCGTGTGCTGGTCGGACCAATCGGTGAAAATCGGGTCGCTGTTCTTCACGTCCATCACAACCTCGCGCCGCCATCCTGTCTCGTCTTGGGACATGCAATGTTATGCGCGTCCCGTCGGTCTCTATTTTGTTTCAACACTGGACCGATATTGGCCCATGGGGGTAGCATATCCGCGATAGTGCAACTCGAAGGCCACGAGGACAATCGCCGCTTTGGGGTGAATGTCACATCGTATGAGGGCCGGCAGACGGAGGTCGCGCTCTGCGACGACGGCATGGAGAAGCGACGGGCCGCTTGCCATCTCACGCACCTCGAAGGGCCATGATTCGAGATAATCGTTTTGTTTCGGGTGCATCAATGAGGTCGGATTACTGAATTCACGGCGAACGCTTCGTATTCCCGGACGGGGGTTCGCTCGCCACGACGCGGCGGCGGAAGTGTTGCATGACGTGGTGGAGGGGTTTGGGCTTCAGGTCGTCGTCGAGCGGCAGCGAACGGGTCGGCAGGCCGTCGGGGCGCGGCTTGTGCCAGCGGGTCCAGCTGTCCCGGTCGCGCAGGCCCCAGGTCAACACCGCGTCGGCGCCTCCGGCGGCCGAGATGGCGTCGAGGAGTTGGAAGGCCTGCTGGGCCACCAGTTCGTCGCGCTGGCGCAGATCGGCCGGGAAGGTCTGATCGATAACGTCGAGTTCGGTCACCAGCACCACGAGACCCAGGGCCCGGACTTCCCGAACGAAGCGGCCGACCGCCTCCCGGTCCACGACGCGATCCGAATAGAGGTGTCCCTGCATCCCGATCCCGTGCAGAGGCACGCCCTTCGTCACCATGGCCTGGGCAGTGCGGAGCATCACCTCACGCCGCGAATCGTAATGCTCGCCCGCGAATTCGAGGAAGTAGTCGCTGAGAACGAGTTGCGCGGACGGGTCCGCCTGCGCGGCGGTCCGCAGCGCCATCTCGATGTAGTTGTCGCCGATCAGCCGGCGCCAGATCGTGTCCCGCAACCCGGTCCCCCGCTCGGGGCTGTCATCGGTGAACTCGTTAACCACGTCCCAGGAGGCGATCTTGCCGCGATAATGGCCGACGACGGTCGTGATGTGCTTGCGCATCTCGGCTTCGGCCTCGGCGCGGGTGCGGAGCGTGTCGAGCCAGGGCGGCACTTGGCCGTGGAAGACGAGGGCGTGTCCGCGAACGGAAAGACCGGCGGCGTGCGCGAAGCGGACGATGGCATCGCCCTCGGTGAAATCGAACTTGCCACGGCTCGGCCGGAGCCGATCCCATTTCAGGGCATCCTCGGTCACGACCATGTCGCAGTCGCGGATGATCGCCTGCCGGTAGGCATCGTTCTGGGCGAGGAGTTCGGCCTGCACGGCGCACCCGATTGGGGTGCCGAGCGGCATGGAAGGGGGCTTCGGCCGCGACGCGGCCACGGCGACGGCCGGTTCCAGCGCGAGGGTGGCCCCGAGGGCCGCCCCCCGCAGCGCCGTCCGACGATCGATCCGCGCTCGAAAAACCATCACGGTCCTCCTTCCGCTGCGTCAGCCAAGCCTAGCCAGGGCGTCGTCCAGGGTCTGCCGGGCCGCGTCACGCCGGGCCTCGTTCCAGGTGTGACCCGCGGCGGCGGCACGGGGCTTCGGGAGGTGGACGGCCTCGACCAGGGCGTCGGCGAAGGCCTGCGGCCCGTCCGCGACAGTGATGGTCTCGGGCAGACCGTCGAGCCCGCGCACACCGAGCGGCGTGGAGACGGCGGGCGTGCCCGTCGCCGCGAGTTCGAGCGTCTTGATCTGAACGCCGGTCCCGGCGGTGGTCGGCACGGCAGAGACCCGCAGGCTTGCAAGGAACGCGCGGGCGGACGGCACGAGCCCGAGGCGCTGGACGCGGTCGGACGGCAACGTTTCCGAACCCGATCCGGCGACGGCGATGGTGAGATCGGTCGGCAGGCGCGGCACGACCTCGTCGAGGAACCACGCCATCCCCTGGCGCACCGGGGGCCAACTCCATGTGCCGATCAGGCCGATGTCGTAGGCCGGCGCGAGGGCCGGGGCCGGCTCTGGCGGGGTGGGAAAGAACAGCGGCAGCACCGCCGGTGCGGCGATGCCGAACCGCGTGCGCGCCTCCTGGGCATCCGCCTCCGACAGGAAGAGCGAGAACCGCGCCTCCGCTCCGGCTTGGCGCTCCAGGCGGGCGTTCAGCCGAGCCTCGCGGGCGTAGATGGCCCGCCACCACGGACGCGCCGCCTTCTCCGCGACCATCGCGTAGGAGATCGCCTGCACGTCGTGGAAGATGACGCCGAGGGGCAGGCGCTGCGCCAACCCGGTTACGAACGGGTACAGGTTCACGTGGTCCACGATCAGCAGATCGGGGTTCGTGCGGGCGATCTCCGCTTCGAGGCGATCCGGCGGGAGGTAATTGTACTTCTCGGACGAGATCGGCAGGCCGGAGCGGAGGGAGCGCCACGCCCAGGCCGCCTGTTCGCGGCGCGGCGCGGTCGCGGATTCGACTGGGATCGTCGCGAGCAGCACTGTCTCGACCGGCGAGGCGACGTGGAACGGAGCGCGGCCATAGGCGAAGAGCGTGACCTCGTGGCCAAGGTCCTCCAGCACCGACAGGATCGCCCGCGTCGCGATCTCGCTGCCCGTGCGCAGGGTGTTCGGCACGAGGGTCGTGAGAAAGGCGATCCGCATGGGCTTCGTGGGCGGCGGGAGGGTCACGGAGCCTCGCGCAGGATCGCGGGCGGATCGGAGGGCTCGCGCAGCGCCCGATAGGTCATCACCGTCGAGACGAGGTAGGACGCCAGGAAGACGCCATTCACCGGCGTGATCCACTCGTCGTCCCCGGCGAAGTGCCAGAACACGGCAATCATCAGGGCGGATTTCACCACCGTCACCGCCAGGGCGACGTAGAACGTGGTCGTCATGCGGCCGTTCGCGTAAAGCAGCTCGACTTGGTACTCGATCAGGTTGCGCAGGGCCGGCACCAGCCAAAGTAGACCGAGCAGGCCAACGGCCTTCGCGACCTCGTGGCCCAACATGTTCGGCGCGAACCACAGGGCGACGACGATGCCGCCATAGGCGACGGTGGAGACGGCGGCGATCATCAATTCCACGACGACCTTGGCCCGCCGGCCCGCCATGCTGCTACGGTTCACCAAGACGCGCTGGATCATCAGGACGTTGAAGGCCCGGATGGGGACGGCCGTGAGGTCGATAACGCGGATGCAGATGGCATACATGCCCGCCGCAACCCCGCCGCCGAAGGTCAGCACCAGCACCTTGTCGATTTCGGCCTGCAGCGTGTAGGCGAGCCCCGATCCGCTGAGCGCGAGGGCGTTGCGGGCGCGTAGCAGCGTCGCGCTTCGGCGCCAGCGCAAGCGCCTACGCGGCAGGAGGAAGACGAGGATCAGCCCCAGAGCCAGGGTGTTGCTGACGAGGTAGAGCACCGCCCATTCCATGAGCGTCGAGCCCGGCAGGAACAGGAAAAGGATCGCCATCGCCGCCTTGCAGACCGCGCCGATGTTGAACGCCAGCGAGGCGTGATCGAAGCGGCCGAGACCGCTGCTGACCGTCGAGGCAGTGTCGATCATCCGCCAGGGCAGCACCTCCGAGGCGACGATCAGGAAGTAGGGCAGGAGGCGATCCGGCTGGTCGAAGAACAGCCGGTAGCTCAGCCAGGCCAGGATCCCGCAGGGCAGGATGCTGGCCGACAACCAGAGCAGGTAGTTGGCGTAGTAATGCCCGAGCAGCCGGGGGCGGATCGCGCCGACCTGGAACAGGTTTGACCCGTACCCGAACGCCGCGAGGCGAGCCAGGACGGTGCCGACCGCCACCGCGCCGGCGAAGAATCCGAAATCGACGATGCTCAGGCCGTGCGTCAGGCACAGGAAGTACAGGAGCGAGAGGCAGAGCCGCCCCATCGAGCCGCTGAACAGATGCGCATAGTCGCGCAGGGTCGTCGCGCTGATCGAGGGGAGGCCCAGACGCTGCCCGGCCCTGCGCAGGCGGGCGAGATCCAGCACGGGCATGGCGTATCGTTCGGCCAGCAGGCCGAGGCGCCACGGTCTCAAACGGCGGTCAGCCGGCATTCAAGCCTCGGGCGCCGCGTTCCCGGCGCGGGATCGCTTGCTCTCGTTCCGCCGGGCCTTCTCCCACGCGGCGAGGCATTCGGCCTCGTAGGCGCGCAGGATGTCATCCCACACGAAATGCTCCGAAGCCTGCGTGAGGGCGGCGGCACGGGCCCGCGCCACGAGGACGTCGTCGCGCAGGATCATCTCGATCCCCCGCTCGCAACTGTCGACATCCGTGAAATACATCTGCGCATCGCCGGCCGTGCCGCGATTGAAGGCATTGTCGTGGGCGAGCACCGCATTGCCGGCCCAGAGCGCCTCGACCAGGGAGGGGTTGGTCCCGCCGACCGTGTGGCCGTGGAGATAGGCGCGGGCATGTCCGCGCAGGGCGGCCACGGTTTCCGGGTCGTAGATCGCTCCGGTGAACATGACCTCGTCGCTCGCGGCCGCCTTGATCGCGGCGTGGTACGCATTGCCCCCATCGAGCCCGCCGACGACCACCAATCGGCAGTCGCGACGCTTGCGCGAGAAGGCTTGCACGATGGCGAGGATGTTGTTGTCCGGCTCGATCCGGGCAATCGAGACCAGATAGCCATCCTTCGTCAGCCCCAACCGCGCGAGGGGCGCGGGATCACGGTGCGCGATCGGATCGCCGCCATAGGGGATCGTGACGATGGACCGACGGGGACGCCGTGTCGCCAGATGGTCGGCGATCTTGGGATGGTCGGCGATCAGCCGTTGCGACGACCACGCGGCGATCCATTCGTTGATCCAAAACCATGCGCGGATCGCGCGCGACCATTTCGGGCGGCGCCATTCGATCCCGTCCATGTTCGTCAGGACCTTGCGCCCCCATAGCCGAAGATATGGCAGGAGGACGGCGCTGTTGTAGCCGAGCACGAGACACACCGCGTCCCGCCGGGCCGCGTCGAGGACGGTGTAGGCGTCGAACAGGAGCGTCGCGGACGGCCCGTGCCCAGCGACCTCGATCTGGATCAGCTCGACGCCCTTCCAGTGCTCGGTGCGGAAACGCTGCTGCACCACGTCCACGTCGTTCTGGCAGTAGACGCCTACCCGCCATCCACGGGCGACGAGGTAGAGGGCCAGGCGCTCCGCGAAGGTCTCGAAGCCACCGTAGGCCGCAGGAATGCCCCGCGACCCGAGGATCAGGATCGCTGGCGCGGTCGCCCCAAACTCGCCCATCTGCGTGCCGCGACTCCACTGATCCTGGGCGCTGTCATCCGGCACTGTCGTTCCTCGACCTGTCATGCGTCGCCGATGTCACTTCTGCGGGATGAGGCGGGGCGGTTCCGATCGAGAGAGCCCTTCGACAATTCGCTTTCGCACGAAGTCGACGCAGGCCATAAGATTGCGCTACAGGAAACGCAATAAACCGCATTGCGTCAATCCTGGGCCGATAAATTGTCGACAGCATCCCCAGGGATGTAACAAAGTATCCGCAATAATAATCGAAGACAATATCTGAACTGTCATATTAACCAAATTACGTGTCAGGCCTTGACCCGATGACCGGCCAGGAAACGCAGGCCGAAGATCGCGATGAGGAAGGCGACCCAGAATGCCTCGTCGCGCTGGAAGAAAAGCGTTTCCATGGAGCCGAGGAAGACGGCGAACAACCAAATCTGGAAGAACAGCAGCGCCAGATCACGGTTTTCGGGGATGGCCCGGGAGCGGGCAAAATCTACGATCGGCAGGACGATCAAGGCCCCACACGCGAGGAGGAGGCCGGGGATGCCGGTGGTGAGGGCGAGGTCGAGGTAGGAATCGTGGGAGTGGGAGGCGGTCGCCGCCCAGGGGTTGCTCGCGTCATCGACCGAGTAGCGGGCGTAATCGGTGTTCCAGAACCCGAGGAAGCCGTAGCCGAACAGCGGTCGCTCCCGGAACTGGTCGATCGCGAAACCCCAGATCCCGGTGCGGTTCGTGAAGGTCGGATCGCTCATGATCCGGTCGTTGATCGCGGCGATCCCCGGGAGGACGGCCGATCCGACGGTAAAGGTGAGGTACAGCGCAAGCGGCACCAGACAGAAGGCGAGGAGCATCCGCAGCGACGGAATGCGCAGCCCGAGATACGACCACACGAGGACGAACGGGACGAGGGCCTGCGGCTGCTTGGCGCCGGTGAAGGCCAGGAAGGTGGTCGCGAGCACGACGAGGCTCGGCCCCAGGACGAGGCGCCTTTGCGTGGTCAGGTAGATCCCGATCAGCAGGAACACCACCATCATCGGGCCGGTGCGGGACTTGTGGTCGTAGAGCCCGCGCCACGACCCGGCGAGGTTCACCTCCATGGCGGCATCGCTCTGGTGCACGGCCAGATGCGGCACCAGCAGGACGGCGAGAAAACAGAGGAGCACGACCATGAGGGCGACGCCGCCGAGCCAGCTCTCGAATTGCCGGCAGTCGCGGGGCGACAGCAGCAGCGAGCCGACGATCGCCATGACGATGACGGTCAGGATCAGCCGGCGCACCGCGATGCCGGGATAGACGGCGAAGGCGCAATCCACGAGGAACCACGCCAGGACCGCCCCGTAGGCCGGATGTGCCAGCGGCAGGATCCGGCGCCAGCCCATCTCCATGAGCTGCCACACGCTGAGGCCGAACAGCGTCAGGTACAGGATCTGGTTCAGCAGGTCGGACGATTCGCTCGTCTTCAGGACCGCGCCGCTCGACAGGTCCTTCAGCGGGTCGAGGGTGATCCAGAACACCGACAGGGTGGCGATAAACAGACCCGACCGCCTCACGAGATCGAGATCGATGCTCGAGGCCCTCGTGGCGACATCGCTCTTCACGACGGACGCGCTCCGCGATGGCGATACTGCTCGGGCCGCAACCCGGCCTGCGCCGTCACCCGCCCGATGGCCTCCAACATCGGATGGGCGGCGATGAGGAGATCGCGGGACGTCGCGAGCCGCGACAGTGCCCGGATCAGTCCGACACCGAGGAGCGTCCCGCTCTTGAGCCAGATGCGCAGCCGCTCCGTCGGGCTCCGCGCGTTCTTGTGCTCGATCATGTAGTTGATCGCGCCATAGCGCAGGCTGCGCGCGATTACCCAGCGCAGGGTCGTCCGGCTCGCCGGGACGGTCTCGACCGCCCGCGCCGCCGGTTCGAAATAGGCCGTGAAGCCGGCATCGCGGGCGCGCTTGAAGAAATCGAGATCGCCGCCGCCGACGAAATCGAAGATCGGATCGAGATAGGGCTGTCCCAGCCGGTCCAGCACCGCCGCGCGCATCACGAAGTTGCCGCTGCCGTAAAGGAACCGCACCGGGCCGGGTGCGATGTAATACGGCTTGAACACCGGGTGATTGGCGAACCGCCCGGCATCCGGCCTTTCGAATTGCGGGACGACGGGTCCGCCGACGAGATCGGCGCCGGAGCGTTCCTGCGCCTCCACGATTTGGCGCAGCCAATCCGGCTCGGCGATCTCGTCATCGTCGATCATCGCGACGAGGGCCGTGCCGGGATAGAGGTCCCGCGCCGCCGCGAAGGCGCCGTTGCAGGCCGAACAATGGCCCGGCTGCGAGACCACGACGGCGACCCCGTCGATCTCGCCCGCGCGGATCATCGCCTCCGCCCGCTCGGCGCCCGCGCGGCCGTTGGGGTCGTTGTCGGCGACGACGCAGGCGAAGGGACGCCCGAAATCCTGTGCCTTGAGCGAGCGCAGGGTGACGGCGAGGTGGTCGGGCCGTCGCAGCGTCAGGACGCAGATGACGACCACCGGCTCATCGGATGGCCGGGCATCCCTGCCATCATAGGCGACCGTATAGGTCTCCGTTTTGGCCCGCTGAGTCGTCATGATGGGATCACTCATCTGGCGGAGCGCCGCATGTCGGAGGCGGATGCACCGTTACCGAGAAGGCCGGCGACGGTCTCGACCCGGCAGCCGCGCGCGAGCGCCCCGTCCACAGCGTAGGCCAGACGCTCCGGCGTCACCCCGAAGCGGGTCGGACGGTCTGCTACGTCGTGTGCGTAGAAGACGAGCCACGCCCCCCGCGCGACGGCCTCGTCCATTACCGCATCGATGCCGGCTTCGCCGATGCTCGCATTCTCCAAGGCGACGGCTTCGAGCCGGCCCCTGTCGGCACGCCGGCTCATCGGGCCGCCATGGATGCCCCGGCACGCGAGGAAACGCCGCTGCAGCGCCAGCTTATGCGGCAGCCCGATCGCCCCGTAGGGGTAGGCGAAGGTCGAGAGAGGCTGGCCGATCACCGGCTCCAGGATGCGGGCGTTTTCATCAACATCGCGGAGGTAGCGTTTGGCCCCTGTCGTCGCGCCGTTCGGATGCGTGGCCGTGTGGCAGCCGATCTCGTGGCCGCGCCGGGCGAGGTCCGCCACCGTCGCGAGGCCGGCGAGGGGATAGAGATCCCACGCGGTGCCGGCGAGACCACCGCAGACATAGAAGGTCCCGCGCACGCCCCGGTCCTCCAGGATGCGCGCGCCATCCCGGGCCGCCGAATCGGCGATGTCATCGAAGGTGAAGCTCACGGTCCCGCGGTCGAGGGCGAGCGGGACCTGGCAGGTCACCACGCGCCGTGCGAGGTGGCGCTTCACCTTCTCGTTCAAGGTCTCGCGGGTCACGGGCGGGGATCTCGACACTCTGCGCGCATCGTGGGGGAAGAATGTTTCAGAACTTGAAAGCGTCGAAACGACAGAGCCAGGACCGCAACCGGCGGTTGAGACCCGGACGGGTCCGCAGATGGCCGACGAGGAGCGCCCTCGCGGCGGGGGCGAGCCCCCGCCAACTGAGCGGCTGAACGACATCCAGGAGCGGCAACGGCTTGCAGCCGAGACGACGCTTGTAGGTGTAGTCGCCGATCCCGAGGTCGAAGACGCGAACACCTTCGGTTTGCAGGGCGGCCATGGTCTGCGCGATGACGAGGCGCCCCGGCGAACACGAGGCCCAGCGTCCTCCCGCCATGCCGACGCGGATGGTAATGCAGCGCTCCTCGTGGCGCAGGCCGAGATGGACCGCGACGATCTCATCCCCCGCCGTGAGCGCCGTCAGCACCACGCTGCCATCGGCGATGCCCCTCTCGATCAAGAGGCGGTAGAAGAGCGCATGACGGGGCTCGTTGAGGACGTACTGCGCGCCGAGGGCGTTCATACGACCGGCTTGCAGGCGCTCCAGGGCCGCGAGCACGTCCTTTCCACGCGCGATCTCCGTGATCCGCTCGAAGCCCGCGCCGGGCTCTTTGGTGAAGATCCGCCATGTCCGCGCGATGTGCTTGCGTTCCTCGCGGCTCAGAACCGAGCCTTGCCGGGAATGAAGATCCTGGCGAATGTCGAGCGTGTTGCCGGCGAGCGCACACGGAACCGCGCCCCGCATGAGCGCAAGTGGGTTGGGCCGCCCGCTCAGCCTCGGTTCGAGCTTGCTGAGGCGGAGGACATCGGCCGCAGGAAGAGCGCGGCGCACCGCCCGCCACAGGCGCCGCATCGCCGCCCCGTCGCGCGGGGCGGCGGGTCCCAGCAGCGGGGCGTTGTAATCGGTGAGGTTGAGGTCGGCGAACTCGATGACGCGCAGACGTCCGACGATCCGCAGCACCAGCGGAAGGACCAGGGCGACCTCACCCGTGGCGCCATCGCGAACGGTGATGACCAGCGCGGACACGTCCGGTCGCTCCGCCAACGCCTCGTACCAACTGCCAAGCCAGGGCATGCGCTGGAAGGCTGTCGGGGCATTCACTCCGCGAAGGATCTCGGGGCTGAACCGGGACGCGACCTCGACCCGATACAGGTCCGGACGCGACGACGGCGCGACCGATCCTGCCTCGAACGAGCGGTCGAGCGATGTCACTTCGGCGCCTCCAACCCAGTCGCTCGTCCGCCAATATTCGCGCTGTGCAAGTATAGGCGTTTGCGGCTTACGTACTGCGATGTGTACGAGGGACGATTGACTTTCAATCCCACTATATGGGTTTTTGCGTAGTTTTATACAGCTGGTGAGGGCTGAGATCGGCGAGTGCGAAGTTATGCCTGCGGGAAGGACTCAGGAGCCAATGCGTCCCGTCGCTGACGCTACCGGTGACTGCAACCATAGGTCGTATGACGAGGCTGCGCCCTTTCGTTCCGGGCGTGATCACACCGGGAACTAGGGCTCCGCTCCGTCCTTTAACTCTTGCTAGTATCGAGCCGCCGAGGCGAACGAGCATGTCGGAGCCCGCATCTCAACCTGTGCTCTCCTTTGTCCCCGATGCTCTCAGTGCATCGCAAGTCGGCGTGTGGGAAACGGATTTCGCGAAAGACCGGACGCGGGGCGACGCCACTTTGGCTGCTCTGTTCGGTGTCGATCCTCTTCAGGCCGCGGAGGGTCTGCCGCTGGCGCATTACGTGCGCAACGTCGTGGCGGAAGATCGCGCCACACTCTACGACAAGTTGAATGATGTGCGCGAGGTGGGCGGCCTGTTCGTGATCGAATACCGCACGCGTCCGTCACCGAACACCGTGCGGTGGGTTCTGGCGCGGGGCCGCTACGAGCGAAGCGAGGGCACCGGCGCGATGACGGGCCGGGGCATCGTCATTGACATCACCGAGAGCAAGCTCGACGGGCAGATGGAAGACCGGGCGCTCTTCTTTGCGCCGAACGAGAATGTCCCCTCCCTCGATCAGGTCGCAGTGTTGGCACTGCAGGCCCGGCAGGAGATCGACGAGCTCGGCGAGCAGGAGGGCTCTCCCCTGCGCAGGGCCGTCGATGCCTTCCTCATGGCTGTCGGGCGGGCCATCGCGCGGGGTCAGACCGCGATGCAGAGGGTCAGCCGCAGGGTCAACTGATTCCCATCAGGTCACGGGGGCGGGGTTGAACAGCGCGAGGTCGTTGTAGAGGCCCCAGCGGTCGGACCACGGGCGCTTGCGCCCGCTGGCGACGTCGAGGATCAGTTCGAACAGGTCGTGGCCCGCCTCTTCGAGGCTGCGCTCCCCCGTCGCCACGCGCCCGGCGTCGAAATCGATGAGGTCGGACCAGCGCTCGGCGAGTTCGGTGCGGGTGGCGACCTTGATCACAGGCGCCTGTGCGAGCCCGTAGGGCGTGCCCCGTCCGGTCGAGAACACCTGCAGGGTGATGCCCGAGGCGAGTTGCAGCGTCCCGCACACGAAGTCGCTGGCAGGCGTCGCCGCAAAGATCAGACCCTTTTCCTTGACCCGTTCGCCGGGCGCCAGAACCCCGCTGATCGGGCTCGCGCCGGATTTGGCGACGGAACCGAGGGCCTTCTCCACGATGTTGTTGAGCCCGCCCTTCTTGTTGCCGGGGGAGGGGTTCGCCCGGCGGTCGGCGCCGCCCTTGGCGAGGTAATCATCGTACCACGCCATCTCGCGGACCAGCGCCTGCGCCACCTCCGGCGTGGCGGCACGGGGGGTGAGAAGGTGGATCGCGTCGCGCACCTCCGTCACCTCGGAGAACAGCACCGTCGCGCCGCACCGGACCAGCAGATCGGCGCAGATGCCCATGGCGGGGTTGGCGGTCACGCCGGAGAAGGCGTCGCTGCCGCCGCATTGCAGGCCGACCACGAGGTCGGACACGGGGCAGGTCTCGCGGCGGCGGCGGTTCAGCACGTCGAGGCGCTGCTCGGCCATATTCATGATCGTGTCGATCATCATGCCGAAGCCGGCATGGTGCTCGTCCTGAAGCCGCGTCACGGCGCCGGTCTGCGTGGCATCCGGCAGAAGCCGCTCGGACACCAGCTTCTCGCAGCCAAGGCCGACCACCATCACCTCGCCGCCGAAGTTCGGGTTGCGGGCGATGTTCTGCAGCGTGCGGATCGGGATATGCGCCTCGGGGGCGCTGATCGCGACACCGCAGCCGTAGGTGTGGGTGAGCCCGACCACGTCATCGACGTTCGGGAAGCGCGGAAGCAGCTCTTCCTTGATCTTACGGATCGCCACGTCGAGCGTGCCTGCGACGCACTGGACGCTGGTGGAGATGGCGAGGATGTTCTTGGTGCCGACCGTGCCGTCCGGGTTGCGAAACCCCTCGAACGTGTAGCCGTCGAGCCGGGGCAGCGGCGCGGGCGGGCGGATCGTCATGTCGAGCGTGTCGAGGTCCGGCGCCGCCGGCGTCTCGACACGGGATTCTTCCACCCAGCTGCCTTCGGGGATCGCATCGATGGCGAGCCCGACGATCTCGCCGTAGCGGCGCACGGCACCGCCCTTGGCGATGTCGGTGAGCGCCACCTTGTGGCCCTGCGGCACGAATTCCCGGAGGGTAATGCCCTCAGGCAGGGTGGTCCCCGCCGGCAGGCCGAAGGCGTTCACGACGATGGCGACATTGTCGTCCGGGTGGACGCGGATCGTGCGCGGGGCATCCCCCGGCAGGCGGGAGGGCCGCTCTGGTGCGGACACGTCGCTCGGCGTCGCCATCGTCGTCTTGTCCCTCTGCTCAGGCGTCTTTTCGGCCGTCGATCGTGCGCGGCACGTTCAGCGGGTTGGCCTGCCGCAGCTCCGGCGGCAGCAGGGCGTCGGGCAGGTCCTGGTAGCAGACCGGCCGCAGGAAGCGGTCGATGGCAAGGCTGCCCACCGAAGTGGTGCGCCCATCGGAGGTCGCCGGGTACGGCCCGCCATGCACCATGGCGTGGCCGACCTCGACACCCGTGCCGAAGCCGTTGACGAGGATGCGGCCGACCTTGCGCTCAAGGACCGGAAGCAGGGTGCGGGCGGCATCGTGGTCGCCCTCGTCCATGTGCAGGGCCGCCGTCAGCTGGCCTTCGAGCTTGCCGAGAACCGCGCGGATCTCACTCAGATCGCGACAGCGCACGACGAGGGAGGCGGCGCCGAACACTTCCTCCGCGAGCTTGTGGTCCGCGAGGAAGGAGCCGGCGTCGGTGGCGAACAGCGTCGCTCGCCCCTGCGTCTCGCCGCCGGGCTGGCCCTGCGCAATGCGCGTGACGGCCGCATTGGATTCGAGCGCGGCGACTCCGGCGCAATAGGCCTTGTGGATGCCGGGCGTCAGCATGGTCTGCGCCGCGACCCCTTCCAACGCCTTCGCGGCGCCAGCGAGGAAGGCGTCGAGGCCTTGGCCCTCGATCGCGAGGATGAGGCCGGGATTGGTGCAGAACTGGCCGGAGCCAAGGATGAGCGCGCCGACGAAGGCCTTGCCGATCTCCGCCCCGCGAGCCTCCAGGGCGGAGGACAACAGGATCACGGGATTGATCGAGCTCATCTCGGCATAGACCGGGATCGGCACCGGGCGCGAGGCAGCGAGCTTCATCAGCGCCGTGCCGCCCGTGCGCGAGCCGGTGAAGCCGACGGCGGCGATGCGCGGATCGGAGACGAGGCGCTTGCCGACCTCGATGCCGTTGTCGAACAGCAGCGAGAACACGCCTTCCGGCAGGTCACATGCGGCCACGGCCTTGGCGATGGCGCGGCCGACGAGTTCCGACGTGCCGGGATGGGCCGGGTGCGCCTTGGCGACCACGGGGCAGCCGGCGGCCAGCGCCGAGGCGGTGTCGCCGCCGGCCACGGAGAAGGCGAGCGGGAAGTTCGAAGCGCCGAACACGGCGACGGGGCCGACGCCGATGGCGCGCAGGCGCAGGTCGGGCCGGGGCAGAGGCTTCCGGTCGGGGAGGGCGGGGTCGATCCGCGCGGAGAGGTAGCTGCCCTCGCGCAGGACGCCCGCGAACAGCCGCAGCTGGCCGACTGTACGGCCGCGCTCGCCTTCGAGGCGCGGACGCGGCAGGCCGCTCTCCGCCATGCAGCGGACGATGAGGTCGTCGCCGATGTCGAGGATCGCTTGGGCGATGGTGTCGAGGAAGGCCGCGCGGCGTTCCGGCGTGATCTCGCGGAACGTGTCGAAGGCATCGTCCGCAAGGGCGCAGGCGCGCTCGACCTCATCCGTCGAGGCGGCGTGGAAGACCGGATCGATGGGGCGGCCGGTGGCCGCCTCGACCGCGCGGAAGCTCTCGCCTTTGCCCGCCGCTTGGCCGCCGATGATGCTGCGTCCGGTGAGATTCATCGTGTTCTCCATCGCGCCTGAAGGGGCCCCGCCTCAGCGGACGAGGCAGGGGCGCTTGTTGTCGAAGGTCCAGCCCGGGATCAGGGCCTGCATCGCGGCGGCGTCGTCGCGGGCGCCGAGGCCGTGCTGCTTGTACAGTTGGTGCGCGGTCTCGACCTCGTCCCAATCGATCTCGATGCCGAGGCCCGGCCGCTCGGGGACCTGAACGAGCCCGTTGCGGATCCGCAGGGGCTCCCGGGTCAACCGCTGCCCGTCCTGCCAGATCCAATGGGTGTCGATGGCGGTCACGCGGCCCGGCGCGGCGGCGGCGGCGTGGGTGAACATCGCGAGCGATACGTCGAAGTGATTGTTCGAGTGCGATCCCCAGGTGAGGTCGTGGTCGCGGCAGAGCTGCGCGACGCGCACCGCGCCGGCCATGGTCCAGAAATGCGGATCGGCGAGGGGGATGTCGACCGAACCGAGCTGGATCGCATGGCGCATCTGGCGCCAATCGGTGGCGATCATGTTGGTGGCGGTCGGCAGGCCGGTGGCACGGCGGAACTCGGCCATCACCTCGCGGCCGGAGAAGCCGCCCTCGGCGCCGCAGGGGTCCTCGGCATAGGCGAGGATGTCGCCCTTGCCCTTGCACAGGGCGATGGCCTCGTTCAGCGACCACGCGCCGTTCGGATCGAGGGTCACGCGGGCCTGCGGGAAGCGCCGCTTGATCGCGGTGACGGCCTCCATCTCGGCCTCGCCCGCCAGCACGCCGCCCTTCAGCTTGAAGTCGTTGAAGCCGTAGGCCTCGTGCGCGGCCTCGGCGAGGCGGGCGACGGTCTCGGGTGTCAGGGCCTCCTCGTCGCGCAGGCGGAACCAGCCGTCGCGGGCCTCGGGCTCGCGATAGGGGAGGTCGGTGCGGCGGCGGTCGCCGACGTAGAACAGGTAGCCCAGCATCTCGACCGCATCGCGCTGCTGGCCTTCGCCGAGGAGCGCAGCCACCGGCACGTTCAGGTACTGCCCGAGAAGGTCGAGGAAGGCGGATTCCACCGCCGTGACGGCGTGGATCGTGATGCGCAGGTCGAAGGTCTGGAGGCCGCGCCCGCCAGCATCCCGGTCCGCGAAGTGGCTGCGCATCGTGTTGAGGACGGCGTTCCAGGCGCCGAGCGTCTTGCCGACGATGAGGCTCCGCGCCTCTTCCAGCACCCCCCGGATGCCCTCGCCGCCGGGGACTTCGCCGAGGCCGGTCGCGCCGGTCGAGTCGGTGAGAACGACGAGGTTGCGGGTGAAGAACGGGCCGTGCGCGCCCGAGAGGTTCAGGAGCATGCTGTCGCGGCCGGCGACAGGTACCACCTTCATGTCGGTGATGACGGGGGTGTTGCGGGCGGCGTGCTGGGTCTGTTCGAACGGCATGGTCTGCCTCCCTGGATGCGTTTTTTGTGATCGGAGAGGGGGCCCGCCCCGTGGGACGGGCCCAGGGCGTTCAGGGCTGGGCCTTCAGCTCGACGCGACGGATCTGGCCGACGACGACGAGGTAGCAGAACACCGCTGCGAGGGCGTTGGCGCCGACGAAGACCAGGGCGCCGTTGAACGAGCCGGTCTGCTGGACGATGTAGCCGATGATGATCGGCGTCGTTATGCCGGCGGTGTTGCCGAAGGTGTTGAACAGGCCACCGGAAAGGCCGCCGCTTTCCTTGGGCGAGGTATCGGCCACGACGGCCCAGCCCAGCGCCCCGACGCCCTTACCGAAGAAGGCCAGCGCCATCAGCCCGACCACAAGGGCATCGGCCTGGACGTAGTTGCAGCCGATGATCGCCATCGAGATCAGCATGCCGGCGACGATCGGGATCTTGCGGGCGGCGGTGAGCGAGTAGCCGCGGCGCAGCAGCACGTCCGAAATGAAGCCGCCGAGGATGCCGCCGATGAAGCCGCACAGGGCCGGCAGCACCGCCGCGAAGCCGGCCTGCAGGATCGAGAGGCCGCGCTCCTTCACGAGGTAGACCGGAAACCACGTGAGGAAGAAGTAGGTGAGCACGGTGATGAAGTACTGGCCGAAATAGATGCCGAGGAGCATCCGGTTCGAGAGCAGTTCCTTCAGGGTGCGCCCAGCCTGGCCCGCGCCGCCGGAGCGGGCGCCGTCCATCACCATCAGGGCGCCGCCCTGGCGGATGTAGTCGCGCTCGGCGCGGCCCACCATCGGGTGATTCTCCGGCCCGTAGACGACCTTCAACCACAGCAGAGCGAAGGCGACGCCGAGGAGGCCCATCACGGTGAAGACGTGGTGCCAAGAGTAGGTGTGGACGATCCACGCCATCAGGGGCGTGAACAACACGGTCGCGAAGTACTGCGCCGAGTTGAAGAAGGCCGAGGCCATGCCACGTTCCCGCGCCGGGAACCACGCCGCGACGATGCGGGCGTTGGCCGGGAAGGCGGGCGCCTCGCTGAGTCCCACGAGGAGGCGCAACGCGAAGAGCATGATGACGGCGGTGAGGCCGGTGAAGAAGCCGACCGCGCCCTGGATCAGGGTGAAGCCCGACCACACGGCGATGGACGCCGCGTAGACCCACTTCACACCGAAGCGGTCGAGCAGCCAGCCGCCGGGGATCTGCGCGAGCACATAGGACCACGCGAAGGCCGAGAAGACGTAGCCCATCTGGACGGGCGAGAGGTCGAGTTCCTTGGCCATATCCGGCCCGGCGATCGAGATCGTCGCCCGGTCGGCGTAGTTGATCGCGGTCGCCATGAAGAGCATCAGCGCGATCAGGATGCGCACGCGGCCGCGCTTGACCCCCGAGGGGGCCGCCGCGTCTGCCGAGGCGGTAGTGGTCGTCATGTCCATAGGCGTTCTCCCGGGTGGCAGCGACCGTTTTCGGACGCATCGTTCTCCGCCGTTGGCCGGCGTGTCGTTTTGGATGGGAGCGGCGTCACCGCCCCCGGATGGTCAGCGGCGGTTGCCGATCAGGGCCTTGAGCTCGGCCAGCTCGCCGGCATCGAGATCGGTCAGCGGCGAGCGCACCGGGCCCGCGTGACGGCCGACCGCAGTCATGCCGGCCTTCACGATCGACACGGCGTAGCCGCGCTTGCGATTGCGGATCGCGATGTAGGGGAGGACGAAGCTCTTCAGCTCGGCATAGACCGCATCGCGGTCCCGGCGACGGACCGAGTCGTAGAACGACAGCGCCCATTCCGGCAGGAAGTTGAAGATCGCCGAGGAATAGGTCGTCACGCCCATTTCCAGGTAGGGGAGGGCGAAGGTCTCGGCGGTGGGCAGGCCGCCGACATAGGTCAGGCGATCACCGAGGCCGGCATAGACGCGGGTCATCAGTTCGACGTCGCCGACGCCATCCTTGAAGCCCACGAGGTTCGGGTTGCGCTCGCACAGGCCGGCGAGGGTCGTCTCGTTCAGCTGGGCGTTGGAGCGGTTGTAGACGATGATGCCGAGGCTGGTCGCCTTGCACACCGCTTCGATATGGGCGGCGAGGCCGGCTTGCTCGGACCCGACGAGGTAGGGCGGCAGGAGCAGGATGCCGTCGGCGCCGGCCGCCTCGGCGGCCTTGGCCATCTCGACCGCGAGGGCGGTGCCTTGCCCGGCGGGGGCGATGACCGGCGTGCGGCCGCGGGTTTCCTCAATGCAGGCGCGCAGCACCCGGTCGATCTCGGCGGGGGTCAGCGAGAAGAACTCGCCCGTGCCGCCGGCCGCGAACAGGCCGGAAACCTTGTAATCGGCGAGGCGGGAGAGGTTGTCGCGATAGGCCGCTTCGTCGAAGCTGAAGTCATCGCGAAAATGAGTGACCGGGAACGACAGCAGGCCGGAGCCCAACTGCTTGGCCATTTCCGCCGGGGTCATCCGCGCCATCGTCATCTCCCATGATTCGCGCCGTTTGAGCGTCTGAACTCTGGGTAGGCCCCCACAATTGTCGCGTCCAACGTTGATTTTGGATTGATTATCCCGGATGCTGCATCAATGTTCGATCTGGGACACGCCCGCAGTTTCGTCGCCGTGGCTGAAGAGCTGCATTTCGGCCGGGCCGCCGCGCGGCTGAACCTGACGCAATCGCCCCTCTCCCGGCAGATCCAGATGCTGGAGCAGACGCTGGGGGTGACGCTGCTCGAGCGGACCACCCGCGCGGTGCGCCTGACGCCCGCCGGCCGCACCTTCGTGGCGGAGGCCTACCGGGTGATCGCGGCGGCGGAGAACGCGGAGCGCGTCACCCGCCGGGCCGCCCGTGGCGAGAGCGGGATGATCCGCCTCGGCTTCACCGCCGCCTCGGCTTACCGGATCCTCCCCCGCCTCGTGACGCATCTGCGCGACCGGCTGCCGGAGATCGACCTCGCCCTGGAGGAGATGGTCTCCGGCGAGCAGATCCAGGCCCTGGAGGGCAACCGGATCGACCTTGCACTGCTACGCCCGTCGCCGGCCCTCTCGGAGAGCGCCATCGAAGCGGTGCCGCTCACGCGGGAACGCCTGATCCTTGCGGTGCCGCAGGGCCATCGCCTCGCCGTCGGCCGGGCCCCGACGCTGGCCGATCTCGACGGCGAGCCGTTCGTAACATGGTCGCCTCGGGGCGGACGCTACTTCATCGACCTGCTCGCTGCGCTGTTCGAGGGCGGCGAGGTCCAGCCCCGCGTGGTGCAGCGGGTGAATCAGGTCCACGCGATGCTGGCGCTGGTCGGTGCCGGGCTCGGCGTCGCCCTCGTGCCGGATGGCGCCCGCAGCATCCGGGTGGCGAACGTCACCCTGCGGGCGATTCGCTTGCCGGCCTCGGCCCAGCCGGAGTTGCATCTCGCCTCGCGGCGGGGCGACGCCAACCCGTGCCTGCCCACGGTGCGGGAGGTGATCGAGAAGGCCTTTTAAGGCTCGGCGCGATTTGGTTCCATCACTATTGGTGGAGAAACTACAAGTTCAGGTTGAATAAACCCGCCTGTACGTACTCGGCAGGACTTGCCGGCAAGCCGGCGCCCGGACAAAGCTTAATCAACCGTAGCCTTGCCTGGAGCGAGCCTTGCACCGTGTGATTCGCTCAGTGACTGCCGCCTTCGTCACGATGGCCGTGGTGACGCCCTCGCTCGACGTGGCTCAGGCCGCTGGGGCGAACAAGCAACCCCAGAAGACCGGGCGTGCCGCCGTGGAGGCCAAGGACACGACCTTCATCGACCGCCAGGAGAAGATGTGGGGCCGGCTCTCGGCCTCGATCTGTTCCGGCTGCATCACGGCGGCGAACCGCGTCGCGCCGTCGAGCTACGAGAAGCCGGGCAGCACGCCGGTCGCCGAAGCGAAGCTGGAGACGGTGAAGACGGCCGTCCGCACGGCGGCGACGCCGCGCCGGTTCGTCCAATTGAAGAAGCGCTACGCCAAGCACAACCGCCGCGAAAGACTGAAGCTCGCGGCACGTGCCCGGTTGAGGACGGCGATGCTGGCCAAGCGCCGGGCGCTGCACGTCGCCGCCCTGAAGCGGCGTCATCCCGCCCCGGCGAGGGCCGCATTCGTGCCGGCCTACGAGGCGCGTTCGATCAATACTGTCTATCGCATCCCCACCGACCAGCCCTTCACGCCGCGCGACGACGGGCGGTGGCACGAGACGATCCTCCCGACCGCCCTGCGCATGCGCCGAGGCTGAGCCCGTCGCGGGCGAGTTGACGCGCCGAGGAACCGGCCGGGCGGCCCTCCCTTGTCCGGGGGACCGCACTCAAGCGGACGGAGTTCTGAGACAATGCGATTGAGACCGGCGACCGCCCTCGGGCTGGCCATGAGCCTCCTGCCCGCCACGGCCTTCGCACAGGGCAAGCCCCTGCCGCCGCCGGCAAGCGATGCCACGCCGCCCATCGAATTGTCGATCACGCTGCAGGATGGGAAGCCGGTCTGCGCGCCGGCCGAATTGCTCGTGCCCGCAAATACCAACATCGCCTTGAACGTCGTCAGCCAGGCCAACGCCGATGTGACGCTGACCATTCCGGGGCAATTCTCGAATGGCCTCGTCGAGCATGCGGACGGCGATCTCGTCCACGTGGCGAGCGAGAAGGGCTATCTGGTGAAGCGCAACGGCAAGGGCGTATTGAAGCTGCGGACCGAAGGGCCGGGGGAGGTGAAATACGCCTGCACCGCCACGAACAACCAGAGCCAGCCGTTCACCGGCACCTACACGCGGAAGGGGACGAACGGCTAAACGTCATACGAGGCGGCCCCGGCACTGGTCCGGGGCCGCTTGTCACACGATCAGTCGACGACCTTGCCGTCCGGCCCGACCTTCACGGTCTGCTCCTTGTCGGCACCCGCGACCTTGATCTCGTACTGCACGGCCTTGCCGTCCTTAGACACCTCGGCCTCGTAGGCCTTGCCGCCACCGGCCTTCTGCTCCGCGATGGCGAGCGCGTCCTTCAGGGTCGTCTTCGCCTCGTTGAAGTTCTTCGTGGTCAGGAAGGTGAAGTAGCGCTCGATCGGCTGGTTCTCGGTCTTGTAGACCGCGCCGGTGTCGGCGTTGATGCCGTATTCAACGAGCTTGCCGCTCGGGTAGACGACCTTCACGGCGTAATGCACCGGGTCCTTGCTGTCGGCCTTCTCGAAGTCGGCGTCGATGGCGCGGCCGCCCTTCTCCTCACCCTGCATCTCGGCAGTGTTGATCGCCTGCGGCAGGGCGACCTTGGCGATCTTGGCGACCTGCCACTCTTTCATGTCCTTCATGTCGCCCGTCGTGCCCGTGGTCGTCGTGGTCTGGGCAAAGGCGAGGCTGGTGCCGAGCAGAAACAGGATGGCGGTTGCGGCAAACGTCTTCGTCATGGCGGGTATAACCTCGTTTTCGAGTGTGTTGCCGTCATGAACGCCCCAGGCACGAGCCTGTTTCATCGATCTTGATACGATCCTTGTGCGGCTTCGGCCTCGATCTCGGCATCAGCCTGGAGGCGGCCCTTTTCGAGGTGCCCCGCGTCGCCAAGGGGCGATACTTCTACGAGGATTTAGTGCGGACCTTGGTGACGTCGCGCATTGAGGTGTCGAACCTCGCCACAAAAATTTTTCCGCTCCTGACCCAATGCCAGAGGTCTGATGCGAACCCGAACCGCCCCTCGCCCGCCTCGTCATCCTCGATCTCGGCCTGCCCGACATGCGCGGTCACGCCCGGCTTCGCGTCCCCGACGCGCCGACGATCAGGTGCGGAGTTCGATGCGCTCGCCGGAGACGAGCACCGCGTCGGGCCGGCGGCCCGTCTCGACACAGGCGTAGTGGAACGCGGCCTGCCGGTCGCGGAACAGGCCGCTGCCGCGCCCATGGATCTCGACGGCGACCCAGCGCCCCCGGGAATCCTGGCCGACGACGAAGGTGTTCATGGGCGCCGGCGTGGCGCTGACGAGAAGAGTGGGTGACATGGATGGGGGGAGGGGTTCACGCGATCCTCTGAGGACGCCGCACCCCATGTGAGCCTATTGGCATGAGGGTTCGAGGGGGCGAGCCGCCGGCCGCGATAAGGATGTCGTGAGGATCGGCTTCAGAGTGCCCGTTCGGGTCTCTTGCTCGTCAATCGCAGGCTCAGCGGGCGCCCGGCGATGGCCCCGCCGAGCCCGTCGGTGATCGCCATCGGCAGGCAGCGCGACACCGCACCGAGCGCCGCCGCGATGAAGCCGCGCTGCTCGTCACCCGTCCCGACGAGGCGGGAATGGGTGATGCGCGGCTGGCCGAGGAGCGAGCCGTCGCGCTTCAGGCTGAACAGCACCGTCACTTCCGAGCCCACCGCCCCCGGTGGCACGCCGTCGAGCGTGGCGCAGGCGCCGAGCGTCCGCCACAGCGAGGCGAGGTTGTCCGCCGAGGCGGCGTAGGCCCCGACGGGATGGGCCGCGAGGCCGAGGGCGAGGAGGGCGGCGCGGCTTCGGCGCATGGCCTAGCGGGGCGTGAGGGAGGCGGTCTGCCCGAACATGATCTTCTTGGCGTCCTCGCTCATGGTCTTCCCGAAATCGGGGTTGATCTTCGGCGCGTGGGCGTAGGCCGCCTTGGTGCCGGGCCGCTCCGCGATGGCATGGAACCAGCGCTTCAGGTGCGGGTGCTCGTCGAGGTCCTGACCCTGCTTCTCCCACGGGACGATCCACGGGTAACAGGCCATGTCGGCGATGGTGTAATCCGGCCCCGCCACGAACTCACGGTCGGCGAGGCGACGGTCGAGGACGCCGTAGAGCCGGTTGGTCTCGTTCACGTAGCGCTTGATCGCGTATTCGATCTTCTCCGGCGCGTACTGATTGAAATGGTGGTTCTGTCCGAGCATCGGGCCGAGGCCGCCCATCTGCCAGAACAGCCATTGCAGCACCTCGTAGCGGCCGTACAATTCCTGCGGGATGAAGCGCCCGGTTTTCTCCGCGAGGTAGAGGAGGATCGCGCCCGATTCGAACAGGCTCATCGTGCCGCCGCCCTTCGGCTCGTGATCCACGATGGCCGGCATGCGGTTATTCGGGGCAATCTTGAGAAAGTCCGGATTGAACTGCTCGCCCTTGCCGATGTTCACAGGCTTGATCGTGTAGGGCAGCCCGGCCTCTTCCAGGAACATCGTGACCTTGTGGCCATTCGGCGTCGGCCAATAATGCAGATCGATCATCGCACGTCCTCGTTGCAGGCCGTCACCCCGGCCCGGTGCAGTCGCGGAGGAGGTGGGACGGAACACCCTTCGGATCAAGCAGGCCGAACCGAATCGCGCCGTCGGACTTAAATGCTTGGTCGCCGCCACGCCTGATCCAAACGAACGCGCGGCCGGAGGAGCGAGCCTATGCCGTGGTACGCCGTGCGTCCGCGCGATCCCGCCGACCCGCGCTGGCCCCTGCCGGGGACGGAGCAGATCGTCCTGAAGGCCGATGACCCCGACGAGGCACGGTCGCGGTTCCAGGAAGCCTATCCGAGCGAGCCCTATGGCAGCCCCACCGTTCCGGTGCGCGACGCCGGGATCGGAAGCTTCGGCAGCGAGCCCGATGCCCTGACGATCGAAGAGACGAGTGAACCTCCCTCACCGAAGGAGTGATGTCATGGACCGCAAGACAGCGCGTTTGCGGGTGACCCTCGACGGCCAACTCGTGGATTACTGGTCGCGCGAGGCAGCCCGCCTCGACGCCCTGGCCACCAAGGCCCGGTTCGCTTGGCAAAAGCGCGGCTTCCTCCGCAAGGCCGAGCGCGCCCGCGCCCAGGCGGAACGCAGCCGCAGCCGGGAGGCCGCGCGCCGGGATCCGGCACCCGACACGCCCACCGAATTAAGCCTGGGCTAAGAGGTATTCCCGGCACTCGAAGCTTTGCCATGGTCTTCCGGGGGTGTCGTCGGATATGCAGCCGGCGTTCACCCACACGGTTCGACCATGGAACGCTCGCAGCAAGCCGCCCTGCTCAGCGCGGGGATCGGCGTCGCCGTCACGGCGCTGAAATTCTACGCCGCCTGGCTCACCGGGAGCCTCGCGCTGTATTCCGATGCGCTGGAGAGCATCATCAACGTGGTCGCGGCGGCAGGGGCGTTCATCGCGTTGCGCATCGCCGCCCAGCCGGCCGACGAGGACCACCCCTACGGCCACCACAAGGCCGAGTTCTTCTCGGCGGTGATCGAGGGCGCGCTCATCATCGTGGCCGCCCTCCTGATCCTGCGGGAGGCCTACAATGGCTTCCTTAATCCGAAGCCCCTCGATGCCCCCGCCGCCGGCTTGGCGATCAACGCCGTCGCGGGCGTCATCAACGCCGCGTGGGCGTGGGCGCTGCTGCGCTGGGGCCGGGAATGGCGCTCGCCCGCCCTGATCGCCGACGCCCGGCACATCTTCGCCGACGTGTTGACCTCGATCGGCGTGCTCAGCGGCGTGGCAGCGGTGTGGTTCACCGGGATGCCGGTACTCGATCCGGCCATCGCGGGCCTCGTCGCGCTGAACATCCTGTGGTCCGGCTACCGCATGGTCCGCGAGTCGGTCGATGGGCTGATGGACAAGGCCGCGTCGCCCGAGGTGGTCGGGCAGGTCCGCGCCCTCATCTCGCAGCACGGGGAGGGCGCGCTGGAGGCGCACGACGTGCGCACCCGCTCCGCCGGCAGCGCGACCTTCGTGGATTTCCACCTCGTCGTGCCGGGGGAGATGACGGTCGCGGAATCGCATTGCATCTGCGACCGCCTAGAAGATGCCCTCGCCACCACGATTCCCGGCACCGTGGTGACGATCCATGTCGAGCCCGGCGACAAGGCCAAGGCGCGCGGCGTGCCGGTGCTCTGACGCGGGCGGACTCAGCTCCAGGCGTGGAACGGCGGGTTGACGCCGTTGAGCGCGTGGTTGCCGACGATGGCGTATTTCCAGCGCACCGGATCGTGCAGCGTGTGGGTTCGGGCGTTGCGCCAGTGCCGGTCGAGATTCTCGGCGGCGAGGGTCGAGCGGGTGCCCCCGAGCTCGAACAGCTTGTTCGACGCGGCCAGCGCGATCTCGGTAGTGAGCACCTTCGCCTCCGCCACCGCGAGTTGGGCGGCGGCGACCGTCTCCGCATCCGGCGTGGCGATGGCGGCGTCCAGCGCCTCGCCCGCCCGGTCGAGCAGCGCCTCGGCGGCGTGCTGGCGGATGGTGAGGTCGCCGATGGCCTGGATCGTATAGGGATCGTCCGCTGCGCGCTCCTGCCCGCTGTCGATCCATGGCCGGGCCTTCTCCCGCACGAAGGCGATGGTGTCATCGAGCGCGGCGCGGCCGATGCCGGCATCGATGGCCGCCTGGATGATCTGGAACACCGCCCCGTCCGTACGCGGCCCCTCGTAGCCCTTCCAGGCCGGGACGAGGTGTGTCTTCGGCACCCGCACATCCTCGATGAGCACCGTGCCGCTCGCCGTGCCACGCTGGCCGAAGGCGGACCAATCGTCGATCACCGTAAGGCCCGGCGCATCCCGTTCTGCGATGGCGTACCACGCGCGCCCCTCGCCATCGACGGCGACGATGGGAACGAGATGCGCGAGAAGGGCGCCCGTCGCGTAGAATTTCTGTCCGCGCACGACGACGTGGTCGCCGTCGTCCACGAAGCGGGTCTCGAAATCTGCGGCGCGCTTCGTGCCCCGTTCCGAGAAGGCGTTGCCGAAGCGGACGCCGCGCAGCACCTCCCCGAACAGGAGCGCCTTCTGGGCCTCGTCCGAGACGGTTCTGATCGCTGCGACGATCCCGAGATGATTCTGGGCGATCTGACCGACGGACGGGTCCGCCGCCGAGACAATGGCGATGACCCGCGCCAGAGTCCGGTAGGACACCTCCGGCCCGCCATGGGTCTTGGGCACGTTGATGGACCAGAGGCCGCTCTGCGAGAAGGCATCGACCTCGCGCAGAGGCCGCACCGCGTCGCGGTCCCGCTCGGACGCGCCCAAGCGGATCTCGGCGGCGAGGCGGGTGGCGACCCTAATCGCCTCCGCGTCGTCGCGGATCACGTGGGCCGGTGTCGTGGGTTTGGGCGGCCCGGGCACCCCGGCCGCGCTGCCGCCGAGGGAGTGAGGGGCGAGGGCGATGGTCATGGCAGCCTCCGCGCTCAAGCCGCAGCGGCGGCGGGCGCCACCTGACGGGCCGCTTCCAAGGCGCGGACCCTCGGCAGAATCTCCCGGCCGAAATACTCCACCTCTTCCTGGAAATGCAGGAAGGCCAGGAGGATGAGGTCGGCGCCTGCATCCTTGAGGGCGATGATGCGCTCCGCGATCTGGTCCGGCGTGCCGATCAGGTTCGAGCGGAACCCGTCATTGTATTGGACCAGATCCTCGAAGGTGGATTTCGCCCAGTTGCCCTCGCCCTCGGGGCTCGCCTTGCCGGCGTTCTTCACCTCGTGCCCGAACGCCTTCACCGCATCCGGGTCGGCATGGGTGATGATCTCGTCAAGGACGCCACGGGCCTCCTCCTCGGTGTCGCGGGCGATGACGAAGGCGTTCACGCCGATCTTCGGCGCGTTGCCGCTCTCGGCCGCCTTGGCGCGGATGTCATCGACCTGCGTGCGGATCGCCTCCGGCGTGTTGCCGTTGGTGAAATACCAATCGGAGACCCGCGCGGCCATGTCCCGCGCCGCCCGCGACGAGCCGCCCTGGAAAATCTCCGGCAGGGGCTCGGCCGGCTTCGGCTTCAGCGTGTAGTTCGTATAGCGGTAGAAATCGCCGCGGAAGGTGAAGTTGTCCTGCGTCCAGATCCCCCGCAGGGAGCGGATGAACTCTTCCGAGCGACGATAGCGCTCGTCATGGTCGAGCCAGGGCTCGCCGATGGCGCGGAACTCGCCGGAGAACCAGCCCGAGACGATGTTCACCGCGATGCGCCCGCTCGTCAGCTGCGAAATCGTGGCGATCTGCTTGGCGGCGAGCGTCGGGTTCCACGGGCCGGGCAGGATCGCGGCGATGACCTTCAGTTTGGTCGTGGCGGCGAGAAGGGCGTGGCTGAAGGCCACCGACTCGTGCTGGTACTCGGCCCCGTAGCCGGCAGTGAAGCGGATCTGCGTGAGCGCGTAGTCGATCCCCGCGTCTTCCGCGATCTGTGCCAGTTTGCGGTTGTATTCCGCGTCCCAGCTCGTCCGTTGCGGGATACGGCTGATGACGAGGCCGCCGGACACGTTCGGCACCCAATAGGCGAAACGAACGGGTTCGGAATCGGTGTGCTCGCGACGAATGCTCATGGCGCGGCGATGTCCTTCTGAGGGGCGAAGTACATCGCGCCGTCTCATGGCGTCCGCTGAAGTACTTCGGTTGATCCGACAGTCAGAGTATCGCCAGCCTCTTTCATCCCGTCAAAGGAACGTTCGGCTCTTTTCGAACGACGAACCGGTACGACCTGCCACCGCCCCCACGTCTGCGAGGGCGGTTCGTTCTCTTGTCCAAATGTATGCAGAAACGGGGTGGGTCAGGCCGGCTCGTGCAGCCGCCGCCACGCGAACACGCCGAATACGCCCACGAGGCAGGCGGCGATGCCGTACCACGTGAAGGCATATTGCAGGTGGTTGTTCGGCAAGTCGACGCGCAACTGGCCGCCACGCGGCCACGTCGTCTGGCCCGGCACCGCATCGGCCTCGATCAGGTAGGGCGCGACGTCGCTGAGCCCCCGCGCGGCGGCAATGCCCGCTACGTCGCGGTTGAACCATTCGCCCTTCGCGGGATCCGGCGCCGGCACGAACATCGCGCGCGGCTCGCTCGCCCGCAGGATACCGGTGACGTTGGTCTCACCCTCGGTCAGCCCTGCGGCACGGTCGGCCTGCGCCTTCAATTCCGTCGGGACGAAGCCGCGATTGACGAGGATTGTGCCGCCTTCGTCGCGCACGAAGGGGGTGATGACGTAGTAGCCCTGAAGCGCCCGTCCCGGCGTCTCGCCTGCGGCGAGGCCGTGAACCAGCGTCTCCTTATCGTTCAGGAAATGGCCCGAGACGCGCACATGCCGGAACTCGTCGCCCGGATCCCAGGCCGTCGCGGCGGGCGGCGCCACCGGCTCGGCCCTGGATTGAGCGATGATCCGAGCGATCAAGCCCTCCTTCCATGACTTGCGCTCGACCTGCCACGTCCCGAGGCCGATCAGAATCGCCAGCGCGATCAAAGCAGACAGACCCGGCGCGATCAGATCGCGCCAAGCACCGGCCCGAATACCGCTCACAGCTCGAAGCGGCCCTCCTCGGCCTTGTTCTTGAACTGCAGCGCGATCAGCAGCCCCTTCAGCGGACGCACCAACAGCAGGCTCAAGCCGATGGAGAGGGTGCCCGCCACTAGGGCATGTACCCAGATCGGCGGCTCGTAGCTGATCTCCAGCCACAGGGCGGTGCCGACGACGATGAGGCCGACGATCGACATGACGAAGAAGGCCGGCCCGTCCGCCGAATCGAAGCCCGAGTAATCGAGGTGGCAGACCTCGCAGCGGGGCCGCAGCGCGAGATAGCCCTGGAACAGGTGGCCTTCGCCGCAGCGCGGACAGGCACCGCGCAAACCTGTCGGTATCGGCGGGGGGGTGGGCATGGCGATCCAGTACGTTGAGTCTGTCGTTGAGATAAGGGATCGCCGCGGAACGAAGAAGGGGCGGCCAAAGCCGCCCCGTCATGTGTTTGGATCAGTGTTCTTTTCGAAGCGACGCCCGTCAGTGGGCCGCGTGACCGATTCCCGAGCCCCATACGTAGATGGCGGCGAAGAGGAACAGCCACACCACATCGACGAAGTGCCAATACCAGGCGGCGAATTCGAAGCCGAGATGCTGCTTGGGCGTGAAGGAGCCGGCATAGGCCCGCATCAGGCAGACGGCGAGGAAGATGGTGCCGATGATGACGTGGGCGCCATGGAAGCCCGTCGCCATGAAGAACGTCGACGAGTAGATGCTGCCCGCGAAGCCGAACTCGGCGTGGCTGTACTCGAAGGCCTGGCAAGCCGTGAAGATGACGCCGAGGACGATCGTCAGCCACAGGCCGTACTTCAGGCCCTTCCGGTCCCCCTCGAGGAGGGCGTGGTGCGCCCAGGTGATGGTGGTGCCGGAGGTGAGCAGGATCAGCGTGTTGAGCAGCGGCAGGTGCCACGGGTCGAACGCTTCGATGCCCTTCGGCGGCCAGACACCGCCGGTGAACTCCACGCGCGACACCTGGATCGGGTCGGCGGTGTAGAGGGCGGCCTCGAAGAAGGCCCAGAACCACGCGACGAAGAACATCACCTCGGAGGCGATGAACATCATCATGCCGTAGCGGTGATGGAGCTGCACGACGCGCGTGTGATCGCCGGCATCGGCCTCGTGCGCGACGTCCTTCCACCACGAGTACATGGTGTAGAGAACGCCGACCGTACCCAGGCCGAACACGTAGGGCCCCGGCGACAGCGTGCCGATCTGCAGGCTCTTCATCCAAAACACGGCGCCGAACGCCATCAGGAACCCGGAGAAGGCACCGATCAGCGGCCACGGACTCGGCGCGAGGATATGGAAGTCGTGATTCTTGGCGTGCGCCTCAGCCATCGTCCCGTCGCTCCTCACGCGGCGGTGTAAGCCCTTCCGGCACCACCGCTCTTGCCCAGCTTACCCGCAGCTTTAATCGCTCCGGGCCCTTATTGTCACGCGCCCGCGATCAGAAATCGCGTTTCGTCCCCGACGGTGCCGTGTTGGCCACGGACGCCGTCACCGGCTGCCCGTTCTTCGAGGCGAAATACGTGTACGACAGCGTCATCTCGGACAGATGAGCCGTGTTCGAATCGTCCCGCACGGCCGGATCGACGTAGAAAACCACCGGCACGTCGATGGTCTCGCCCGGCTGCAGCGTCTGCTCGTTGAAGCAGAAGCAGGCCACCTTCACGAAGTAGCCGCCCATCAGGCCGGGCTGGACGTTGAAGGTCGCGACACCCGTCGTCGGCTTGTCGCTGGCGTTCTTCACGCGGAAAAAGACGGTCTTGGTCTCGCCGAGCTTGGCCTCGACCTGGTTCGCCTCCGGCGCGAACTTCCATGGCAGGCCGGGGGCGACGTTGGTGTCGAAATGGACGACCATGCTGTCGTTGCTGTGCGCGGCGGCGACCGACAGGGCAGGGCCTTGCCGGGGTGTGCCGTCGTAGCCCGTCGCCTTGCAGAAGGCGTTGTAGAGAGGCACCGACGCGTAGGCGAGGCCGACCATCCCGAAGGCCACACCCGCGCAGATCACCGCCGTGCGGGCGGCACCGCGTGTCGTCGGGGGGCGAGGGGAGGGGCCGGGGGACAGGGCAGTCATCGCGTCTCCCTCTAGAGCGGCCGGTTGAGAACCTGCGGACCGAGCTTCGCGATGGTCAGCACGAAGAACAGCAGGACCATCGCGCCCAGCGCCAGGGCAATCGCCACCGAACGCTTGCGGCGGCGCGCTTCTTCTTCTGGGGTAAGCGGACGATACTCGACCTTCGGATCCGGCATCATGGCTCAGGCCACGACCGCGCGGAACAGGCCGAGGCTCTGCTCGGCCAGCAGCGCCGAGAACAGCGCGAAGAGATAGAGGATCGAGAAGCCGAACAGGCCCATAGCGGCCTTCTTCTCGGCCTCGCCGGTCTTGTTCTTCAGCACGCGGACGCTGAGCGCCACCATGCCGACCCCGCCCACGGTGCCGACCACGGCGTAGAGCAGGCCACCGAAGCCGAGGGCCACCGGAACGAGACCGAGCGGCGCCAGGAAGAGCGAGTACCAGACGATCTGGCGGCGAGTCGAATCCGGGCCGGCGACGTTCGGCATCATCGGGATGCCGGCGCGGGCATACTCACCGGCCTTGATGAGCGCCAGCGCCCAGAAGTGCGGCGGCGTCCAGATGAAGATGATGGCGAACAGCACCAGCGACTCGATGCCGACCTGTCCGGTGACGACCGCCTGCCCGATGACCGGGGGCAAAGCGCCCGCCGCGCCGCCAATGACGATGTTCTGCGCGGTCGCCCGCTTCAGCCACATCGAATAGATCACGGCGTAGAAGACGATGGTGAAGGCGAGGAGCGCCGCCGAGAGCCAATTCGCGGCCAGCCCGAGCACCATCACCGACGCCACGGAAAGGAACAGGCCGAAGCCCAGCGCCTCGCTGGAGGTAATCTTGCCGGCCGGGATCGGCCGGCTCGAAGTGCGGGTCATCACCGCGTCGATGTCGGCGTCCCACCACATGTTGAGGCAGCCCGAGGCGCCCGCGCCCACCGCGATGGCGAAGAGCGAGATCGCGCCGATGGCCGGCGAGACATGGCCGTGCGACACGCTCATCCCGACCAGCGCCGTGAAGATCACGAGCACCATCACCCGCGGCTTCAGCAGGGCGAAGTAGTCCGGAACGTCGCCGCCGACGGACGCGACCGCAGGGCTCAGGGTGTTGGTGGCACTCGTCATCAGGTTCGCTGCTGCTCGGCCCGCGACCACGGGGCGGCATGCGCCACGGGGTCGTCACTCAGGTGCAAGTCCGTTCAAGGTGTCGGGGCTCTGCGGCCCGCGTCCCCCGGCAATCGGCCCCGGGGCGCCCTTGCCGGGAGGTCGCGCGAGGCGGCCTCCGGGGAAGGGCGGGGGCCGCGAACGGCCCCCGGCGTTGGATGTCTTAGTGGACGCCCGGCTCGTCGATGATGCGGGGCAGGGTCTCGAATTGGTGGAAGGGCGGAGGAGAGGACAGGGTCCATTCCAGGGTGGTGGCACCCTCACCCCACGGATTGTCCGCAGCCCGCTCCTTCGACCGGAACGCCAGGACGACGCCGATGACGAAGACGAACATGCCGAGGCCGAAGATGTGGCCGCCGTAGGTGGAAACCTTATGCCAGCCGGCGAAGGCTTCCGGATAGTCGGCATAGCGACGCGGCATGCCGGCGAGGCCGAGGAAGTGCATCGGGAAGAACAGGATGTTCGCGCCGATAAAGGCCAGCCAGAAGTGCAGCTTGCCGGCCCATTCCGGGATGATGCGGCCGGTCATCTTCGGGAACCAGTAGTAGACACCGGCGAAGATGACGAACACGGCGCCGAGCGACAGCACGTAGTGGAAGTGCGCCACCACGTAGTAGGTGTCGTGGAGGTACTTATCGACCGCCGAGTTGGCGAGCACCACGCCGGTCACGCCGCCGACGGTGAAGAGGAAGATGAAGCCCACCGCCCAGTGCATCGCGGCGGTGAAGCGGATCGAACCGCCCCACATGGTCGCGATCCAGGAGAAGATCTTCACGCCCGTCGGCACCGCGATCACCATGGTGGCGAACACGAAGTAGGACTGGGTCTGGAGCGACAGGCCGACCGTGTACATGTGGTGAGCCCACACCACGAAGCCCACGACGCCGATGGCGACCATCGCGTAGGCCATCGCGAGGTAGCCGAAGACCGGCTTGCGCGAGAACGTCGCGATGATGTGCGACACGATGCCGAAGGCCGGCAGGATCATGATGTACACTTCGGGGTGACCGAAGAACCAGAACAGGTGCTGGTACAGGATCGGATCACCGCCGCCGGCCGGGTCGAAGAACGTCGTGCCGAAGTTGCGGTCGGTCAGCAGCATCGTGATGGCGCCCGCGAGCACCGGCAGCGAGAGCAGCAGCAGGAACGCGGTGACCAGCTCGGCCCAAGCGAAGAGCGGCATCTTGTGCAGCGTCATGCCGGGGGCGCGCATATTCAGGATGGTGGTGATGAAGTTGATGGCGCCGAGGATCGAGCCAGCGCCGGACAGGTGCAGGGCGAAAATCGCGAAGTCGACGGCCGGGCCGGGATGGCCGGCGGTCGAGAGCGGCGGATAGACAGTCCAGCCCGTGCCGGCGCCGCTGGCGCCGGGGGCGCCTTCGACGAACAGCGAGCACAGCAGCGAGCAGAAGCCCGCGACGGTGAGCCAGAACGAGATGTTGTTCATGCGCGGGAACGCCATGTCCGGCGCGCCGATCATCAGCGGCACGAACCAGTTCCCGAAGCCGCCGATCAGGGCGGGCATCACCATGAAGAACACCATGATGAGGCCGTGGCCCGTGACGAAGACGTTATACGTCGCGGGGTTGGAGAAGTACTGCAGGCCGGGCTGTTCCATCTCCATGCGGATGCCGAAGGAGAGGAAGGCGCCGATCATGCCCGCGCAGAACGCGAACAGCAGGTACAGCGTGCCGATGTCCTTGTGGTTCGTCGAGAGGAACCAGCGGGCGAAGAACCCCGGCATGTGGTGGTCGTGGGCGTCATGGGCCCCGGCATGGGTGGCGTGTGTTGCCATCTGAGACGTGCCTTAAGGATGGACGGGTGCGTTGCGGAGGCCGGGCGCGGGTCAGCGCGCCTCGGCGAAGCTCTTGCCGTTGTCGATGGCGGCGTACTTGGTCTTGGCCTCCTTCAGCCATTCCGCGTAGGCCTGGTCACTGACGACGCGCACGACGATCGGCATGTAGGCGTGCCGCTGGCCGCACAGCTCGGAGCACTGGCCGTGGAAGGTGCCTTCCTTCTCGGCGCGGAACCACATCTGGTTCAGGCGGCCCGGAACGGCGTCGATCTTGAAGCCGAAGGCCGGCATCGCCCAGGAATGCAGCACGTCGGCGGCGGTGACTTGGATCTTCACGACCTTGTTCACCGGGACGACCATCTCGTTGTCGGTCTGCAGCAGGCGGGGCTGCTTGTCCTCGTCGATGTTGGCGTCGAACGTGAAGCCGCCGCCCTGCTCGGTCTGCGGATACTCGTAGGACCAGTACCACGCGTGCCCGATGACCTTCACGATCATGTCCGCCTTCGGGTCCGAGAGCTGCGTGCGCAGCAGGCGGAACGAGGGGATCGCGACGGCGACGAGGATCAGAACCGGGACGATGGTCCAGGCGACCTCGATGGCGGTGTTGTGGGTGAAGCGCGAGGGAGTCGGGTTGCGCTTCTCGCCGAAGCGGAACACGCACCACAGGATCAGGCCCAGCACGAAGAGTGAGATCGCCAGCGAAAGCCAGTGCAGGCCGATCTCGAAATTCAGGATGTCGCGGGCGTTTTCCGTGACCGGGATCTGCCGGCTCATCTCCCACGGCACAGGCTGGCCGAACCCGGCGGCCGAGGCCGGAGCGGCGCCCGCAAGCAATGCGCCGAGGAACGGCAAGGTCGTCAAGGACCTGGTGATCGTCCGCACCGTCCGCATTCCTCTCATGGCTCCCCGTCCATTCGCTGCAGGTCGTTCGCCCCGTCTTGACTGCGCGGGGACCATCGCCGACCTGACGGAATGCCCGATCAGTCACTGAACGGGCTTCCGCGGATGGCTTCAGATCACAAGGACGATCGTGGTGCAACCACCCAAGCGTCGCATGGAGGGCTTTCCAAAGGCTGGAAGCGTCGCGCAACAGCAACAGAAGTCGCTTCTTTCCGTCGATGCACAGATGAGTGTGGTCGACTACGCCCAAATGGCATTTCGCGAAGGGACGAGGGCGCTTGCCGTCGAGGCGCCAGTCAACCTCGTCTACGGCAGCGTGCCGCATGCTGTCATGATGACCACGCCGGGCGATCTGGAAGATTTCGCCTATGGCTTCAGCTTAACCGAAGGCATCGTCGAGGACGCTTCGGAGATCCGCGACGTCCAAGTCGAGGAGGTCGAAGACGGACTCCGTCTCCTGGTCGAACTCGCCCCCGGCCGGCTGCGCGAACACCTCGCCAGGAAGCGCGCGATCAGCGGACGGACGGGATGCGGCGTCTGCGGGATCGAAGATCTCGACTCCCTGCCGCGCGCCGAGACCCGTCAAAGCCTGTCATTGCGCGTGCCGGTTGCGTCGATCGCCAAGGCGCTTGGAGCCCTCGATTCGGCGCAGACGCTCGGCGCGACGACGCGGGCGGTCCACGCGGCGGCGTGGGCGCTCCTCGATGGGACATTGCTCGCGGTGCGCGAGGATGTCGGCCGCCACAACGCCCTCGACAAGCTCATCGGCGCGATGATGCGGGCCGGCACCGACCCGGCCGAGGGATTCCTCGTCATCACGAGCCGCTGCTCTTTCGAGATGGTGGAGAAGACGGCCCGGCTCGGGGCGGGGATGGTGGTCGCGATCTCGGCGCCGACCTCGCTCGCCCTCGAACGGGCGAACGACCACGGGATCACCCTGTGCGCCATCGCCCGCTCCGATTCCCTCACCGTCTTTACGGGCGGCGAGAGACTGGTTCGCTGAGGGTTACTGAGAGGCCTCGCCGTCCTTCCCGGGTGTACCCGGCACGACGGTTGCGCCGCCGATCACGCGGACGTTGCGCTTGCCCTCGGCGGGCGGGTCCTTCCAATCCGGCTTCGGCGCGGCAGCCGCGATGGGCTTCGGCTCGGCCGGCGTGTTCGCGTTGGCCGCCGGGGTCGCGGGTTCGGCCGGGGGCTGCGCCGCTTCCGGCACCGGCTTCGGCGCGGGGGCGACGGGACTCACCTTGGCGAGGGACGGCTTCTCCGGCACCTTGGTCGGGCTAGTGCGGGCGACCTTGCGCGGCGGTTCGGCACGGTGGCCGCCATCGGGGTTCAGGCCGAGGGGATTGCCCTCGGGCGGACGCACGGCCTCGGCGCCGGGCCGACGCGGCTGGCGGGCGGACGGTCCGGGTTCATAAGGCGCGGGTTGTGGCGGCCGGGCGACGTCCTCCTCTGTCCAGCCATAGCCGGGCATGGAGCGGACGGGCGGTCGTTCGAGGCGCGCATAGACCTCCTGGCCCGGCATCCGCTCGCGGCCGACGATGGCGCCGCTGGTCGGATCGACCACGACGCGCACCGGCATGCCGGCGGGGCTGATCGCATCCACGAGATAGAAGCGGCCGTCGTAGCGCGGACGCGTCACCCCGGTGAAGCCCCGGTCGGCCAGACGCCACGCGATGACGCGCGGCGGCAAAACGTCATCCTCGAAGAAGGTCCGGGCAAAGCCCTGCGCGCTTGCGCCGCCGGCCGAGGCCGCGACGAGGCCCACCGACAGAAGGGCAGCCCGCAGCGCGCGGGATCGCAGCTTGGCGCTCATCGGATTGGCGCTCACGCTCATCACATTCGTTCCCGTTTCTGGAGACCCGGCCGGGTAGTCCGGTTCCGGCATGGCCCGCCCGGTTCGCCCGGTTCTCGGCCATGCCGGCGAGGTCGTTGCCCCGCATGCCGCTTGTGCTCGGCCCCTTCCGTAGACAAGCCGATTCTGGCGATATTGCGAATGGCGTCGGCCGTATCGCGCTCGAAGTGCAACCACCACAGGTCGCAACCCCGGCAAAGCGCTGGAGCCCTTGCTGAAACCACTCCAATCTGCCAACTTCGTCGATTAGGACAGTAGCACTGTCCCATTCGCCTTGATCGCGCGTCGCGCGCGGGCGCAATCGTCGGCAGAAGAGACCGCGCCGCTGTTGTGCGAGCGGGCCTCCGGGCACCGCCACACGGGGCGGCCTCCTGCGTCTTTTGCGCTCCGGCCGGTCGAAGGTGATATCGAGGCACGAAACCTGCTGGCGGAACCCGAAGGATCGGGCGCGGCTCGTGACGAGGGAAGGACGAGAGGAAGCATGGCTGGACGCGGTTTCGCCCCCGAGCCGAACGCTCCCCGCGGCGCCACCACGGCGCCGCTCATCGTGCGCGACCCTGCTTTCCCGAAAGCCCAGGGCGCGTATGACCCCGCCCATGAGCGTGACGCCTGCGGCGTCGGCTTCATCGCCGACATGCACGACCGGCGCAGCCACTCCATCGTGCAGCAGGGCCTGAAGATCCTCGAAAACCTCGACCACCGGGGCGCCGTCGGCGCGGACCCGAAGATGGGCGACGGTTGCGGCATCCTCACGCAGATCCCGCACGCCTTCTTCGCGGAGGAGTGCTCGCGGTTGGGCTTCGAGCTTCCGCCCGCCGGGCAATACGCCATCGCGCAGCTCTTTCTGCCGAAGGCCGAGCAGCCGCGCCGGGTGATCGAGGGCATCGTCGCCTCGACGCTGGCGGCCGAGGGTCTGCCCCTGCTCGGCTGGCGCGACGTGCCGGTCGATTCGTCCGATCTCGGCAAGGCGGTGCTCGCGACGGAGCCCTGCCACCGGCAGGTCTTCATCGGCTGCCCGGCTTCGGTGTCGAACCAGGATGCGTTCGAGCGGCGCATCTATGTCGCCCGCAAGGCGATCTCGAACACCATCTACAAGCACGACGACCAACGGATGAAGGAGTTCTATCCGGTCTCGGTCTCGACCCGCACCATCGTCTACAAGGGCATGGTGCTGGTGAATCAGCTCGGGAACTACTTCCTCGACCTGAAGGACGAGCGGTTCGTCTCGGCGCTGGCGCTTGTGCACCAGCGCTTCGCCACCAACACGTTCCCGACCTGGCGGCTGTCTCACCCGTATCGCTTCGTGGCGCATAACGGCGAGATCAACACCCTGCGTGGCAACGTGAACTGGATGGCCGCCCGGCAGGCGAGCGTCGATTCGGACCTGTTCGGCAACGACATCTCGAAGCTGTGGCCGATCTCCTACGAGGGTCAGTCCGACACCGCCTGCTTCGACAACGCGCTCGAATTCCTCGTGATGGGCGGCTATCCGCTCGCCCACGCGATGATGATGCTGATCCCCGAGGCCTGGGCGGGCAACCCGCTCATGGATGAGGAGCGGCGCGCCTTCTACGAGTACCACGCTGCCCTGATGGAGCCGTGGGACGGTCCGGCCGCCGTTGCCTTCACCGATGGCCGGCAGATCGGCGCGACGCTCGACCGGAACGGCCTGCGCCCGGCGCGCTACATCGTCACCGATGACGGCTTGGTCGTGCTGGCGTCTGAGGCCGGGACTCTGCCGATCCCGGACGAGAAGATCGTCCAGTCCTGGCGCCTTCAGCCGGGCCGGATGCTGCTCATCGACCTGCAGAAGGGCCGGATCGTCTCTGACGAGGAGATCAAGGGCGAGCTCGCCCAGGCGCATCCCTATGCCGATTGGGTGAAGAACACCCAGATCGTGCTGGAGGACCTGCGCCCGGTGCAGCCGCGCGAGTCGCGCGGCGACGTCAACCTGCTCGATCGCCAGCAGGCCTTCGGCTACACGCAGGAAGACCTCAAGCTGCTGATGCAGCCCATGGCCGTCACCGGCCAGGAGGCGGTCGGCTCGATGGGCACGGATACGCCGCTCTCGGCGCTCTCCGAGAAGTCGAAGCTGCTCTACACCTACTTCAAGCAGAACTTCGCGCAGGTGACGAACCCGCCGATCGATCCGATCCGCGAGGAGGCCGTGATGAGCCTCGTCTCGTTCATCGGCCCGCGGCCGAACCTGCTCGACATGGAGGGGGCCTCCCGCCGCAAGCGGCTGGAAGTCCGCCAGCCGATTCTGACCAACGGCGATCTGGAGAAGATCCGCTCCATCGGCCATTTCGAGGACCGGTTCGACACCAAGACCCTCGACATGACCTACCCCGCCGAGAATGGCGCGGCGGCCATGGAGGGGGCGCTGGACCGTCTTTGCGACCGCGCCGAGGCGGCGGTGCGCGGCGGCTACAACATCATCGTGCTCACCGACCGGGCGGTCGGGCCGGATCGCATCCCGATCCCGGCGCTGCTCGCGACGGCGGCCGTGCACAACTACCTGATCCGCAAGGGGCTGCGCACCTCGGTCGGCCTCGTGGTCGAGTCCGGCGAGCCGCGTGAGGTGCATCACTTCGCCTGCCTCGCCGGCTACGGCGCGGAGGCGATCAACCCGTACCTCGCCTTCGAAACCCTGATCGAAATGAAGGACGAGTTCCCGCCGGACCTCACCGACGACGAGATCATCTACCGCTACATCAAGGCCATCGATAAGGGTCTGCTGAAGGTCATGTCCAAGATGGGCATCTCGACCTACCAGTCCTATTGCGGCGCGCAGATCTTCGACGCGGTGGGCCTGAACTCGGCCTTCGTGGCCCGCGACTTCTTCGGCACGGCGACGACCATCGAGGGCGTCGGCATGGCCGAGGTTGCGGAGGAGACGGTGCGCCGTCACCGCGACGCCTTCGGCGATGCCCCCGTCTACCGGAACGCGCTGGATGTCGGCGGTGAGTACGCCTACCGCCTGCGCGGCGAGGTCCACACTTGGACGCCGGACACGGTGGCGACCCTGCAGCACGCGGTGCGCATGAACGTGCCCGAGCGCTACCGGGAATACGCCAAGCTGGTGAACCAGCAGGAGAACCAGCTCAAGACCCTGCGCGGCCTGTTCCGTATCAAGTCCGCCGATGAACTCGGTCGGGCTCCGGTGCCATTGGATGCCGTCGAGCCGGCCGCCGAGATCGTGAAGCGGTTCGCCACCGGCGCCATGTCGTACGGCTCCATCTCCAAGGAGGCGCACGAGACGCTGGCGATCGCGCTAAACTCCTTCGGCGGTCGCTCGAACTCGGGCGAAGGCGGCGAGGAGGTCGAGCGGTTCAAGCCCCTGCCGGACGGGCGCTCGCGGCGCTCGGCCATCAAGCAGGTGGCATCGGGCCGGTTCGGCGTGACGACGGAATACCTCGTCAACTCCGACATGATGCAGATCAAGGTGGCCCAGGGCGCCAAGCCCGGCGAGGGCGGCCAGCTGCCCGGCCACAAGGTCGATGCGAAGATCGCCAAGGTCCGCTACGCCACGCCGGGCGTCGGCCTGATCTCGCCGCCGCCGCACCACGACATCTACTCGATCGAGGATCTGGCCCAGCTGATCTTCGACCTGAAGAACGTGAACCCATCGGCGGACGTGTCGGTGAAGCTCGTCTCCGAGGTCGGCGTCGGCACCGTCGCGGCGGGCGTCGCCAAGGCGCGGGCCGACCACATCACCATCTCGGGCTTCGACGGGGGGACGGGCGCGGCGCCGCTCACCTCGCTCAAGCACGCGGGTGGCCCGTGGGAGACCGGCCTCGCCGAGACCCAGCAGACGCTGGTCCTCAACGGTCTGCGCGGGCGCGTCGCCCTTCAGGCGGATGGTGGCCTCCGCACCGGGCGGGACGTGATCGTCGCGGCCCTGCTCGGCGCGGACCAGATGGGCTTCTCGACCGCGCCACTCATCGCGGCCGGCTGCATCATGATGCGCAAGTGCCACCTGAACACCTGTCCGGTGGGCGTGGCGACGCAGGACCCCGTCCTGCGCAAGCGCTTCAAGGGCACGCCCGAGCACGTGGTGAACTACTTCTTCTTCGTGGCGGAGGAGGTCCGGGAGATCCTGGCCGCCCTCGGCTTCACGAAGCTCGAAGAGGTGGTCGGCCGCTCGGACATTCTCGACAAGGTCGCGGCCATCTCCCACTGGAAGGCGAAGGGCCTCGACTTCACGAAGTTGTTCCACCGGCCGGATGTCGGCCCCGAGATGGCGATCCGCCATGTCGAGCGGCAGCATCACCCGATCGACACCGTCCTCGACCGGCGGCTGATCGAAGGCGCGCGGAATGCCATCGCCAACGGCGAGCCGGTGGTTCTCACCGACACGATCCGCAATTCGGATCGGGCGGCGGGGGCCATGCTCTCCGGCGAGGTCGCCAAGGCGCACGGCCATGACGGTCTGCCCGACGACACGATCAAGGTGCAGCTTTCGGGCACCGCCGGCCAGAGCTTCGGCGCCTGGGCGGCGGCGGGCGTGACCCTCGAACTGACCGGCCACGGCAACGACTACGTCGGCAAGGGCCTGTCGGGTGGCAAGCTGATCATCCGGCCGAGCGACGCGCTCAAGTCGCCGTCCGAGCGGACGATCATGGTCGGCAACACCGTGCTCTACGGGGCCATCGCGGGCGAGTGCTACATCCGTGGCTCGGCCGGCGAGCGGTTCGCCGTGCGCAACTCAGGCGCCATCGCCGTGGTCGAGGGCATGGGCGACCATGGCTGCGAGTACATGACCGGCGGCGTGGTGGTGTCCATCGGTGAGACCGGGCGCAACTTCGCGGCGGGCATGTCGGGCGGCCTTGCCTACGTGCTCGATGAGGACGGCTCATTCTCGAAGCGCTGCAACCTGTCGATGGTGGATCTGGAGCCCGTCGAGGAGGAGGACGACCTGATGCGTCGCTTCCACCAGGACGGCGACCTTGAGACCAAGGGCCGAGTCGACATCCTCGCGGACATGTCGGGCCACGACGAGGAGCGGCTGAGCCAGCTCATCACCAACCATCTGAAGTACACGGGCAGCCCGAAGGCCAAGGCGATCCTTGAGGATTGGGCGAGCTATCGCACCAAGTTCGTCAAGGTGATGCCGGTGGAGTACCGCCGGGCGCTGCGCGAGATGGAGATGGCGCGGATGCCGGTGGCGGCGGAGTAATCCAGCTGCGACCAGTCGGCGCGCGGAAAGGGCCGCGCGCCGGAGCCAGCACTAATTTCAGGCCCCGGATCGGACGATCCGCGACGGCCTCAAGGGTTGATCGATGGGCAAGATCACGGGCTTCCTCGAATTCGATCGGCAGGAGCAGAAGTACCAACTCGCCGCCGACCGCGTTCGGCATTTCCGCGAGTTCACGCTCCCGCTGGACGAGCATGACCTCACCAAGCAGGCGGCCCGCTGCATGGATTGCGGCATCCCGTTCTGCCACGGGCCGACTGGCTGCCCGGTCCACAACCAGATCCCGGACTGGAACGACCTCGTCTTCCAGTCGGATTGGGAGGAGGCCTCACGCAACCTCCATTCCACGAACAACTTCCCCGAGTTTACGGGTCGCATCTGCCCCGCCCCGTGCGAGGAAGCTTGCACGCTGAACCTTGAGAACCAGCCGGTCGCCATCAAGACGATCGAGCAGGCCATCGCGGATCGCGCCTGGAACATGGGCTGGATCAAGCCCGAGGTGCCGGAGATCCGCACCGGGAAGCGCGTCGCGGTGATCGGCTCCGGCCCGGCCGGCATGGCGGCGGCGCAGCAGCTTGCCCGCGTCGGGCACGACGTCCACGTCTTCGAGCGCGAGCCGAAGGCCGGTGGCCTGCTTCGCTACGGCATCCCGGACTTCAAGATGGAGAAGCGCCACATCGACCGGCGCGTGAAGCAGATGGAGGCCGAAGGCGTCGTCTTCCACTACAACGAGAACATCGGCGTCACGAAGTCGGTCGAGGAGCTGAAGGCTAAGTTCGACGCGGTGATCTTCTGCGGCGGCGCCGAGGATCCCCGCAACCCGAACCTGCCGGGCCAGGAGCTGGAGGGCGTCCATTACGCGATGCCCTACCTCGTTCAGTCGAACCGCCGGGTCGGCCAGGAGCCGATGCGCGGCAACGGCGAGGCGCCGATCCTGGCGAACGGCAAGAACGTTGTGGTGATCGGCGGCGGCGATACGGCCTCCGATTGCGTTGGCACGGCCTTCCGCCAGGGCGCCCTGTCGGTGACGCAGCTCGACATCCGCCCGCGCCCGCCGGAGCGCGAAGACAAGCTGACCGTGTGGCCCTACTGGCCGACCAAGATGCGGACCTCGTCCAGCCAGGCCGAGGGCGCCGAGCGCGAGTTCCAGGCGGCTACTCTGCGCCTCGAAGGTAACAAGAAGGGCGTGCTGACCGGGGTGGTCTGCGCCCGCGTCGATGCCAAACGCCAGCCGATCCCGGGCTCGGAGTTCGTCCTGCCGGCCGATCTCGTCTTTATGGCGATCGGCTTCGCCGGTTCGGTGCAGAAGGGGCTCGTCGAGCAGTCCGGCGTGACCGTCGACAAGCGCGGCAACATCACGGCCAACGAGGAGGATTACCGCACCTCCGATGCGAAGATCTGGGCGGCGGGCGACATGCGTCGCGGCCAGTCCCTGGTCGTCTGGGCGATCCGCGAGGGCCGTCAGGCCGCCCGCGCCATCGACGAAGCGCTCATGGGCGCCAGCGTCCTGCCGCGCTGAGGCGGCAGGAACTCAGCCGGGCGGCCAGCGGAAATCGTCGGCCCGTCCCGGCTGCGGGGCGGGGGCGTTTCCGCGCTGGAGGGTGCGCTCGACCGTTCCCATCGAATCGCCTTCCTGGGGGCGGCCGCTCAGCAAAGCGCCGCCGGGCGATGTCTCGTTGCGCAGCAGCGGCACGACCGGTCCCGCCGCCGGCTTCACCGGCAAGGCGGGTATCCCGGCGGGCTCGGGCAGGCTTGGCAGCATCGCGGTGATCTGGCGGTCGATGGCCGCCGTGTCGCCCGGTTGCGCGTCGCCACCGTCGAGGCTCGCTCCCGGCACGCCGGCCGGCACACCCGGCGCGACGGCCGCCGTGGCGGGCTGCTCGGGCAGGGACGGCGCGGCCGTTCCCATCAGCCGCTTCAGCTCGATATCGGCGAAATGCGCGAGCTTGCGGTTGCCGGCCTTGGTGAAATGCACGCCGTCCGAGGTGCGCAGCTTCGCGATCTGCCCCTCCGGGTCGGGACCCGACGCGGTATAGCGGTCGCGGTCGTCCACGAAGCCGGGCCAGATGTCGACATAGGTCCCGCCGGCCTTCGTCACCGTCTCCCGCACCACGTCGTTGATTGCGGCGAGGTCGCGGGTCAGGCTCTGGCTCTGCATCGGCGGCAGCCCGACCCAGATCAGGGGAATCTTCCGGTCGGTGAAGGGCTTCACCAAGGCCTCGACCCGTGCGCGGTAGAGCTCCTTCCAGCGGTCTGTCAGCGGATCGACCGTCGCGTCGCCGTCCTTGATCGGCTGGCGGTCGTTGGCGCCGACCATGACGAGCCCGTAGCGGACCTTGGGGTTGGCGGTCAGGTAATCGTCGGCCACCTTCGGCCAATCGACCACATCCTTGCGGACGAGGCCGCTATCGCCCTTTGCCCGGTCGACCACGGCGATATCGGAATTGTCCTCAAAGGCGTCGTCCAGGCCCTTGGCGAGATGGTCGGCCAGGGAATCGCCGAACACCGCGATCTGCACGCTGGGATCGGTCTTGGCGGCGACGGCCTTCGGCGGCTCCGGCGGGCGCACCCGCTGTGGGCGGCGCTGGACGCTCGGGGACCGCTGGCTGTCGGCGGTGCCGTAGTTGCGCTGGCGTGGCGGCGGCGGGCGATAGGCACGCTCGGGCTGCGGCGCGGCCTGCTGCGGACGGTCCTCCCACGGCCAGTAGAATTGGCGCTGCGGCTCGGGCTGCGGCGCGTAGCGCGGCGGGCGATTGTAGGCGCCGTCATCGCGATAATAGGCGTCGCGCGGCCGGCGGCGGGGGGGCGCCTGATAGTAGCCGCCGCGCGGATCCGAATAGCCGTCGCCCCATTGGGCGGCGGCCTCACCCGGCGCCAGCACCATCAGGGCGAACACGGCCGCCAGGGAGAGGGGAGAGAAGGATCTCGTCATACGCTCACGCCTTCCGTCCAGCGCACCCGGAGGAAGCGCCCACGATAGCGGAACGAACCTGCGCCGTCTAAGCGCGCGGGCCTGCGATGGTTCACCGCCCCCTGAGATGCGCGAGCAAGGCGGGCGAGGCGTAGCCGTCTGCCGGAAGTCCCGCATCGATCTGGTAGCGGCGCACCGCCTCGCGCAATTTCGGCCCGGCCCGGCCGTCCGCCTCACCCTGGTAGAAGCCCTTGCCGGCGAGGCCCTGCTGCAGCGCCTTGATGCCGGCGCCGTCGAGGCGCGGCGCGGCAGCCGGCCAGGGCGCGGCGAGGGCCGGGCCGCCCGCGAGACGATCCGCCAGATGGCCCACGGCGAGGGCGTAGGAATCGGAGGTGTTGTAGCCCCGGATCACCTCGAAATTGTCGGTGAGCAGGAAGACCGGCCCGCCGCGCCCGCCCGGCAGGAACAGGCTCGCCTTCCCGGAGCGGGGGAGGGCGCCGCCATCGGCCCGCGCCACACCCCGCGCGGCGAAATCCGACAGGTCGCCGGCATAGCGGCTGAGGTCGAAATCGTCCGGCAGCCGCACTTCATATCCCCACGAGACGGCAGGGTTCCAGCCGAGATCCTTGAGGTAGGCCGCGATCGAGGCGAGGGCGTCGGCATCGTCCCGCCAGATGTCGCGCCGTCCGTCGCCGTCGAAATCGACTGCATGGCCGAGATAGGTCGAGGGCAGGAACTGCACCTGCCCCATCGCCCCAGCCCAACTCCCGCTCATCGCCGCCGGGGTGATGTCACCGCGCTGCAGGATCTGGAGCGCGTCGAGCAATTCGTTCCGGAACAGGTCGCCGCGATGGCCGGCGGCGGCGAGGGTGGCGAGGGCCTTCACGGTGGAGATCGTCCCGGCGCTGGCGCCGAAATCCGACTCCACGCCCCAGATCGCCAGCACGACGCTCTCAGGCACGCCGTAGCGCGATTCGATGCCCCTCAGGGTCGCGGCGAGGGCCTGAGCCCGCGCCCGGCCCCGCGCGATCCGCCCCGGCGTCACCGCCCCGACGAGATAGTCCCAGACCGGGCGGCTGAACTCGCCCTGCTTCTTCGTCCGCGCGAGGACGGACGAGTCGGGACCCTTCACGTCACGGAAGGCCGCCGCGAAGGTCGCGTCCGACACCCCGCGCGCGGCGGCGTCCCGGCGCAGGTCGGCGAGGAAGCCCGCGAAGGACGGGCCTCCCTCCGGCTTGGCCGAAGCCGGCGCGGCAGCCAGCAACGCGACGGCGACGAGGGACGCCGCGAGATGGCGCATGGCTCAGACCCGGTTGCGCTTGCTGAGGTGATCCTCCCAGGCGAGGGCCTGGGTCACGATGGTCTGCAGGTCGTCGTAACGGGGCACCCAGCCGAGACGGTCGCGAATCTTGTCCGCCGCCGCCACGATCCGCGCAGGGTCTCCCGGCCGACGGGGGGAGATGCGCACCGGGAAGTCCTTGCCGGATACCTTCTTCACCACCTCGACCACTTCCAGCACCGAATAGCCGAGTCCGTAGCCGCAATTCAGCACGAGGCTTTCGCCGTCCCCCCGGAGATAGTCGAGGGCGAGGCGATGGGCTTCGGCGAGGTCCGTCACTTGGATGTAATCGCGCAGGCACGATCCGTCCGGGGTCGGATAATCCGTGCCGTAGACGTCGAGGCGTTCCCGCTGGCCAAGGGCGGCTTGGGTCGCGACCTTGATGAGGTGCGTCGCGTTCGGGGTCGATTGACCCGAGCGGCCCTTCGGATCGGCCCCGGCGACGTTGAAGTAGCGCAGCACCACGTAGGTGAAGCCGAGCGCAGCGGCGGCATCCGCGATCATCCACTCGCTCATCAGCTTGGAGCGGCCGTAAGGATTGATCGGGTTGAGGGTCACGGTCTCCGTTACTGGGACCACCTCCGGCTCGCCGTAGACGGCCGCCGTGGAGGAAAAGATGACGTGGCGCACGCCTGCCTTCACCGCCGCCTCGATGAGCGCCCGGGTCTTCACCGTGTTGGCGAGGTAGTAGCCCAGCGGGTCCGATACCGATTCCGGCACGACGATCTTGGCCGCGAAATGGGCCAGCGCGTCAATCTTGTGCTCGCGGATGGTGCGGGTGACGAGGTCCTGATCGGCAACATCGCCCACCACGAGGCTCACACCCTCCGGCACCGCCCAATCGAAGCCCGTCGAGAGGTCGTCGAGCACCACGACCGACTCGTGTCCGGCATCCAGCAGCGCGAGCACCATATGGCTGCCGATATACCCGGCCCCGCCTGTCACCAGCACCGCCATCGCATTGTCTCCGTTGAAGCCGAGAATTAACGCTACACGTAGCGTCCGCCGATATATTTACGGCGGACTGCTGGGCAGTATCATGAAACGGACCTTGCGATGACCGTTGCGGTCTGTCTCATCGTCGGGTCCATCCTCAACTCTATCGCTTCAGGGCCAACGCACGATGAAACCGATCCGCAAGGCCGTCCTCCCCGTCGCGGGCCTGGGCACGCGTTTCCTGCCGGCGACCAAGGCCGTTCCCAAGGAAATGCTGACCGTCGTGGACCGGCCGGTCGTCCAGCACGTCGTGGACGAGGCGCGCGAGGCGGGCATCGAGCATTTCATCTTCGTCACCGGCCGCGGCAAGGCCGTGATCGAGGACCATTTCGACATCGCCTACGAGCTGGACAAGACCCTGGTCGAGCGCGGCAAGCAGGCTGCCTATGATGAGCTGAAGAAGGACCTGCCCAAGGCGGGCCAGACCAGCTTCACCCGGCAGCAGGCGCCGCTGGGCCTCGGCCACGCCGTGTGGTGCGCCCGCGAGATCGTCGGCGACGAGCCCTTCGCCGTGCTGCTGCCCGACATGCTGAGCCGGGGCTGCATGGGCCAGATGCTCGCCGCCTACGAGCGGCATGGCGGCAACGTCATCGCCGTCGAGGAGGTCGCCCCCGAGGAGACGCATCAGTACGGGATCGTCAGCGTCGGCGACACCTTCGGCCAGACCTTCGAGATCACCGGCATGGTCGAGAAGCCCAAGCAGGGCACCGCGCCGTCGAACTACATCATCTCCGGCCGGTACATCCTGCAGCCCGAGATCTTCGGCATTCTGGAGCACGGCAAGAAGGGCGCGGGCGGCGAGATCCAGCTCACCGATGCCATGATCGACCTGATGGCCGAGCAATCGTTCTACGGCATGCGCTACGAGGGCCGGACCTACGACACCGGCTCGAAGCTGGGCTTCCTCACCGCCAACGTCGCCTACGCCCTGGAGCGCCCGGACCTCGCCGGCCCGCTCAAGGCTGAGATCGCGAAGCTCCTGTCGGACCAGTGAGCGAAGCCCCCCGTTTCGGCGGGGGTGCCATGCGCCTAAAGCAGGATCTGCGGCAAGAACGATCCTTGTCTTTTGTGCGCCGCACTGTAGTTTGTGCATCGCAGGAACGCGATGGCGTCGCGGTCCTGTTGCCCTTCTTGGGCGTTTCCTCCCTAGACTTCGGGCCGCTCCTTCGGGAGTGGCCTTTTTTCTGTCTGGTAGGCCCTATTCGGCCGCCATCCGGGGCAGGGAAACGTTGCCCGCCCCCTTCGCCACCGCTGCGACGATGGATTCGAGCGCCGTGACGAGCGCAGGGAAATCCCGGGTCAGGGCAAGGCTCGATTCATTCATGTACAGGGCGCGGTTCATCTCGATCTGAAGGGCGTGGCGCCCGAGGTTCGGCTCGCCGTAATGCTCGGTGATGAAGCCGCCGGCATAGGGCTTGTTGCGCACCACGCGGAACCCGTGCGCCTGGAACTGCGCCTCGAAGGCGTCGATGAGGGCCGGGCTGCAGGCGGTGCCGTAGCGGTCGCCGAGCACCACGTCGGCCTTCGCCTCCTCCCGCCCCAGGCTACTCGACGGCATGGAGTGGCAATCGATCAGGATGCAGGTCCCATGCGCCTTCGCCGTGCGCTGGATCAGCCCGCGCAACATGCGGTGGTACGGCTTGTACAGGGTCTCGATCCTCGCCACCGCCTCCTGCGCGGTGATGCGGCCGGCATAGATCTCCTGCCCGTCGGCCACCACGCGGGGCACGGTCCCGAGCCCGCCCGCCACCCGCATGGAGCGCGTGTTGGCGTAGGGCGGCAGCCGCCCCTCAAACATGCGCGGGTCGAGTTCGAAGGGCTCGCGGTTCACGTCGAGATAGGCGCGGGGGAAGTTCGCCCGCAGCAGCGGGGCGCCGAGCCGCACCACCGGCTCGAACAGCCGGTCGACATGCGCGTCCTCCGAGCGGCGCAGGCTCAGGCCGTCCAGGCGTGAGGCCGCGAGGAAGCTCGGCGGATAGACCGCGCCCGAATGCCCGGTGTTGAACACGAAGGGGATGGAATGGCGCTCCGGCTCGTCCACCGCGAAGGGTGGGGCGAACAAAGAGGCGGGCCCAATCGGGCCTGACGTTTCCGTGTCGGAGATTGTCATCGTCGGCGTGGACGCTCCGGCTGCGATCCCGTATCCCGTCTGCACAGTCTGGGGCGCGGATCCGCGCCTGTCCACTGGCCGCGTGCTCGGTTGCAACGACACAACGGTCCGTAGGTCATCAGTTTGCGGTACCCGCTTTGGTTACCCGTTGTTTACCAAGCCGTCCCTTTGTGGGATCAACGCTTCGACTCGAGGTCTCGGAACCGTCCGATGAAAATTCTGCTGGCGGAAGACGACAATGACATGCGCCGGTTCCTCGCCAAGGCGCTGCAGAACGCAGGCTACGACGTGCTCTCGTTCGACAACGGCCTCTCGGCGTATAACCGCCTGAGGGAGGAGCCGTTCGAACTTCTCCTCACCGATATCGTGATGCCGGAAATGGACGGGATCGAACTGGCCCGCCGGGCCACCGAGCTCGACCCGGACATCAAGGTAATGTTCATCACCGGCTTCGCGGCCGTGGCGCTGAACCCGGACTCGAAGGCCCCGAAGGACGCGAAGGTCCTGTCGAAGCCGTTCCACCTGCGCGATCTCGTCAACGAGGTCGAGAAGCTGCTCGCCGCCTGACACGGCTGCGCGTGACCGTGCTGCCATAGGCAAGTTCCGCGCGAAGCCCCTATATGGGTGATCTTCCGCGCGGGACGCAGCGACAATGCAGCCGGTCACCATCTACACCACGTCCTGGTGCCCCTATTGCGCGGCGGCCAAGAGCCTGCTGTCGCAGAAGGGCGTGGCCTTCCAGGAAATCGACGTGGAGCGCGCCGCCGGTGCCCGTGCGACGATGGTCGAGCGGGCGGGCGGCCGCACGAGCGTGCCGCAGATCTTCGTCGGCGCGACCCATGTCGGCGGGTGCGACGATCTCTATGCCCTCGACCGCTCGGGCAAGCTCGATCCGCTGCTGAAGGCACCGGCCGATGCCTGAGCACTTCATCGCCGCCTGCGTCCAGATGCGATCCGGGCGCGACCCGGCGGCCAATCGCGACGCGGCCGTCGCGGGCCTGCGCGAGGCGGCAGGGCAGGGCGCCCGCTATATCCAGACGCCGGAGATGACCTCCCTGGTGGAGCGCAGCCGCGAGCGGCTGTTCGCGGTCGTCACGGACGAGAACTCCGATCCCACCCTCACCGCCCTGCGCCAGACGGCGCGGGAGGTCGGCGCCTGGGTGCAGGTCGGCTCCATCGCCGTGCGCAACGGCGAGAAGATCGCCAACCGCGCGTTCCTCATCGATCCGGAGGGCGGCATCGCCGCCTCCTACGACAAGCTGCACCTGTTCGACGTGGATTTGCCGAGCGGCGAAAGCTGGCGCGAATCCTCGACCTATACCGGCGGCGGCTGTGCCGTGGTGGCGGTGACGCCGCTCGCCACCTTCGGCCTGACGATCTGCTACGACATCCGCTTCCCGGCCCTCTACCGCGCGCTGGCGGAAGCGGGCGCCACGGTGCTCACCGGCCCGGCCTGCTTCACCCGGCAGACCGGGGAGGCCCATTGGCAGGTCCTGCAACGGGCGCGGGCCATCGAGACCGGCTCGTTCATGATCTCCGCCGCGCAGGGCGGCGTCCACGAGGATGGCCGCGAGACGTATGGCCACTCGATCATCGTCGATCCCTGGGGCCGTGTCCTCGCCGAGGGCGGCACCGAGCCGGGGGTGATCCTGGCCGAGATCGACCTCTCCCTCGTCGCGGACGCGAGGGCGCGCATCCCGTCGCTTCGCCATGCCCGGCCGTTCAGCGTCGAACGGATCGCGGCGAAGTCCTGAGACACCGAACCGCACGCGAATGATCCGGTACAATCTGGTCTGCGAGGCCGCGCACGGCTTCGAATGCTGGTTTCCCTCCTCGGATTCGTACGAGACCCAGGTCTCACGCGGGCTCGTGACCTGCCCCCATTGCGGCAGCGGGTCGGTTTCCAAGGCCATCATGGCGCCGATGATCGCGCGCAAGGACCGCGCTGACGTGCCCATCCCGGCGCCAACGCCCGAGACTCCGGTGCGGATGATCGCCGAGCCGGAGCGCAAGCTGCGCGAGATGATCAAGGCGCTGCACGACCATGTGGCGGCCCATTCCGAGCATGTCGGCGAGCGTTTCGCCGAGGAGGCGCGGAAGATCCATTACGGCGAGGCCGAGGGCCGCTCGATCCACGGACAAGCGAGCCTCGACGAGGCCCGCGCGTTGATCGATGAGGGGATCGAGGTCGCCCCGATCCCGATGCTGCCGGACGACCGGAACTAGCGCCGGAGCGCCGTCGTCCCCGCGGAGGACGCCAGGACGAAGGATACGAGCGCGCTCCATCCGGCGAGCGAGACGCCGAGGACGCGCAGGGCCGCCACCGAGCAATCGACCACGCGCACGCTCTGGAGCGAGTTCATGAAGTCGCCGACGGCAGCGGGGTTGGCGCCCGAGCCGCCGCCGCAATCGGTCGGCCCCTGCCAGAAGCCCCACTCGGCGCCGGCATGGTAGATTCCGACACCCGCGCCATAGAGCAGGCCGAGGGCCGCGAGGCCGAGGGCGAGCCGGGCGAGCCGCTCCGGCGCGAACAGGGCCACGAGGCCGAGCGGCACCGCCGCGTAATAGGGCAGACGCTCGGTCAGGCAGAGCTTACACGGCACGTAGCCGTAGCCATATTGCAGCACGAGCGCGGCGCCGACCGTGACCGCCGCGACGAGGGCGAGCCAGAGGCCGGCTGTCTTGAGGCGGACGGCAGCACGCGTATCCATCGCTACAAAATCACCTTGAACAGGACGAAGCCGAGGACGATCACCGCCACGGAGATGGCGGCCACCGCGTTGAGATGCCGATCGAGCACGCCACGGATCTGCACGCCGTAGCGGCCGAGCAGGGCGGCGAGGATGAAGAACCGCGCCCCACGGGTGATGATCGACAGCACCGTGAACCAGAACAGGCTGTAATGGGCTAGCCCCGACGTGATGGTCACGAGCTTGTAGGGGATCGGCGTGAGGCCCTTCAGCAGGATCACCCAGTGGCCGTACTCGGCATAGGAGCGCTGGAAGGCATCCGCCGAGTTCTGCAGGCCGTAGAGCTTGATGACCCATTCGCCGAGGGAATCGAACAGCAGCGCGCCGATGGCGTAGCCGACCAACCCGCCGAGAACCGAGCAGACCGTCGCCACGGTCGCGTAGAACCAGACCCGGTCCGGGCGGCTCACCGCCATCGGCACCAGCATGGCATCCGGGGGCACGGGGAAGAACGAGCTTTCCGCGAATGCCACCGCCCCGAGGGCGTAGGGCGCGGAGGGCCGGTCGCTCAGGGCGAGGATCCAGGCGTAGAGCCGCCGCAGCATCAAGTCGTCCGGGGAGTGCGAGGAAAGCGGCGCCCCTTCAAGCACAGCCCAATGCGTAACGCCAGAGAGGCGGAGGGCGGGAGAAAACTCTTGGCCGCACAGGCCGACCTGTGCGATGAGCGCCACCGCGCGGGTATGGCGGAATTGGTAGACGCGGGCGACTCAAAATCGCCAGCCGCAAGGCGTGGGGGTTCGATTCCCTCTACCCGCACCACAGACCGGCTCAGTCCTCCTCGGACAGGTCGCGGAACTCGATCTGCACAGAGCTGTAGAGCCGCTTCAGCCACATCTGTGCTTCCGCAAGCTTGGCGCGGTTCAGCTCCGTCTCCTCCTCCGCGCGCCGCGCCCGGGCATCGGCCATCTGCGCCGCGAGTTCGGCCCGCTCGGCGCGCAGATGCGCGTCCCGCGCCGCCGATTCCGCGAGGCGCAGACGGCGCTCCGTCTCTTCCAGCCGGTGCATGGTGCCGTCGAGGACGGCCTGCGAATGCTGCACGACGTCCTGCGCGAAGCGGCGCGCTTGCCGCATCCGCGAGCCGACATCGCGGATCAGCTCGATGGCGGCGGGCCAATTCAGCTCGTCGTCCATTTCCTCCGCACGGGGCGGCTCGGGGAAAAGCTGCACCACGCCGCTTCCGTGCCCTGGGGCCAGGAGTTGGCGCAGAGTCGGGCGGTTCTCCCAATCGTTGTCGGACAAGGCGTCCCCGTCGGTGTCCGGGCGATCGTGGAGTCGGCGCGACATCAGCGCGGGGCCTCGTCGAGGACGGTGAACTCGTTGAAGATCGTCTCGTGGATCTGCTTGAGCCACGCTTCCGAGATCCGGGCGCGCTCCTCGGCCTGGGCGGCGCGCTCCTCGGCGGCGCGCACCCGCTCCATCGCGGCGACCTGCAGATCGGAGGTCTGCGCCTCCGCCGCCCGGACGCGCTCCTCCGCCAGCCTCATGTCGGCGCGGGCGCGTTCCAGCAATTCCTCGACATGCGATTCCCGCTCGCGTGATTGCGCCTCGACCTCGCGGATGCGGGACGCCGTCGAACGGATGCGGTCGATGAGGACGGACCAGTCCGTATTGGGCTCGCGCATCGTGGACCTCGACAAGTCATCGTCGATGGAAGACCCGAAGGCCCTCAGGATCGTCGCAATGCTGCCCGTTGGCTGCGCGGCTGCGGGGGCGGTCACGGTCGGTGTCTCGAAGTCTTCGCTCCGTTCGAACCGCAGTTTCTTCACGGGATTGATGTTCGGAAACATGGTGGACGGTGCCCGCAGGAAGGCAAGGCTCGACGCTGAGCCTTGTCGTTAATTTTGTCTGAATTGGCCTGCGACTCAAGTCCCGCCGCCACGGAACGGCCAAGTTTTCCCTGATTTCGAGGGCGTTTCGCCCGTTCATCCGCAATGACAGTTAATGTCCAATGAGGTGCGAGAACTTCGCTTTAAAGCCCCGCGATAATCGCTGCGGCTGGCTGCCTAGAGTTGTACAATCGGGGTTGGGCAGCCTCACCCAGCCCACGGGTGTGGAAACTGACCGGGCGCAACCTTTCCAGGGAAAACGAAAAATGTGATCAATCCGCTGCGCGAGACGGGCGAGAGCAGCCAATTCCGTCACCGCAGGCTTGGATGGGATGAACACCTACGCCATCGGCGATATTCATGGTTGCGTCGATGGCCTACGTCTCGTCCTGGAGCGGATCGCGACGCATGCGGGCGAGGAGCCCCACCGGATCGTCTTGCTCGGCGACTACGTCAACATCGGCCCGGATACGCGCAAGGTGCTCGATCTGCTGATCGACAAGCCCGCGATCATGGCGCTGCGCGGGCACCATGACATGATGCTGCTGGCCGCCGCGCGGGGCGATGCGCGCTCCATCTGGAACTTCGATTATCATGGCGGCGGCGCGACCCTGCGCAGCTTCGGGGTCGCGAAGGCCGCCGAGATTCCGGCTCGTTACATCGACTTCCTGCGGCAGAAGCTGCTGCGCTACGTCGAGGACAACGAGCGCGTCTTCGTCCACGCCTCCATCGACCCGGCGGTCGGGAACATGGAATATCAGGACGACACGATGCTGCTCGGCGCGCGGACGCCGCTCGCCCCCGCGGCCGATCTCGGCACGCCGTACCTCGTCCACGGTCATTTCCCGCAGGCCGATGGGCTGCCGGAGATCCTGCGGCACCGCTGCAACCTCGACACCGATGGATGCCGCACGGGCGTGTTCACCTGCGGCATCTTCGACGAGACCCAGCCCGATCCGGTGGATATCCTCCAAGTGCGTTAGCCCGGCTTACTTTTGCCGGGGATGCCGCGAAGACGATGGCGGAAGGTTGCAAATATGCAACAAGCAGAAAAACCTCTACCTTGGAGTGTTTTCACAGCCGATACGCTCTCGCGTAAATTGAGATCCGTCTGGCAAAAACCCGAATTGACTGGCGCCCGGGGCAGAAGTTAAGCGACGAGAACGGCTCGGTGGGCCGGCGCAACCTCGCGAAACGCCCCTGGGGCTGTTCACGGCGGGCGGTGCCGCTCTGGTCTTGATGCCTGTAAATCAATAGGGTCTCTCAACCGCGCGATACGAGGGGTGGCCGGGTTGTGGCTGAGCGCGGAGGAGATCGGGCAATGGCATGGATGCCGATCAAACGCCTGCTGGGGCAGGGATCGGGATCGTCGGATTCGTCGCGGAACTCGGACTCCGCGTGGCTGCCGGAACTGGAACTTGAGTCCCTGAGGCCGGAGCCGAAGCGCCAGCAGCCTCCGCCGCAGCAGCGCCAGCCGCAGCAGCCGCCGCCGCGTCAGCAGCAGCCCGCCCCGCCGCGCGAGCGCGACCCTGACGAGTATGAGGAGATGCGCCAGGCGCCGCGCGAGCAGCCGCGCCAGCAGCAGGAGGCGCCGGCGGCGCATCCCTACAGCGCGTTCGACGCCATCGGCCAGCGCAACGAGATGGTGCGCGTGCGCATCAGCCAGATGATGGAGCGGCTGGACGACCTGAAGACCCTTCAGGCGGATTTCGCGCAGATCCTCGAGCCCCTGGCCGGCGTCGCGGACGAGCTTCCGCAGGCGAAGATCAAGATCGCCGAACTCGAAGTCCTGCTCGCCCGCGAGCAGGAGCACATGCGCAACCTGCACCGCGAATTGAACGAGGTGAACGGCCGGGCCGCGTCCTCGTCCAACGAACTCGCGGCGGTGTCGACCGAGTTGCAACGCCTCGAAACGCAGTTGCGCGAGCGCGACGCAGAGAACGAGGAGTTGCGGGTGCGCGTCCGCGACCGGACGGTCGCGGTCGAGAACATGGAGCGCCAGCTCTTCGCAGAGACCGAACAGGTCCGCGCGCTGACCGGCGAGAACAAGTCGCTGCGCATCGAGGCGCAGGCCGCCGACCAGGCGATGACCCGCGCCGAGCGCGAGTTGAACGACCTGGGCGAGCGCCTGTCCCTGAGCGAGCAGGACGCACGGCGTCTGCAGGCTCTGGCTGGCGAGCAGGCGGTGCGCCTGTCCGAGGCTGAGGCGCGGGTGGTCGAGCTGACCCAGCAGATCGAGGTGCTGCGCCAGCGTGCCCGCGATCTCGAAACGCAACTCAGCTCCGAGATCGCCACGCGCGAGCGGGCCGAGGGCCAGTTCGAGACCGAGATGGCGGCGATCCGCGCCGACCGCGCGAACCTCGCCATGAAGCTGGACGCGTCCCTCGGCCGGGCCGCGACTTTGGAACAGCTCCTCGCCCAGGTGCGCAGCCAGCTGCGCGAGCGCGAGGAGAATGCTCGCACCGCCGACCGGACGCTGAAGGAGCTTCAGATCGAGCGGACGACCCTCGACCGGCGCCTGGAAGGCTTGCAGGCCGAGCTTCAGCGGCAGACGGAGCGCGTCTCCGAGATCCAGCGCCTGCGCGCGGAGGCGGATAGCCGCGCCGACATGCTCACAAAGGCGCTGGCGGCCAAGGAAGCCGCCATGGACCAGTCGCAGACCCGCGTCGCCGCCCTGGCCGACCGGATGGAGCAGCTGGGCCGCCGGCACGAGGCCGAGAAGGCCGAATTGCAGGCCGCCAACCGGCGTCTGGTCGAGGAGCTACAGAACGAGCGCTCCGAGCGGGCCCTCGCGCAGGGCGCCCTCGACATCGCCCGCGAGACCCGCGCCTCGTTGCAGAAGCAGCATGAGGGCCTGAAGCGCGCCGTCCGCAACCTCCACGGGGTCGATCCGGCCACGCTGCTCGGGCTCTCGATGCCCGAGGCGCGGACAGAGCGCGCCGAGGAAAGTAATGTCACCCCGTTCGCGCCGCCGGAGCGCGAGGGACGTGACACGAAGCCCAATAACGACATGAATGCGTGAGTGAAGTCACCATGATGGAACAGGTTCGCATGCCCATCGAGGACGACGCCGATGCGGCGGCCTATGCCGCGCTCAAGGCTCATGCCGCCGCTGCCGCCGCTGCGGCCGAAGCCGTGCAGAACTTCGAGCCGGTGCCGCTGCCGGGCAACGTCTCGTTCTTCCCGTCGCAGCCGCAGCCGAGCGAGGGTGGCCCCGTCCGCGACTTCAAGTCGGCCATCGACCTCATCAAGGAAGCGAGCGAGGCGATCCGCTTCTCCGAGGAGCGCGCCTCCGAGTTGGAGCAGCAGCTTCATCAGGTGTCCGGCCGCGCGGCCGAGCAGGTGAAGGCCCTCGAACTTCAGGTCGCCGCGTTGGAGCGCCGGCTGATCAAGTCAGAGGAGCGCGCCCGCGCCGCCGAGGTCCGTGCCAACGATGCGGAGACGTGGCTCTCGCGCCTGCACGACACGATCATCACCAGCTTCCGCCGCCCGCTCCACCCCGGTGAGGGCGAGTCGCACTGAAGTTCACCCGCGCGCAGGTCGTGGCGGGTCCGGCGCCGGGGGGCGCCGTGAAGGTATCCGTTCGGGCACCCCACGGTCTCTGAACCGCGCGGTGGCCCTGTCGGAATCAGGCTGAGGGGACCGGCCGTCTCGGCGCCCGGTCTCACCGTGAGCGGCGTTGCGATCTTTAACGGGGCGGAGCGATGGCTGAGGGCAACCGGGTGGTCGAGACGCGGGACAGGACGCTGGATACCGCGCCGCTCATGATGACGCCGACCATGCGCAAGGAATTGAAGGCGCTCAGCCCGATCGAGCGCGGCGGCGAGATCGCCAAGTCGGGCTCCGACCTGCCGAAGCCGATCAAGCGGTTCGGCCAGGAGGAATGGGCGGCCGTCTGCGAGCGCATCCAGGACGCGGCGGAGTATATCCAGGAGATCGAGGCGAGCCGGCATCAGCAGGAGATGCAGGCCCAGAAGATCTTCGCGAACATGCAGGACGAGATCGCCGCCGCCAATGCCCGCGCGCTGGCGGCCGAGCGGATGCTGCAGGACGTTCAGCACCGGGCGACCAATGTGGTGAAGACCCTTGAAGACAAGCTGCAGGCGGCCGAAGACCGCGCCCGCGAAGCCGAGGATTGGCTGAACCGCATCTCCGAGGCGGTGCGCTCCAACCTGAACTTCCCGTAGGTCGCGCGCCTCAGGCGGTCCGGATCCGCCCCGGCTTCGTCTCGATGGCCATGGCATTGCCGCGCCAGACGACGCCACTGCGCATCCAGGCGCGGGTCCAGACGAAGGGAATGAGCAGGTCGCGGGCAATGAAGGCCGCGATCAGGGCGGGCGAGCGCAACCACCCCGCCCGGATGGCGAGGGCGTATTCGCCGGCATAGGTCAGGGCGACGAGCGCGCCGAGGCCGAGGGTAGCCTCCGCCGAATGGGCGTAGAGCGCGGCCAGCAGGCATGGCACGAGCATCCCGCTGGCGATTTCCGGGGCGAAGAATAGCGGGAACGTCACCCGGCGCAAACGCGCCCAGCGGATCTGGCGGGACCAGATCTCGGCGAAGCTGCGCTGGCCCAGGGGCTGCGAGAACGGCGACGCGACGAGGTTCACCCGACGCCCGGCCGCCCGCACGATCTTCGTGGCGGCGGCATCCTCCGCGATCTCGGCGGCGAGGGCGCGGATGCCCCCCACGCTATCGAGGAAGGGACGGTGCCAGAGCATGCTCTTGCCCTGGGCGAAGCCGAGACCCACCGCTTCGCCGGCATATTGCCAGCGCGCCTGGAGGGTGTTCAGGAAAGCGCATTCCACCAGGGCCCAGAACCCATCCGGCCGGGCGCCGATGGGCGTCGCGCAGACGAGGCCGGTGTTCGGCCGCCATGCAGCCTGCAAAGTCTGCAGATAATCGGGCGGCATCATCACGTTGGAATCGGCCAGCACGATCCACTCGTGCTCGGCCGCGTCCCAGCCGCGCACGCAATTGTTGAGCTTGGGATTGTCGCTGACCCGCTCCTCGCCGACGATGATCCGCGAGCGGATCCGCGGATGCCGGGCCATCAGCCGCCGTACCAGGGGCAGGACGGGATCGCCCGCGTCGGCGACGCAGAAGATCAGTTCGTAGTCTCGGTAGGCGAGCCGGAAGCCGCTCTCCAGCGTCTCCTCGCTGAACCGCTCCAGCCCGCAAACCGGCCGGACAAGGGACACCGCCGCACCGTCGGGGAAGATTGAGCGAGGCATGCGGCGCATGAGGCGGAAGCCGGCCAGGGCGAGGCTCGCGAGGTTCACCAGAGCCATCGCGAGGCAGGCCGCGAGCGCGAGAAAGACGCCGTCCAGCGCGCTGATCATGCGGGAGAGCCGTCGGGCGCCGAGCCGGGCGCGTCGTGGGAGCGCACCTGCGCCCGTGGCGTCCGGCTAACAGCCGCAGCATATCAGTTGTGTGACGCGGTGCAGCTCCCTCCGGCGTCCCCCTTCGGCACGTTGCGAGAGGCATGCGACCCCCCATCTGCTTCCATCCGGCCTACGAAGCCCCGCTTCCCGAAGGCCACCGGTTTCCCATGCGCAAATACGGGCTCCTCGCGGAGGCGCTGAGGGGGCTTGGGCTCGTGCCCGATGGGTTCGTCGAGCCCGAACCGGCGAGTGCGGCCATGCTCGAACGGACGCACGACCCGGCCTATGTCGCGTCCATCCTCGCCTGCGACGTGCCGAGGGCCATCGAGCGGGAGATCGGTTTGCCGGTGAGCGAGGCGCTGGTCCGCCGCTCGCGGGCGAGTGTCGGCGGCACGGTGCTGGCGGGCCGTCTGGCGCTCCAGCATGGGTTCGCGGGAAGCGCGGCCGGCGGAAGCCACCATGCCCGGCGGGCGCAGGGCGCGGGCTTCTGTGTCCTGAACGACGTGGCCGTGGCGGCGCTCACCCTGCGGGAGGAGGGTCTGATCGGCCGGGCGATGGTGGTCGATCTCGACGTCCATCAGGGCGACGGCACCGCCGATTGCCTGAGCCGCGAGCCCGACCTGTTCACCCTGTCGATCCATTGCGAGCGGAACTACCCGTCGCAGAAGATCCCGGGCGATCTGGATATCGGCTTGCCTGATGGGCTGGACGATGCCGCGTATCTCGCGGTGCTGGACGCACGCCTGCCGCCGCTGCTCGACGCGTTCCAACCGGACATCGTCTTCTACAATGCCGGGGTGGACCCGCACCGGGACGACCGGCTCGGTCGGCTGAACCTGTCGAACGAGGGCTTGCGGGCGCGTGACCGTTTCGTGGTCCGCTCGGCGCGGGTGAGGGGCATCCCCATCGTGGGGGTGATCGGCGGCGGCTACTCCACCGATGTCGAGGCCCTGGCTGGGCGGCACGCCCTGGTCTTCGAAGCGCTGGCGGCCGAGGCGGAACTGGGCTGAGGCTTCCCGGCCACGGGGCTTGTGCAATGCGGTGAAATCGTTCCGTCGTAAGGTTTTGAGAAGGTGCGGACCCGAGGATCACGGTTACGACGCCCGGTGCCGATGGACGGCCCGGGTGCGATCAACCGGGGCGCCGTCGAGGTTCGACCATGTTCGCGCGGAGCTGGGAAGCGATCAAAGCGACACTTGCGGTCGCGGCGCTGATCGCAGCCGCCCTCATCTCGGCGGACAAGCTCGACCGGCAGAAAGCGTCGCCCGCGCGGGACGCCGCCCTGGTCGAGCCCATCGTGACGGGGACAATTCCGCACGCGCGCTGATCAGCCCGGCGGGATGCGGCCCACCGAGCAGAGGGTCCGCATGGTGCTGCTCGTCGGGTCGGCGTAGCAGCTCGCGGACCAGCCGTTCTGCTGGATGAAGGATTTGCGCCCGTCCGAGACGGCGGTGCGGTAGGCCTTCGCGATGATCGGCTCCACCGTCGAGGCCGATTCCCCGGTCAGGATTTCGGACGCCGTCGAGAGGTCGCGGAAGAACGTGGCCGAGGGCTGCGGCTCGGCCGAGATCGCCTGCACGATGGGCTCGGCCCGGCAGGTCACGTCGAACCGGTTCGGCCCCGGCAGGCGGATGTCGATGCTCGGGCCGGAGCGCTTGCCGACCTTGCCGCCGATCGCGCCCGCGATCTGTCGGGTGAGGTCGTCGCACTCGTCGGCATGGGCCGCGAGGGGCGCCAGGGCGAGGCAGGCGGCGAGGATGATGGGCAGGCGCGGCATAGGGTGTTGGTCCCTTCAATCTGGCACAGGAAACAGGGGCTGTCGGTGGCTCGCGGTAGCCACCAGACCCTTGAAACACTGGGGTTCTTTTGCCAAATCACCCCTCCCGCCACAGGAGTGATATATGGCCGAGCAGACCACCGAACAGACGTATTACGGGCTCACCCTCGCGCAGCACCGCGAGCGCATCAAGAAGCTCGGAGCCGAGAAGGGTCTCAAGGGCGAGCATCTCGAGCGGATCACCGCGAAGGCCCTCGCAATGCTCCCGACGATCCGCTTGGACGAGGCGGCCCAGCGTTGATGTCAATGGAAGTCTCGGCTGCGGTAGGGGTGCCTGTGTGTCGGCGCCCCGAAATCGGTGGTCTCCGCCGGTAGAGCCAGCCCAGCTTCCCGCAGGTCCCGCAGGGACTCGGTGAGGTCTCGAAACCCCTCGGCGACGAGGTGGACCACCTCTCCGGCCCGCTGGACCCGACCCCGAACCGCCAGGAACCGCCCCTGCATGGCGATCCGGCGGTTCGCCTCGAACACCTTCTTCCATACGATGATGTTGGCGATGCCGGTTTCGTCCTCGATGGTGAGGAAGACCACGCCCTTCGCCGTGCCCGGCCGCTGACGCACCAGCACGATTCCCGCCACCATCGCCCGCGTTCCCTGGGGCAGGGCGGGGTCGAGATGGGCGCGGGCGGTGATGGCACCGATCCGCCCCAGACGCTCCCGGAAGAACGCCACCGGATGGCCGCGCAGGGACAGGCTTGTCGTGGCGTAATCGTCGGCGACGGTCTCCGAGGGTGCCATCGCCGGCAGGTCCGCCTCCGGCTCGTGCCGGAACAGGCCGTCATCGGCGTGCCACGCGAAGAGCGGCAGCGGCGCGTCCAGCAATTCGGCCCGGCGCCCATTCTCCGCATGCGCCGCCGAGGCCCGGCGCGACAACCCTTCCAGGGCCCGCACGGCCCAGAGCGCATCCCGCCGCGAGAGCCCGAGTGCCCGGAACGCATCCGCCTCCGCGAGTCGTTCCAGCACGTTGCGCGGCAGGGCGAGGGAGGCCTGCAACCCTTCGATGCTCGCATAGCCGTTGGCCCGCAGCCGCACGAGGCGGCGCATCGCGCCCTCGGGTAGGCCGCTCACCAAACGCAGCCCGAGGCGGACGGCGTGCAGGCGCGGCGTCTCGGAGGGTTCGAGGGTGCAATCCCACTCGCTGGCATTCACGCAGACATGGCGGACCTCGACGCCATGGGCGCGGGCGTCGCGGACCAATTGCGCCGGCTGGTAGAAGCCCATCGGCTGCGCGTTGAGAATCGCGGCCAGGAACACATCCGGGTGGGCGCATTTCATCCAGGCCGAGGCGTAGACGAGGAGCGCGAAGCTCGCCGCGTGGCTCTCGGGGAAGCCGTAGGTGGAGAAGCCGCGGATCTGCGCGAAGCAGCGTTCGGCGAAGGCCTGTGGGTAGCCGCGCCGGGTCATCCCGCCCACGAACTTCTCCGCGAAGCCGCCGATGGAGCCGACATGGCGGAAGGTCGCCATGGCCCGGCGCAGGCCATCGGCTTCGGCCGGTGAGAAGCCCGCTGCCGTGATGGCGATCTGCATGGCGTGCTCCTGGAAGAGCGGCACGCCGTAGGTCTTCTTCAGCACCTCCTCCAGTTCGTTCGCCGGCCCGTGATCCGGGTGCGGGGCGGGATACTCGACAGGCTCCTCGCCGCAGCGGCGCTTCAGGTAGGGGTGGACCATGTCCCCCTGGATCGGGCCGGGGCGGACGATGGCGACCTGCACCACGAGGTCGTAGAACTCCTTCGGCTTCAGCCGCGGCAGCATCGACATCTGCGCCCGGCTCTCGACCTGGAAGACGCCGACGGAATCAGCCTTCGACAACATCGTGTAGGTGGCCCGGTCCTCCGATGGCAGGTCGGCGAGCGTCGGGTAGTCGATGCCATGGTCGCGCTTCAGGAAGTCGAGCCCGCGCTTGAGGCAGGTGAGCATTCCGAGCGCCAGCACGTCGACCTTCATCAGGCCGAGGACGTCGATGTCGTCCTTGTCCCACTCGATGAAGGTCCGGTCGGGCATCGCCGCGTTGCCCACGGGCACGGTCTCGTCCAGGCGCCCGCGCGTCAGCACGAAGCCGCCGACATGCTGCGACAGGTGCCGGGGGAAGCCGATCAGCTGCAGGGCGAGGTTCAGGGCCTGCCGCAGGGCCGGGTTGGCGGGGTCGAGCCCGGCCTGCATGACATGGGCGTCGGGCAGGTCCTTGCCCCAGGACCCCCAGACCGTATCCGCGACGGAGGCGGCCACATCTTCCGACAGACCGAGCACCTTGGCGACCTCGCGGATCGCCATGCGCGGCCGGTAATGGATCACCGTCGAGCACAGGGCAGCGCGCTCGCGGCCGTAGCGCTCGTAGAGGTGTTGGATCACCTCCTCCCGGCGCTCGTGCTCGAAATCGACGTCGATGTCCGGCGGCTCGCCCCGGTTCTCGGAGATGAAGCGCGCGAAGAGCAGCCGGTGCTTCGAGGGATCGACGGCGGTGATGCCGAGGCAGAAGCACACGGCGGAATTGGCCGCCGAGCCGCGCCCCTGGCACAGGATGCCCTTGTCGCGGGCGAAATCCACGATCTGGCTGATCGTGAGGAAGTAATGGGCAAACTTCATCTTGGCGATGAAGGCCAGTTCGGTCTTCAACGTCTCCTCGACGCCGTTCGGAATGCCGTCCGGGTAGCGCCAGTAGCGGGCGCGGTGCCACGTCTTCTCCGCCAGATACTCCTGGGCCTGCCGTCCGGGGGGCACGGGCTCGTCCGGGTATTCGTAGTGGAGTTGCGACAACTCGAAATCGCAATGGGCGGCGATCTCGGCGGTGCGCGCCAGGGCTTCGGGATGGTCGCGGAACAGCCGCGCCATCTCGGCTTCGGGCTTCAGGTGCCGCTCGGCATTGGCTTCCAGGCGATAGCCCGCCGCGTCGAGGGTGCAGCCCTCGCGAATGCAGGTCAGCACGTCCTGCAACGGGCGCCTGTCCGGGTGGTGGTAGAGGGCGTCGGCCACGGCCACCATCGGCGTGCCCGTGCGATGGCCGATCTCGTCGAGGAGCCGCAGGCGCAGGCGCTCGTCCCCCCGGCGGCGATGGCTGGCGCCGAGCCAGACCCGGCCCCTCGCGGCGACGGCCAGGGCTTCGAGGCGGGCGAGGAACCCGGCTTGCGGTTCAGGCCGGCGCCCCGTCGGAAGGGCGATGAACACTTGGCCCTCGGCGGCCTCCAGCATCTCCCTGAAGGAGAAGCGGCACTCGCCCTTGCGCGCCCGCCGGTTGCCGGCGGTGAGCAGGCGGCAGAGGCGCCCCCAGGCCTCCCGGTCCATCGGATAGGTCAGGGCCTCGAACCCGTCCTCCGTGACGAGGCGCACCCCCGGCAGAAAGCGGATCGGCGTGCCGTCCTGCGCCATCTGCAGGGCGGCCGAATGCGCCCGCACCAGACCGGCGACGGTGTTGCGGTCGGCGATGCCGAATCCCGCGAGGCCGTAAGCCGCCGCCTGGACCACGTATTCCTGCGGGTGCGAGGCGCCGCGCAGGAACGAGAAATTGGTAGTGGCGCCGAGTTCGACATAGCCGCTCACGCGAACATCCCGTGGACGAACCACGCGGCCGGGCGCTCCGGCCCGTGCGGCCCATCCCGGTAGAGCCACAGGCGGCGGCCGGCCTCGCACTCGATGCGATAATAGTCGCGTGGTTCGGCCTGCTCGCGCCACCATTCGGGGGCGATGCGTTCGGGCCCCTCGGCGCGGGCGACCCGGTATTCCCGCGCGCGCCAGCGGAAGCGGTGGGGCGGCCCGTCCGGCGCCGTGGCGAAGACGTCCTGCGCGGCCTCGCTGCGGGCGAAGAGCACGAGGGGGCGTGCCGGCAGGATGGCCGGGTAGGGCAGGGGCGGGGCGACCCACGAGACGATGCCCTCGGCCCGTTCGGGAACGTGGCTTTCGCGCGGGGCGAGGCGCTGAAGCCGCCGGCCGATGCGTTGGGCGATGGTGTCGGCGAGGTTCGCGACCCGCTCCCCCGCGCCCGATCCACCGAGACTGGCCTGTTTCGCTGCCATCGGCTCGGCGGAGGTGACGGCGAGGTCCACCGTCTCGAAGCCGAACCCGGCATCGAGGCCGGCGCCGAGCCGTTCGAGCCGCAGCGCGATCAGGCCGGCGATGCGCTCCGGGCCGCGCTCCGGCCGCGACAGGCCGATCTCCAGGGTCCGAACCGCCCCATCGACCCGGTGCAGGGTGAGCCGCAGGGCGCAGGCGCCGAGCCCGGCCCGTTCGAGCCGAGGGGCGATCTCCTCCATGAGGGCGCGCGCGGCGGCGATCACGTCCGATTGCCGGCCGATCGGATCGAGGAAGCCGCGCGCGGCCGAGAAGGAGCGGGCCTCGTCCAGGGGCGCCAGGGGTTCGGCTCGGCGGCCATGGGCCTGATCGAGCCGCAGCAACGGCGCCAGCCCGAAGCGCCGGGCGAGGCCGGAGCGGGGCAGGGCTTCGACATCCGCGATCCGGCGCAGGCCGAGCCGCCGCAACCCGGCGGCGACCTCCGCATCGAGGCGAAGGGCCTCGACGGGGAGGGGGGCGAGGTGCGCGGCGTGTTCGCCCGGCGGCACCAGGGCCGGGGAGGCCCGGCCGCTGCGCGCCAGGGCGAAGGCCGCGCCCATCGTGTCGGCCAGCGCGATCCGCGCCGGGATCCGCGACCGGGCAAGGCGCCCGGCGAGATCGTCGAGAAGCGCCGCCTCGCCCCCGTGGAGATGGGACGCGCCCTCGATGTCGATGGCGAGCCCGTGGCACGCCTCGGCCGGACCGAAGGGCGCGACGATGGGGGCGTAGCGCATCGCCCAGCGGCAGAGGCGGTGCAGGGCATCCCGCTCCGCCTCCGGTTCGGCCGGGTGGACGCGCAGGGGTACGCCGATCCGCGCGCGGACCCGGCCCAGCAACTCCCCAACGGCCAAGCCGAGGGCGCGGGCCTGCCCGTTGAGGGCGACGAGGCGCAGGCCCCCCGGCCCGACGGCGGCGAGGGCGTGCGGGCCTTCCTCAGGGGCGAGCCCGGCCCGCTGCAGCCGCGTCATCGGCCAGTCGCTCAGGCAGATGCAGACGATTCGCGGCACTGTCCCACTCCACCAGCCAGGATCCGCCGCGTCCGTTGCGGCACCGTTCGAGCCGCACCCGCCAGCGCGGGGCGTGAAGGCCGCCGAAGCGGTCGGCCCCGGCCGGGGCGGCGGCGACGCGCCAGCGGGTGGCCGCCCCGTTGGGCAGGCCCGGCCCCGCCCGGCGCACGACGAGGAGGAGGGGCGGTTCGCCCGTCTCGGCGGCGAGTTGCAGGCGCCGCCCGGCCTTGAGCGGCATCCCCTCGCCCACGAGCCCGATCAGCGCGGACAGGCAATTGGCGTGGAGCGCCGCTTCCAGGGCGCGGAACACGTCCCCGTCGCCCCCCGCTTCGAGCAGCAGCAGGCGCCCCGGATCGAGGCCGAGCGAGGCGAGCCCGTGGCCGTAGGGGAGGGGGTGCCCAGAGGACGCGATCATCGCCTCGCCCGGCACCTCCGCGAGGCGGCGGGCGCAGAGGGCCAGGGCGAAGGCCAGGGCGGCGATGGCGTCGATGGGTTCGGCGGGCACGATCTCGTGAGGCGGCCCAAGGGAAAGGCCGCCGCAAGGGAGATGCGCGTCGATCACCGGATGCCCGAGGGGCATCACGGCGACAGCGCGGGAGGTCTCGGCGGAAAGCTCCGCACGCAGCCGGGCCAAGCGATCCTTGGGGCTCTCCGGCTTCGGGGGGCTCGTCGGCGCCTGTGCCATCGTCATCGGGTCCGGTCATGCTCAGAGATAGGAACATAACAGGAACAAACTCAACCCGATCCTTGGCCGTTCCGGAATCTGACGCCAGGACAGCGGCTTGGCCTGTGGACTGGTGTGGATGGCTGTGGATGCCCCCCGGGGCATGGGGATTCCACAACCCTAAGGATGAGAATCTCTCATCTCAGCGGCATTCCGGAACGATTCATTCGTGATCGTCTGCGACTATGGCCCCGGAAAAGCAGTCTATTTCGGAATCAGAGCTTAACGCGTTCGCGTTAAAAAGCTCAAATTTACGATAGATCATCGTTAGCTTTGACAAGGCGCCAGCGCGGCGTATGTGTACAACCTCCAATAGAGGACAGCGCAATGGTCTCCGATGAAGTCATTCGGGACATCCTTCGGCAGAACGAAGCCATGTCCGGGATCGTAGACAGCTTGGGCGAAGACGAAGACCTGTTCGAAAAGGGTCTCGACTCCTTCGGTTCTGTTCAGCTGATGCTGGCCCTGGAGGAACGCTTCGAGGTCGAGTTCCCGGATACGCTCCTGAACCGCCGTTCCTTCTCGACCATCCGCATCATCCGCGAAACGGTCGGCAAGCTCTCCATGGGAGCCGCCGCGTGAGCGACCTCACTCGCCGGGCGAAGCGCGTCGCGGAGGTCGCCGCGCTGCACGCCGATGCGGTCGACCGTGAGGGCCGCTTCCCCGCCGAGGCCGTGGCCGCGCTGAAGGCCGAGCGCCTGCTCGGGCTTCAGGTGCCGAGCCAGTATGGCGGCGAAGGCGCCGGCATCGCGCAGATCGCGGAGGTGTGCTGCACCCTCGGTCAGGCGTGCAGCGCCTCGGCCATGGTGTTCGCCATGCACCACATCAAGCTCGCGAGTCTCGTGACCCACGGGCTCACCAGCGATTGGCATTGCGGCCTGATGGCCAAGGTGGCCAACGAGCAACTGCTCATCGCCTCCTCGACCACCGAGGCCGGCATCGGCGGCGACCTGCGCAACAGCCTGTGCGCCGTCGAGGCCGAGGGCGACCTGTTCAACCTCGGCAAGGATGCCAGCGTCATCTCCTACGGGGCGCAGGCGGACGTCGTCCTCGTCACCGCCCGGCGCAACCCGGAAGCCCCGACCTCCGATCAGGTCCTCGTCGCCCTGATGCGCGACCAGATGAGCCTGAACCGGACCTCGACCTGGGACACGCTGGGGATGCGCGGCACCTGCAGCGAGGGCTTCCGCCTGGAAGCCAAGGGCGTGCCGACCGTCCAGATCATGCCCAAGCCCTTCGCCGAGATCGCGGCGCAATCGATGCTCGCCTCCTCGCACCTCCTGTGGAGCGCGGTGTGGTTCGGCATCGCGAGCTACGCGGTGGACCGGGCGCGCAGCTTCGTCCAGGGCGAAGCCCGCCGCCGCCCCGGTACGGTGCCGCCGAGCGCCATGCGCCTCGCCGAGGCCGCCAGCGCCCTGCAATCGATGAAGGCCACCGTCCTCTCCGGCCTGCGCAAATACGAGGGCGCCCAGCACGAACCGGACGAGCTCAGCTCCATCGGGTTCGCGGTGAGCCTCAACAACGTCAAGACGACCGCTTCCTCCATGGCCGTCGACATCGTGCAGCGTTCGCTCGGGATCGTCGGGATCTCCGGCTACCGCAACGACACGCCGTTCAGCCTCGGCCGCCCGCTGCGCGACGTGATGTCCGCGCCGCTGATGATCGCCAACGACCGCATCCTCTCCAACACCGCCAACCTCCTGCTCGTGCAGAAGGGCGGCGGCCAGCTCCTGAGCGCCTGATGGACAGACTGCCCGCCCTCGACATCGACACCTCCACCGAGGTGCCGCAGGATTCCACCACCGTGGAATCCCCCACTTTCCTCGACCGGCTGTTCGATGCCGGTCTCCTCGTCCGCACCGGTGTCGATGGCCTATACGGCCGCAGCGGCGCGTTTGAATCCGTCATTGAGGCCCTGGACCGTCTCGTCTCCCGCCTCGGCGGGGAGGATGGCGCCGAGGTGATGCGCTTTCCGCCGGGCATGAGCCGGGCGACCTTCGAGCGCAGCGGCTACCTGAAGGGCTTCCCGCACCTGGCGGGCACCGTTCACAGCTTCTGCGGCAACGAGGCGGACCATGCACGCCTGCTCGCCTGCGTCGAGGCCGGCAAGGACTGGACCGACAAGCAGGCCGCGACCGACATCGTGCTGACGCCCGCCGCCTGCTACCCGGTCTACCCGACGGCCGCCGCCCGTGGCCCGCTCCCGCAGGGCGGCCTGCTGTTCGACCTGCAATCCTACTGCTTCCGGCACGAGCCCTCGCTGGAACCGACCCGGATGCAGCTGTTCCGCATGCGCGAATACGTGCGCATGGGCAGCCCGGACGAGGTGCTGGCCTTCCGCGAGCTATGGCTCGACCGGGGCACCAAGATGATGGCCGGCCTCGGCCTGCCGCTGGCGGTGGACCTTGCCAATGATCCTTTCTTCGGCCGCGCCGGCAAGATGCTCGCCAACAATCAGCGCAACCAGAACCTGAAGTTCGAGCTGAACGTGCCGGTCAACAGCGTCGAGAAGCCGACCGCCTGCCTCAGCTTCAATTATCACCAGGACCATTTCGGCACGACCTGGGGCCTCACCCAGGCCGATGGCGGCGTCGCGCACACGGCCTGCGTCGGGTTCGGGCTGGAGCGGATCACCCTCGCGCTGCTGCGCCACCACGGGCTCGACCTCGCCCGCTGGCCGGCGGACGTCCGCGCGACGCTCTGGGGCTGAGCCACAGTGTCTGCCAGCCTCGCCATCCGTGAAGACCGGACGGAGGCGCCCGCTCACGCGGCGCATCCGCTCCACGGGCAGGACCGGGCTTGGCCCGAGACCAACTGCTACGTGGACCTCTGGATCGAGCTTCTGCACCATCGCGGGCTCGCCCCGGAGGCGATGCTGGGCTTCACGGTGAAGCAGGATTTCGAGGGCGACCAGTTCACCTTCTTCAAGCCGTCCATGGCCGAGATCGAGGCGCTGTACGGCCTGCGCCTCGATGAACTCGCGGTCTACGATGGCCTGGAGCAGCACGCCCTGGTCCAGGCCGCGCGTGGCAGCGTCGTGATGGTGGAGGTTGACGCGATCTTCCTGCCCGACACGGCGGGCACGACCTACGGCCGCGAGCATTCGAAGACCACGATCGGCATCCTCGCCCTCGACAAGGCGGGCCGCCGCCTCGACTACCTGCACAATGCCGGCCGCTTCACCCTGTCCGGTGCCGATTACGACGGCATCTTCGCCGAGACGACGTTGCCGCCCTATGCCGAGTTCGTGCGGCAAGTGGCCGATCCGGTGCCGGCGGCGCGCCTGCCGCACGTCGCCCTCGACCTGCTGCGGACGAACCTGCGGGGCGCCCCCCGGCGCAACCCGGTGAGGGCCTTCGCGGGCGCCCTCGCGGAGACCGGCGAGGGGCTGGTCGTGCGCCCGCTCTCGGTGTTCCACAAATACGCGTTCAACACGACGCGCCAGCTCGGCGCCAACTTCGAGATGCTGGGCAGCCACCTCGCTTGGCTGACGACCTCCGGCGCGGGCGATTTCACCGCCGCCGCCGAGAGTGCCACCCGCCTCGGGAGCGAGGCCAAGGCGTTCCAGTTCCAACTGGCCCGCACCTTCGCCAAACGCAGCGCCGCCGGCCTGCCCCAGCGCCTCGACAAGGCCGCCGAGACCTACGACGAGGTCTTCGCCCGCCTGCGCACCACCCTGGCCTGAGCCGTGGCCCGGATCCATGCCATCGATGGGGCGCTCCCGCGTGCCGTCGAAGGCCCGTGGCGGTTGCTCGTCACCGAAGCCGGCGCCTGCGCCGGGTCGGTCGACCTCGACGGCCGGGACGGCTGGATCCCGGCCCCCGTTCCCGGCACCGCCGCGCAGGCCCTATGCGATGCGGGCCGATGGCACGATGCCGAGCCGGCGCCACTCCAAGATAAGGACATCTGGTATCGCGCGCCGATCTCCGGATCGGGCCGCGAGCGCCTGCGCTTCGAGGGCTCGGCGACGAACGCCGAGATTTGGCTCGACGGCGTGCTGCTCCTCGCGACGGACTCGATGTTCCGCCCCTTCATCGTCGAAGCGGATCTGACGGCGCGGAGCGAACTCACCCTCTGCTTCCGCTCGCTCGCCGCTTCCCTCGCCAAGCCGCAAAAGCGCGGGCGCTGGCGGCCTCGCCTCGCGACGCCGGGCTCCCTGCGAAATGCACGCACGACCCTGCTGGGCTTCATGCCCGGCTGGTCCCCGGTGATCGACCATGTCGGCCCGTTCCGGCCGGTGCTCCGCGAGCCCATCGGCACGCCAACGGCCGATCTGCGCGCCAGCTTCGACGGCACCACCGGCCGCCTCGTGGCCCGCTTCGATTTCCCCGACGGGGAGGGGAGGGCTGTGCTCCGCTGCGACGGCCGCGAAGCCGCCCTCCGCGAGGAGGCGCCCGGCCTCTACGTCGGCGAACTCCTTCTGCCGGGCGTCGCGCCGTGGTGGCCGCACACCCATGGCGAGCCGCGCCTGCATGCGGTGGAGGCCGAGATCGGCGGGCGCCGATTCGACCTCGGCCGCGTGGGTTTCCGCGCGATCACTACGACGCGCCCGTTCGAGGAGGGCTTGAGCCTCGCCATCAACGGCGAGCCGGTCTTCTGCCGGGGCGCCATCTGGACGCCCGCCGACCTCGTGGGTCTTTCCGGCGACCGGGACACCCTGCGACCGCTCCTCGACCTCGCCCGCGAGGCCGGGGTGAACATGCTGCGCGTGCCCGGCATCACCCTCTACGAGTCGGACGCCTTCCACGACCTCTGCGACGAACTCGGCATCCTGGTCTGGCAGGACCTGATGCTCGCGAATTTCGACTACCCGCACGACGATCCCGCCTTCCGCGACAGCCTCGCGGCGGAGATCGCGGCGTTCCTCGACCGCACTCAGACCTCCCCCTCGCTCTGCGTGATCTGCGGGGGCAGCGAGGTCTGGCAGCAGGCTTCGATGCTCGGGCTCCCGCGCGAGACATGGTCGGGCGGCTTCCCCGCCGAGACCCTGCCCTGCCTCGTCGCCGAGGTACGGCCCGACCTGATCGTGGTGCCGAACTCCCCCTCCGGCGGCGATCTGCCGTTCTCGGTGAGTGCGGGCGTCGCGCATTACTTCGGCGTCGGCGCCTATCTGCGCCCCTTCGAGGATGCCCGCCGGGCTGAAGTGGGTTTCGCCAGCGAATGCCTCGCCTTCGCCAACGTGCCGGAGCCCGAGAGCCTGCGCCGCGCGGGTCTCACCGACCCGAACGATCCGCGATGGCCGGCGGGCGTCCCCCGCGACCGGGGGGCCGATTGGGATTTCGAGACGGTGCGCGACCATTACGTCGCCACCCTCTACGGCGCCGATCCGGCGCGGCTGCGCCATAACGATTCCGAGCGCTACCTCGCCCTCGGCCGCGCGGCGGTGGCCGAGTGCATGGAGGCGACCTTCGCTGAATGGCGCCGCGCCCAATCCCGCACGATGGGCGGGCTCGTTCTCTCCTGGCGAGACCTCGCCCCCGGCGCCGGCTGGGGTGTGATCGCGCAGGACGGGCTGCCGAAATCGGCGTGGTACGCCCTGAAGCGCGCCTTCCGGCCGGTCCAGGTGATGCTCTCGGACGAGGGTCTGAACGGGCTACATGTCCACGCCCTCAACGAGACGCCCCTTCCCGTCGAGGCCGTGCTGCGCCTCGCCTTCCTCGACGCCGCCGGCAAGGCGGTGGTGAAGGCCGAGCGTGCCGTGACGCTGGCCCCGCGCGGGGCCATCACCCTCACCTCCGCCGAGATGCTCGGGCGGTTCTTCGACGCGACCTGCGCCTATCGCTTCGGCCCCGCCCAACACCGAATCGCACACGCCATCCTGCTCGACAGCCAGGGCGACGTGATTGCGGATGCCTTCCACTTTCCCGCGGGCCGGGACGTGGCTCCCGAGGCGACGGGCCTCGCGGCCGAACTCGCCGAGGGTCCGGAAGGCTGGAGCCTGAATCTCTCGACCGCGCGCCCGGCGCTCGGCGTGCAGATCGACCTCGAAGGACAGGGGCGACCCGCCGAGAACGGGTTTCACCTCATGCCCGGCCTGCCGCGCAGGATTTCACTCATCGGCCTCGCCGGCCGCCCGCTGGGCACCGTGCGCGCCCTCAACGACGACGCTGTGGTGAGGATCTGACGCGATGACGCTCGCCCGACCCGACACCGATTTCGCTCATTCCACCCCGGCCCCGGCCATGCCCGTCACCTTCGATGGAATGCTCGGCTGGTACGGCGCCGGCTTCTCGCGACGGGGCATCGTGCTGTGTGGCACCCTCGGCTACGAGCAGATCTCGGCCGGGCGCGGCTGGCGGCGCCTTGCGTCCGACCTCTCCGCCGCCGGCTACCCGACCTTGCGCTTCGATTATCCGGGCGAGGGCGATTCGGCCGATCCCGCCAGCACCGACGTCGGGACCCTGGTTGCCGCCATCGGCAAGGCGGTCCGCTTTATGCGAGAGCAGGGCGGCGCCGAAGAGATCGTCCTCGTCGGCCTGCGCCTCGGAGCGACCCTCGCCGCGCTGGCCGCCGAAGAGGGCGGAATCGACCGGCTGGTGCTGCTCGCACCCTTCGCCTCCGGCCGCGCCTACCTGCGCGAGATGACGATCCGCACCAAGACCATCGACCAATTGCCGGATGGCCGCCCCTTCCCGCAGGACCCGGCGGCGCCGGTCTTCGGCGGCTTCCGCCCGGCATCCTCGCTGCTCGCGAGCCTCGCCACGGTCGACCTCGCCAAGCGCCCCCCGGCCCCCGTGCCGGATGTGCTCTGGCTCGGGCCGGACCCGGCCGGGCTCGCCGCTCGCCTGCGCGCGGGGGGCAGCACCGTCACGACCGGGCCGTTTCCCGGCCTCGCGCCGTTCCTCTCGAACGCCCTGATCTCCGAGACCCCCACGGATGTCTTCGCCACGGTGGCGGGTTTCGTCGCGCAGGACGTCCCCGCCTCGTTCGGCAGCCCGAGCCTCGCCCCGCCCGCCTCGCCGATCACCGGGCCCGGCTGGAGCGAGAGCGTGATCCGCTTCGGCGACAATGTCGGCATCGTCTGCACCCCCGAGACAGCCGCCCCGGACACGCCGGCCGTGCTGTTCCTCAATTCCGGGGTGAACCCGCGCTCCGGCTACGGACGCCAGACCACGGAACTCGCCCGCGTCCTCGCCGCCGAGGGCGTGCGGTCGCTCCGCATGGACATGCGCGGCGTCGGCGATGCCGAGGACAGGCCTGACAAGGCACCGCCCCTCTACACCCTCGACGCCCTGCCGGAGGCCCGCGCAGGCATCGACCGCCTGGATGACGGCAACGGCGTCGTCGTCACCGGCAATTGCAGCGGCGCCTATTTCGGCTTCCACCTCATCTGCACAGACCCGCGCGTGCGGGCGGCCGTGATCTCGAATCTGTATTGCTTCGATTGGGACCCGGCGAACGACCTCGCGGCAGCCCTGAAGCCGAGCTTCCGCAGCCCGGCGGCCTATGCCTCTTTGCTCCGGCAGAAGGATGCGTGGCGCCGGATCCTGCGCGGTGAGGTGAAGGTCCGCGCCATCGCCGGGCGCCTCGCCGGGATCGCGATGGGGCGTCTGCGCCAGATCGCGGCGAAGATCATGCAGCCCTTCCCCTCCGCGACCAGCGTCGCGGGCCGGGTCGTTGCCTTCCGCAAGCGGGGCGCCAAGCTCGTTCTCGTCTTCAGCGCGGGGGAATCCGGCATCGGCGAGGTGGCGCTCCATCTCGGCCGCTCGCCCGCGACGGTGGCCAGACGCCTCGGCCACGAGATGGTCATGCTGTCCGACACCGACCACAACATGAGTACCGAAGGCGCTCAGGACCGGATGCGCCGCCTCATCACCGACACGCTCGCCGCCACGCGCCGCTGATCGTCGCCGGCCAGGACCGAAACGAGAAACCCCGCCCGGCTCATCAGCCGGGCGGGGTTTCTTCTTATCGCGGTGCCGGAGGGCTTACGAGCAGCCCGTGGTGCCGCCGCAGGTGTCGCACTTCAGGCAGGTTCCGTTGCGCACGAGGGTGAAGTTCGCGCATTCCGGGCAAGCCTCGCCGACATAGCCCTTCATCTTCGCCTCGGCCCGGCGATCCTCGACCGTGCGCGTCGGCGCGGCGAAGGGCAGGGTCTCGGCGATCTGCGCCATCTCGACGGGCTCGGCCTTCAGGGCCGTAGCGCCGCGCATGGCGTGGACCGTGCCGCCGGAGGCCGCCGGGGAGACGGCGAGGGTCGCCCCCGCCGGGCCGCCTTGGATCACGGTCAGCCGGTCGGCCGAGCCGCGAAGCAGGCCGCGCGACACGATGGAGGCCGCCGAGGTCGACTTCGGCCCCTCGCGGGTGGTGTCGCCAGCCTCACCGCCGCCGAGCACCGTGTTGCCGATCTCGTTCGGGTTGACGTGGGCGAGGTCCGTGCGGCCGAGATACGAGATCGCCAGCTCGCGGAACACGTAGTCCAGCAGCGAGGTCGCGTTCTTGATCGCGTCGTTGCCCTGCACGAAGCCCGACGGCTCGAAGCGCGTGAAGGTGAAGGCCTCCACGAACTCCTCCAGCGGCACGCCGTACTGGAGGCCGAGCGAGATCGCGATGGCGAAGTTGTTCATCAGGCTGCGGAAGGCGGCGCCTTCCTTGTGCATGTCGATGAAGATCTCGCCGAGGCGTCCGTCGTCGTACTCGCCGGTGCGCAGGTAGACCTTGTGGCCGCCCACGACCGCCTTCTGGGTGTAGCCCTTGCGCCGGCCGGGCAGCTTCTCCCGCGAGCGGATGCGCTCCACCCGCTCGATCACCCGCTCCACGATCCGCTCGGCCGCCGCAGCCGCCTTGGCCGCAGCGGGCGCCTGGATCAGGGCCTCGATCGCCTCGTCGGCATCCTCGTCCTCGTCCGCGATGAGCGCCGAGTTGAGGGGCTGCGACAACTTCGAGCCGTCGCGGTAGAGGGCGTTCGCCTTGAGGGCGAGGCGCCAGGACAGCAGATAGGCCGCCTTGCAATCCTCGACCGTGGCGTCGTTCGGCATGTTGATCGTCTTGGAAATCGCCCCCGAGATGAACGGCTGGGCCGCCGCCATCATGCGGATATGGCTCTCCACCGAGAGATACCGTTTGCCGATCCGCCCGCAGGGGTTGGCGCAATCGAAGACCGCGTAATGCTCCGTCTTCAGGAACGGCGCGCCTTCCAGCGTCATCGCCCCGCAGACATGGGTGTTGGCGGCCTCGATCTCTTTCTTGCCGAAGCCCAGGAATGGCAGCAGCTCGAAGGTCGGGTCGGCGAGCTTCTCGGCCGGGACCTTGAGGGTCTGGGTCAGGAAGTCGTCGCCGAGCGTCCAGCGGTTGAACACGAACTTGATGTCGAAGGCCGACTTCAGGCCCTTCTCCACCGAGGCGATCTTCTCGTCGGTGAAGCCCTTGGCGCGCAGGGTCGAGGGGTTGACGCCCGGCGCTTGGCCCATCGAGCCGTGGCCGACCGCGTAGGCCTCGATCTCGGCGATCTCGCTCTCCCGGTAGCCGAGCGTCCGCAGGGCGTCCGGCACGGCCCGGTTGATAATCTTGAAGTAGCCGCCGCCCGCGAGCTTCTTGAACTTCACCAGGGCGAAGTCCGGCTCGATGCCGGTGGTGTCGCAATCCATCACGAGGCCGATCGTGCCGGTGGGCGCGATCACGGTTGACTGGGCGTTGCGGTAGCCGTGCTCCTCGCCGAGCGCGAGCGCCCGGTCCCAAGCCACACGGGCACGCTCGCCGAGGTCGCCCTGCGGGATGTTGGCGTGGTCCAGCGGGACCGGCGCGATGTTCAGGAACTCGTAGCCGTCCGCCTCGCCGTGAGCCGCCCGGCGGTGGTTGCGGATCACCCGCAGCATCGCGTCGGCGTTCTCGTCGTAGGCCGGGAAGGCACCGAGTTCGGCCGCCATCTCCGCCGAGGTCGCATAGGCGACGCCGGTCATGATCGCGGTGAGGGCACCGGCCAGGGCGCGGCCCTCATGCGAGTCGTAAGACAGGCCCATCGTCATCAGCAGGCCGCCGATGTTGGCGTAGCCGAGGCCGAGCGTCCGGTAGCGGTAGGACAGTTCCGCGATCTCGCGGGACGGGAACTGCGCCATCAGCACCGAGATCTCGAGCACCACCGTCCAGAGGCGGTTGACGTGCTCGTAACCCTCGACGTCGAACCGCTTCGACTCACGGTCGTAGAGGGTCAGCAGGTTCGTGGAGGCGAGGTTGCAGGCCGTGTCGTCGAGGAACATGTACTCGGAGCACGGGTTCGAGGCCCGGATCCGCCCGCCCGCCGGGCAGGTGTGCCAGTCGTTCATCGTGGTGTTGAAGTGCAGGCCCGGATCGGCCGACGCCCAGGCGGCCTCGCCGATCTTCTCCCACAGGTCGCGGGCCTTCAGGGTCTTCGTGACCTTGCCGGTGACGCGGGCGGTGAGGTTCCAATCCTTGTCCTCATCGACGGCGCGGAGGAAGCCGTCGGTGAGCGAGACCGAGTTGTTGGAGTTCTGGCCGGCGACCGTCAGGTAGGCTTCCGAATCCCAATCGGTGTCGTAGACGGGGAACTCGATCTTGGTGAAGCCCTGCTTGGCGAACTGCACGACGCGCTTGATGTAGGCGTCCGGCACCATCGCCTTGCGGGCGGCCTTGATCTCGCGCTTCAGCGCGGGGTTCCGCTCGGCGTCGAAGCAGGCATCGCCCTCGGCCTCGCACTGGGTGCAGGCCTTCATGACGGCGGTGAGGTGCTTGGAGACGACCTTCGAGCCCGTCACCAGGGCGGCGACCTTCTGCTCTTCCTTCACCTTCCAGTCGATGAAGGCTTCGATGTCCGGGTGGTCGATGTCGACGATCACCATCTTGGCGGCGCGGCGGGTGGTGCCGCCCGACTTGATGGCGCCCGCCGCGCGGTCGCCGATCTTCAGGAAGGACATCAGGCCGGAGGACTTGCCGCCACCGCCGAGCTTCTCGTTCTCCGAACGGAGCATGGAGAAGTTTGAGCCGGTACCGGAGCCGTACTTGAACAGGCGCGCCTCACGGACCCACAGGTCCATGATGCCGCCCTCGTTCACGAGGTCGTCCTGCACGGACTGGATGAAGCAGGCATGCGGCTGCGGGTGCTCGTAGGCACTGCCCGAGCGGGTCAGCTCGCCGGTGCGGTAATCGCAATAGAAGTGGCCCTGGCCCGGTCCGTCGATGCCGTAAGCCCAATGCAGGCCGGTGTTGAACCATTGCGGGGAGTTCGGCGCCACCATCTGGCGGGCGAGCATGAAGCGCAGCTCGTCCATGAAGGCCGAAGCGTCTTCCTCGGAGGAGAAGTAGCCGCCCTTCCAGCCCCAATAGGTCCAGCAGCCGGCCAGACGGTCGAAGACCTGCGTCGCGGAGATCTCGGAGCCGATGCGCTCGTCCTCCGGCAACTCGGCCAGCGCCGCCTCATCCGGCACGGAGCGCCACAGGAACGAGGGAACGTCGTTCTCCTCGACCTTCTTCAGCCGGGCCGGCACGCCTGCCTTACGGAAATACTTCTGAGCGAGGACGTCGCTCGCAACTTGGCTCCAGCTCTCCGGCACGTCGATGCCGTCGAGGCGGAACACGACCGACCCATCCGGATTACGGATCTCGCTCAGCGTCTTGCGGAACGCGATGGCCGCATAGGGCGACTGCCCGGCCGTGGTGTAGCGACGCTCGAACCGCATTAGTCACACCTCTCCCAACGGGGCACGCGTCCCCGGTCCCGCCAGCAGCGGGGGCAGCGGTTCCGACCCGGCCCGCACTGGGCTCGGTTCGGTTCCGCGACGTTAATTTTAGAGACGGGGGCGGCCCACTGAACGCCGTGACCGAAGGGGCACCACCATGTCCGAGAGATTAACGCCTACCCGCCTTTCACGTCAACAAGTGGTGTGCGGGCGGAAGGTTTCCCGCTACATCTTGTGGTGTGCGACAAATCCCTGTGGATATCCATCCCGCCTCGCCTAAGTGTCGTTCTGGCGTCGATGATTTCCGCCGGGATTATTTTGCGTCCACATGGCAACGCGAGCCGCCCGGAAATGCCGGAGCGTGGCCGTGACATCCGTGCGACAGGTCGGCCCACCGCAACGCAGCACTGGACTCGCGGGCGCGGCCTGCCCATAACCGCCTCCGACGCGCCCGCGGGCGCGGCCCAGACCGGATCGGGTGATGGCACTCAAAGACACCCTGCTGCGCATCTTCACGTGGTGGAACGGTCAGACCGTCTCGGTCGCCGTCCAAACCGCGCGCTCGGGCATCTTCGTCGGCGAGGACGAGCTGGGGAACAAGTACTACAAGGCGCAGGGCGCGCTGATCGACCGTTCGGTCGGAAGCGAGCGTCGCTGGGTCGTGTACAACGGCTACGCGGACGCCTCGAAGGTGCCGCCGGGCTGGCGCGGCTGGCTGTGCCACAACGTCGACGTGGCGCCCAGCGAGGAGCAGTACACGCCCAAGCCCTGGCAGAAGCCGCATGTCGAGAACCAGACCGGCACGGCCAACGCCTACCGGCCGCAGGGCTCGCAGCTGTCCTGGGGCTCGCGTCCCGCCGCGACGGGCGATTACGCCCCCTGGTCGCCGGAATAGGCCCGGCGCAGCGCCCTTTTGCCGCCACCGTTGCGGTGTTGAAACGGGCGCACCTCGCTTAGCCCAGACCGCCGAAAGGCAGACGCCTTGAGCCGCACCCTCTCCCGCGCCGTCCGGGCGCTCTGCTTCGGCGCCGCGTGCCTCGCGGCCGTGCCGGCCGTTGCCGACAAGATCAAGAACCCGACGGCGGTGTTCTCCGGCCTCGACAAGATCACCGGGCGCATCGTGTCCTTCGAGGTCGCCGTGGACGAGACCGTCCAGTTCGGCGCCCTGCAACTGACCCCGCGCGTCTGCTATTCGCGTCCGCCCACCGAGCCGGCCAAGACTACGGCCTTCCTCGAGGTGGACGAAGTGACCCTCGACAACAAGTACCGCCGGATCTTCACCGGCTGGATGTTCGCGTCGAGCCCCGGCCTGCACGCCATCGAGCATCCGATCTACGACGTCTGGCTCGTCGATTGTAAGGGCGGCAGCGACGTGATCGCCGAGGCGAAGGAGCAGGAGGACGTACCGGCCCTCGCGGCGAAGCCAGAGAAGTCCGGCAAGCGCAAGGATGCGACGAAGACCGCCCAGCAGGTTAACTCGGCCGGGCAGGTGGACGTCGAGGCGCCGCGCGGCGTCCCGGTGCAGCCGAAGCAGAAGCCTTCTCGGAAATTCTTCCCGTCGAACGAGGGCCCCGCGCCGGCCCCGCCGCCGCCGCCTCAGCCGCAATCGATCTTCGACGCGATCTTCCGCTAGTCCCCGGTCACACCTCGACCGGTGCCAACGCCAGCAGCGTTTGCTCTCCGCTGACGCTGCCGTCCCCCGGCCAGATGCCCCAATCCGCCTCGCCGTCGAGGGCCGTGGCGAGCCTGCGCTTGTAGGCGTGGCGGGGAATCTCCTCCGCGCCGAACTGGGCGAGGTGGTCGGTCACGAATTGCGTGTCGGCCAGCCGGTATCCGCCCGTCCTCAGCCGCGCCATCAGGTGGACCAGGGCCACCTTCGAGGCATCGCGGGCGAGGTGGAACATGCTCTCCCCGAAGAAGGCCGCGCCGAGAGAGACGCCGTAGAGCCCGCCGACGAGTCGCTGCGTGTCGCGGGCATAGACCTCGATCGTGTGGACGTAGCCCTCGTCGAACAGGGCGCCGTAGAGGTCGCGGATGCGTCCGTTGATCCAGGTGCGCTCGCTGTCCCGGCGCGGCCCGGCACAGCCCTCGATCACGCCGCCGAAATCGGTGTCGGAGCGGACTTCGAACACGTCCGAGCGGACGGTGCGGGCGAGGCGGCGCGGGATGCGGAACCCGTCGAGGGGCAGGATGCCCCGGGCGCGCGGCTCGACCCAGTAGAGCGTCGGATCGTCCGCGTCCTCCGCCATCGGGAAGATCCCGGCGGCATAGGCCTTCAGCAGGATCTCGGGCGTGATGTCGATACGGGCGCCGTCATGCATGGCGGAAATGTCGCCCGGCGCCGCGCGAAAGGCCAGAGGCCCGGGAGCCGCGCGGCGTCAGGTCTTGAGGGCACCGCTGGCGAGCGCCGTCTCCAGCCAATGGATGTCGTACATGCCGTTCTGCACGTCCTGATTGCGGACCAGGGCGCGGAACAGGGGCAGGGTGGTGTCGACACCATCGATGACGAACTCGTCCAGGGCCCGGCGCAGGCGCATCAGGCACTCGTTCCGGGTGCGGCCGTGGACGATCAGCTTGCCGATCAGCGAATCGTAGTTCGGCGGGATGCGGTAGCCCTGGAAGGCGGCCGAATCGACGCGGACCCCGAGGCCGCCCGGCGGGTGGTAATAGGTGATAAGCCCCGGCGAGGGCCGGAAGGTCTCCGGGTCCTCGGCGTTGATGCGGCACTCGATGGCGTGCCCCTCGACCTTGATGTCGCTCTGCACGACCGAGAGGGGCGCACCGGCCGCCACGCGGATCTGCTCGTTCACGAGGTCGATGCCGGTGATCATCTCCGTTACCGGATGCTCCACCTGGATTCGGGTGTTCATCTCGATGAAGTAGAAGCGGCCGTCCTCGTACAGGAACTCGACCGTGCCGGCGCCGAGATAGCCGAGCTTCTGCATGGCGTTGGCGCAGATGCCGCCGATCTCGGCCCGCATCGCCTCGTTGAGGGCCGGCGAGCCGCCCTCTTCCCACACCTTCTGGTGGCGGCGCTGGAGCGAGCAATCGCGCTCGGCAAGGTGGACTGCGCCGCCATTGCCGTCACCGAGCACCTGCACCTCGATGTGGCGCGGCTTTTCGAGATACTTTTCGAGGTAGACCGAATCGTCACCGAAGGCGGCTTTCGCCTCGGAGCGGGCCATGCCGATGGCCTGATCAAGGTCGGCCTCGGTGCGGGCGACCTTCATGCCGCGACCGCCGCCACCGGAGGCGGCCTTCACCAGCACGGGATAGCCGATTTCGGCGGCGACGCGCTTGGCCTCGTCGCCGGTCTCGACCCCGCCCTCGGAGCCGGGGACACAAGGAATACCGAGCTTCAGCGCCGTGCGCTTGGCCTCGATCTTGTCGCCCATGACGCGGATATGCTCCGCCTTGGGGCCGATGAAGCCGATCTCGTGATGGGCCAGCACCTCGGCGAAGCGGGCGTTCTCCGAGAGGAAGCCGTAGCCGGGATGGACCGCATCCGCCCCGGTGATCTCGCAAGCCGCGATGATCGAGGGGATGTTGAGGTAGCTGTCGCGCGCGGCGGGCGGGCCGATGCACACGCTCTCGTCGGCGAGGCGCACATGCATGGCGTCCGCGTCGGCGGTGGAATGGACCGCCACGGTGGCGATGCCGAGCTCCTTCGCCGCCCGCAGGATTCGCAGCGCGATTTCGCCCCGGTTGGCGATCAGGATCTTGTCGAACATGGCGGCAGCTTCCCGAGGCGTCAGGCGATGACGAGGAGCGCCTCGCCGAACTCGACCGGCTGGCCGTCCTCGACGAAGATCGCCGTCACGGTGCCGGCTCGGGTCGCGACGATCTCGTTGAAGGTCTTCATCGCCTCGATCAGCAGAAGCTTGTCACCGACCTCGACCCGCGAGCCGACATCGATGAACGCCTTCGCCTCGGGCGACGGACGCAGGTAGGCGGTGCCGACCATGGGGGAGGGCACCGTGCCGGGCTCCGTGCGTGCGGGCTCGGCCGGGGCCAGGGCCGCCGGCATGTGCATCGGCGCGGGCGCCGTCACCGCGATGGGGGCCGGCGCCGCGACCTGAACGGAAACGGGCTCGATCCGGCGGACCACGCGGATACGCAGGTCACCCTTTTCGACCTCGATCTCGGAGAGACCGGTCTCCGTGACGAGGTGGGCGAGCTCGCGGACGAGCTCGGGATCGATGGAGTCGTGCTTGGGCATCCGGCCTTCTTCGTCTGGCATCGGGTCCGATGTTCCGGCGGGCGGGGGCTCGGGCTCAACCGGGCGCCGGAGGGCACCGCGGTTCGCCGCGGGCACCCGTGGTCTTAGACGACGAGGCAGCCCCGCGACAAGCGGCGATGAACGGTTGTTGTTGCGTCGTATGCCTCAGCAGGAGGCGTGGCCGCACTGGCGAACGTCGGCGATGGTCTTGCGCATCGGCTCCACGCCGACCGCACCGGGGATCACCTCGTCACCGATGATGAAGGCCGGCGTGCCCGACAGGCCGAGGCGGTCGCCGAGCCCGCGATTCTCCGAGAGCGCGGCCTTCACGTCCGGGGAACCCATGTCCTTCTGAAGCTTCGCGGTGTCGAGGCCCATCGACTTGGCGACGTCCATCGCCTTGGCGCCGTTCACCCGGCCCTTCGACTCGAGCAGCTTCTGGTGGAACTCGAAGAGCTTGTCGCCCTTCAGCTGCTGCGCCACGGCCATGGCGACCTGGCTCGCCTCGAGCGATTCCGGGCCGAGCACGGGGAAGTCCTTGATGACGACCCGCAGCTTCGGGTCCGACTTGATCAGCGCCTGCACGTCGCTGAGCGCCTTACGGCAATAGCCGCAATTGTAATCGAAGAACTCCACGAGGGTGACGTCACCCGTCGGATTGCCGGCCACCACGTCGTGCTTGCCATTCACAAGCATCTCGCGAGATTCCTTGAGCGCGGCGGCCTGGGCGAGGCGCTGCGTCTCGACCTGCCGCTTCTCGGCCTCGGCGAGGGCGTCCTGCAGAACCTCGGGGTTCTTGACGAGGTATTCCTTGATGATCCCCTCGATGGCCGAGCGCTGTGCGTCCGTGAACGGCGCGGCGGCTTCCTGGGCCAGGGCGGTGGCGGACGCGCCGAGGCTCAGGACGAGCGCGAGGGCGGGCAGGGAACGGGTGAAGGGCATGGATCCTCGCGGGACGCGGGCGTCTGACAGGCGCGAGCCTATGAGAGAGGGGTTTGGCGTTTTCGCGGCGCGCGGTCAAATAGCCCATCTGCGCCCGCCGGGCGCGTGAACCTGCCGGATCCCATGCCGCAACCGTCCCGCCGTGCCTCCTCCGTCGCACCGTTCATGGTGATGGACGTGATGAGCGCCGCCGCCGCCAGGGAGCGCTCCGGCCTCGACGTGGTGCATATGGAAGTGGGCCAGCCCTCGGCGGGCGCCCCGCGCCCGGTGGTCGAGGCGGCCCGCCAAGCGCTGACCCTCGGGCGCGTGCCCTATACGGAAGCACTGGGTCTGCCGGCGCTGCGCGAGCGTATCGCGCGGGATTACAGGTCGCGCTACGGCGTCACGGTGGCCCCGGAGCAGGTCGTGGTGACGACCGGCTCCTCGGCGGGCTTCCTCCTCGCCTTCATGGCAATGTTCGATGCAGGCGACCGGGTCGGCGTGCCGCAGCCGGGCTATCCGGCCTATCGCAACATCCTCGCCTCGCTCGGCGTCGAGCCGGTGCCGATGGTCCTGCGCGAGCAAGACCGCTTCGCCCCCACCGCCGCCCTGCTGCAGGCGACGCACGAGGCGAGCAACCTGAACGGTGTGCTCGTGATGAGCCCGGCAAACCCATCGGGGACGGTGATCGTGCCCGAAGCGCTGGCCGACCTCTGCGCCCGTGCCCGGGGCCTCGGGCTGCCGCTCATCTCGGACGAGATCTACCACGGCCTCACCTACGGGGCGCCGGCCGCCACCGCGCTCCAGTTCGAGCCGGATGCGGTGATCATCAACTCCTTCTCGAAGTACCATTGCATGACCGGCTGGCGCATCGGCTGGATGGTCGTGCCGGAAAGCCTGCTGCGCGCCGTCGAGCGGCTGGCGCAGAACCTCTACATCTCGGCCCCCTACCTCTCGCAGGTCGGGGCGCTCGCCGCGTTCGACGCGACGGAGGAGTTGGAAGCCGTCCGCGAAGGCTATGCCCGCAACCGCGCCATCCTTCTCGACGCCTTCCCCGGCCTCGGCCTCGGCAAGGTCCATCCGGCGGACGGGGCGTTCTACATCTATGCGGACGTGTCGAACCTGACGAACGACGCCGCCGGCTTCTGCCGCCGGATGCTGGACGAGGCCGGCATCGCCTCGACGCCCGGCCTCGACTTCGACCCCGCCGCCGGGGGCCACCATGTCCGCTTCTCCTTCGCCGGATCGGAGAAGGATTGCCGCGATACGGTGGCCCGCCTCAAGACATGGCTCGCCTGAGCCTGCTCAGGCCACGCGCACCAGCGCGGTGACGGCCTCGTGCAAGTCCGAGAAGTGCTCGATCACCCGGTCGGGCCCGAGTTCGGAGACGGGGGTGTCGGTGTAGCCGAAGGTCACGGCCACCACCGGGATGCCCGCCGCCTTGGCGGTGTCGATGTCCGTGCGGGAATCGCCCACCATTACGGCGCGGGCCGGATCGCCGCCCGCGCGCTCGATCGTGCCGGTGAGGTGGCGCGGATCGGGCTTCGATTGCGGGAACGTGTCCCGCCCGCAGATGGCGGCGAAGCGGTCGGCGATGCCGAGCAGGCCCAGCAGCTTCACCGACTGCCCCTCGTACTTGTTCGTGCAGACGGCGAGCCGGAAGCCCGATGCTTCCAGCCGGTCCAGCGCCTGCACGACGCCGTCGAACAGGTGCGAAGTATCGGCCAGATGCTCGCCGTAATGGGCGATGAAATCGTCGAACAGCCGCTCGTGTTCGGCCGGGCCGATCTCGCGCCCCTCGGCCTCGAAGCCGCGCTTGATGAGGGCTTTGGCCCCGGCGCCGATCAATTCGCGCGCTTGTGACAGGGGAAGCTCGGCGAGGCCTTCGCGAGTCAGGAGTACATTCAGCGTGCCGATCAGGTCACCCGCCGTCTCGGCGAGTGTGCCGTCGAGGTCGAACACGGCGATGGGCGGGGCGGCCATGGCAAGATCCGTCTATCAGGGAATGGCGCCTCGCTATCTGGCCGGTGGCGGGCCGGCAAGTCGCGCCATGCCTAAGACTTGCCCGAAACCTCAGCGAGACCGGAGGCTTCCCTCCACCGGATGTCCCATGCGCCTGATCCTGCCGACGCTTCTCGTCTGTGCCACGCTGCACGCCTTGCCGGCTCTGGCGTCCTCGTATGAATTTGTGCCCGCGCCGCAGACCGATCTGAACCGCATGTACCGGGTCGACAAGGTGACGGGCGAAGTCACCTCCTGCCAGTACGGGCTGCAGGAATCGGGCGGCGGCATCGGCCAGACCGTGTGCTTCGGCGCGGGTGAGGGCGCGGGCGCCCAGCCCCCGGCGGAATACGGCCTCGTCGCCAGCCGCCATGCCCGCGAAGCCGGCGTGTTCCGGGTGAACTACCGCACCGGCGAGATGAGCATCTGCTTCGTGCTGGTGAAGAAGGAGCAGGTGGTCTGCACTCAGCAATCGAAGGCCGGCGCCGAGGCGCAGGACGGCTCGCCCGTCCCCGGCATCTCCACCGGGCGGCCGGGCACCAGCGCCACGCCCCCACAGGGTGGACGTCCATGATACCGGCTTCGCGCGAGTCCCGTTCCGGTCGGGCGGCCGGCATGCTAGGGGCGCGGCGAACGTCCCTCAGGGCCAACCCGATCATGCGCGTCGTCCACCTCGCTCAGACTCCCCGGAACCGTCGTCCATGAGCGCGCCCGACCTTCGCCGGGCCGCTGCCGCCCGTGCCCTCGAACTGGTCGAGCCGGGGATGCGCCTCGGCCTCGGCACCGGCTCGACCGCCGCCGCCTTCGTGGACCTGCTCGGCGCAAGGGTGCGCGACGGGCTCGACGTGGTCGGCGTGCCGACATCCGAGGCGACCCGGCGTCAGGCGCAGGGGCTCGGCATTCGACTCGCCACCCTGGACGAGCTTCCGCATCTCGATCTCACCATCGACGGGGCGGACGAGGTCGACAACAACCTGCGACTCATCAAGGGCGGCGGCGCCGCGCTGCTGCGCGAGAAGATCGTCGCCTGCGCGAGCCACCGTATGGTGGTGATCGCGGACGCGGCCAAGCACGTCGCGACGCTCGGTGCCTTCCCGCTTCCCATCGAAGTGAATCTGTTCGGCCTCACCGCCACCCAGCAGGCGGTCGAGGAAGCGATCGCCGCCGCCGGCTGCCGGGGGCCGGTCGACCTGCGCCTCGGCCCGGACGGACAGCCGGTGAAGACCGATGGCGGCCACGTCATCCTCGATGCCAAGCTCGGCCGCATCCCCGATCCCGAACGGCTGGGCACCGCCCTCTGGTCCGTGCCCGGCGTGGTCGAGCACGGCCTCTTCCTAGGCATCGCGACCGCTGCGATCCTCGCCGCCGATGTCGGCGGGCAAGCCGAGGTCACGATCCTCGGCCGCCTCGCTTGAACCGCTCCTCGCAACGACGGAACCCGCTGATGTCCCGCCTCCTCGCCGCCCTGGTCGGCCTCGCCCTCGCGGCTCCCTGCCTGCCGGCCCTGGCCCAGGCCAAGAAGCCCGCCGCCCCGATGCCGGCCGCCAACACCCCGGCCGGGCCGACCTACACGGCGAACCACCTCGCCCTCGCCCGCGAGGTGATGCTCTCCTCAGGCATCGCGCGCTCGTTCGATTCGATCATCCCGTCCTTCGCGGATCAGATCCGCAAGCAGGCCGTCACCCGGCCGGAGTTGCAGAAGGATCTCGATGAGGTGCTGGTCGCGCTTCAGCCGGAGATGGAACTGCAGAAGCAGCGGATGATCGACATCGCCGCCCGGACCTACGCGGCGAAGTTCTCCGAGTCCGAACTCAACGACATCGCGACCTTCTTCCGCTCGCCCGCCGGCAAGCGCTACGTCGAGATGCAGCCGGCCCTTCTCGACGAGATGGTCCGCGCCATGCAGGGCTGGACCGAGGAAGTCTCGGAATACATCATGGTCCGCGTCCGCGCGGAGATGGGCAAGCGCGGCCACCAGCTTCAGTAAGCCCCCATGCACGCGGCCCGGCCGTTCTACGCCCTCGGTGGGGCGGCTCTGGCACTGTTGCCCCTTGCGATGGTGCTCGCCAACCGGTCGAGCCCCGTCGTCGTGGGCATTGCGGCGCTCGCCTTCCTCGCCGGCCGCTGGCGCGAGGGGGGCGGCGACACGCCGGCCCTGCTCATCGGCCCGCTCAGGACGCCGCTGGGGCTCTCCGCCCTGGCCTTCCTTGCGTGGAGCCTCGTCTCCATCGCGTGGAGCCCGTTTCCGGCTTTGTCCTTGCGCATCCTCGGCGAATTCCTGCCGACGCTGATCGGGGCCTACCTGCTGGCGCGGCTCGCGCCGGGGCGCATCCCGGAATTCGCCCTACCGCTTGGCTGCCTCGCCATCGTGGCATCGGGCCTGTTCGTGGCCATCGACCTCGCCTACGACCTGCCGGTGGAGCGGGCGTTCGGCCGCCGGGTCGCGGCCTTCGTGCACAACCGGCCGGTGCTGACCCTCGATCTCGTGGCCGCGCCCCTCGCCCTGCTGCTGTGGCGGTCGCAGAGGCGGGTCGCCGCCCTCGCGACGCTCGGCTTCGCCGGTCTCGGCATCCTGCGCTCGATCAGCGGCGCGGCGATGATGGGATTGGCGGCGGGCATCGCCATGGCGGGGCTCGGCCGCGTGCTGCCGCGAAAGGCGGGTGTGGCCCTTGCCGGCCTCGGGCTCGGGCTCGCCGTGGCGCTGGCACCCGTCGAGGGCGATCTCCTTGCCCGGCTGATGCCGGAGGCGGCACACCAGCAATTGACGCAATCCTCGTCGCGGGCGCGGGTCGCCATCGCCCGCAGCTTCGGCACGGCGGTCGCCGCCGCGCCCTGGCGCGGCGCGGGCTTCGGCACGAGCGCGCGGTTCGCGGAGACGCCCGTGGCCGCGCAGGTGCCGCCGGACATGCGGGTTCTCCTCGGCGTCGGTCATCCGCATAACAGCTTCCTGCAGGTCTGGGCCGAACTCGGCGTGCCGGGGGCGTTCCTCGCGGCCCTGGTCCTGATGCTGATGCTGGCGCGGATCGCCACCCTGCCGGCGGCGGACCTCGCCGTGGCGCTCGGTCTCGTCGCCTGCGCAGCCTCCATCGCCTTCGTGGAGCATAACGGCTGGGCCGGCTGGTGGACGGCCGGGCTCGGGGCTGCCATCACCTGGGCGCGGGCGGCCCGCGCCCGTTCCAGAACACCCGCGACGGATCTGCCGACATGAGCTTCGACGTCGATCTCTTCGTCATCGGTGGCGGCTCGGGTGGTGTCCGGGCGGCGCGCATCGCGGCCGGCTATGGCGCGAAGGTGATGCTGGCCGAGGAATATCGCGTCGGCGGCACCTGCGTGATCCGGGGCTGCGTCCCGAAGAAGCTAATGGTCTATGCCGGCCGCTTCGCCGACGAGTTCGAGGATGCCGCCGGGTTCGGCTGGACGCTGGAAAAGCCGCGCTTCGAGTGGTCCGTGCTGAAGGCGCGGCGCGACGCCGAGGTCACGCGGCTCGAAGGCATCTACGACGTGAACCTGATGCGGGCGGGCGTCGAGATCGTCCCCGAGCGGGCGGTGATCGAGGACGCCCACACGGTGCGCCTGCTGAAGTCGGATCGCCTCGTGCGCGCGGAGCGCATTCTCGTGGCGGTGGGCGCGCATCCGGTGAAGGAGCCGGCCGTACCGGGGGTGGACCTCGCCATCACCTCGAACGAGGTGTTCGAGTTGGAGACCCTGCCGGAGCGCATCCTCGTCATCGGCGGCGGTTACATCGCGGTGGAGTTCGCGGGCGTCTTCGCGGCGCTGGGCAGCCGCACCACCCTCCTGCACCGGGGCGAGAAGCTGCTGCGCGGCTTCGACGACGAGGTACGCGACGCCCTGGCCGAGGCCTACGCGAAGCGCATGGACCTCCGCCTCGGGCGCACCTTGAGCAAGATCGAACGGCAGGGCACCGGCCTCGCCGCGACGCTGGACGACGGCAGCGTGATCGAGGCCGATCAGGTCCTCCTCGCCACCGGCCGCAAGCCGAATATCGGCGGGCTCGGCCTCGACCGGGTGGGCATCGTGCCCGACGCGGCCGGCGCGATCCCCGTCGATGAGTTCTCGCGCACCATTGTGCCCTCGATCTTCGCCGTGGGCGACGTGACGAACCGCGCCAACCTTACGCCCGTCGCCATCCGCGAGGGCCACGCCTTCGCCGACACCGAGTTCGGCCGGAAGCCGACCAGCGTCGATCACCACCTCATCCCCACGGCCGTGTTCTCGACGCCCGAGATCGGCACCGTGGGCCTCAGCGAGAGCGCGGCGCGCCAAGCCTGCGAGCGAATCGACGTCTACAAAGCGTCGTTCCGGCCGATGAAGGCCACCCTCTCCGGTCGCGACGAGCGGGTGATCATGAAGGTGATCGTCGATTGCGCGACGGATCGAGTGATGGGCGTGCATCTGTTCGGGCAGGATGCGGGCGAGCTGATCCAGGCGGTCGGCATCGCCGTGACGATGGGCGCCACCAAGGCGGATTTCGACCGCACCATCGCCGTCCACCCCACCGCCGCCGAGGAACTCGTGACCATGCGGGTGCCGGCCGTGACCAAGCATCCGGTGGGAGTCGGTTGACGCTATCGTGTAGCGGGGCCTCGACGCCGTGCGCCCCTGAGCCATATCAGGCGCATGGGCAAGCACGGCTCTGGCAACGGAAAACGCGACGACGCCCACGAGCGGCGTCAAGCGATCATTGACGGCCTTCTGGCCGAAGCCTTGCGGCCGGCGTTCTCGTATCGCCTGCCAAGCCAGGATGCGCTTCCGGCCGACATCCGGCGGGCCATCGACAGGCTGCTCGCCAAGGCGGAGGCGCAGCGCAGCCGCTGCCTGACCTACGACGACCTCGAAGAGGCGCTGCCGCCCCGGGACGTGTCGGCGGAGGATCTGGAAGCCATCTTCTGGATCCTCGCGGAGCACGGGATCGAGGTCGAGGACGGCGAGCCCGGCCTCTAGCCCAGCCCCCTCGCGATCCGTGAGGAATGTCTCTATAAGCCCCCATCCGCGCGAAGGGCGCGGCCGCACGAGTGACGTGCGTGGAGAGGAATCATGGGCGAGCGCTGGACACCGACGACGTGGCGGAATCTGCCGATTCAGCAGGTGCCGGCCTATCCGGACGCCGCCGCCCTGGCTGCCGTCGAGACGCAGATCGCGAGCTTTCCGCCGTTGGTTTTTGCAGGCGAGGCCCGCAAGCTGAAGGCGGCACTGGCCCGCGTCTCCACCGGTGAGGCCTTCCTCCTCCAGGGCGGCGACTGCGCCGAGAGCTTCAACGAGCACTCGGCCGACAACATCCGCGATTTCTTCCGCGTGTTCCTGCAGATGGCCATGGTGCTGACCTTCGCGGGCGGTTCGCCCGTGGTGAAGGTCGGGCGCATCGCCGGGCAATTCGCCAAGCCGCGCTCGTCCCCGAACGAGACGCAGGGCGACGTGTCCCTGCCGAGCTACCGGGGCGACATCGTCAACGGCATCGGCTTCACGGAAGAGGCCCGGATCCCCGATCCGCGGCGCCAGCTCGAAGCATACCGGCAATCGGCGGCGACGCTGAACCTGCTGCGTGCCTTCGCGACCGGCGGCTACGCGAACCTCGAGAACGCGCATCGCTGGATGCTGGGCTTCGTGAAGGATTCGCCGCAATCTTCGCGCTACCAGGATGTCGCCTCGCGCATGACCGATGCGCTCGGCTTCATGCGCGCCATCGGCATCAACCCGGAGACGCACCAGGAGGTGCGGACCACCGATTTCTTCACGAGCCACGAGGCGCTTCTGCTCGGCTACGAGCAGGCCCTGACCCGCGTCGATTCCACGAGCGGCGATTGGTACGCGACCTCCGGGCACATGCTGTGGATCGGTGATCGTACCCGCCAGCCGGATCATGCCCACGTGGAATACGCGCGCGGCATCAAAAACCCGATCGGGCTCAAGTGCGGGCCGTCTATGACGGGGGAGGGGCTTATCAAGCTCATCGACCTGCTGAACCCGGAGAACGAGGCGGGCCGGCTCAGCCTCATCTGCCGCTTCGGCGCGGACAAGGTGGGCGAGCACCTGCCGGGCCTCGTGCGGGCGGTCGAGCGGGAGGGCCGGTCGGTCGTGTGGGTGTGCGATCCGATGCATGGCAACACGGTCTCGGCGGGCGGCTACAAGACGCGTCCGTTCGACCGGGTGATGCAAGAGATCGAAGGCTTCTTTGGCGTCCACCGCGCTGAGGGCACGATTGCCGGCGGCATCCATCTGGAGATGACGGGCAAGGACGTGACCGAGTGCACCGGTGGTGCCCGCGCCCTGACGGCCGACGACCTGAGCGACCGCTACCACACCTACTGCGACCCGCGCCTCAACGCGGAGCAGGCCCTTGAGGTGGCGTTCCGCACGGCCGAACTCGTGAAGCGCGAGCGGGCCGATCTCGAAACCCCGCGCCTCGACGCGGCGGAATAAGACGAAGGCCGGGCGATGAGCCCGGCCTTCCCGTCTCAGGCGATGGCGCGCGTCGCGCCGTTCCAGCGGGCGATGACGTTCGGCACCTCGGTGATCGGCACCGGGCGGCTGAAGAGATAGCCCTGAACCTCGTCGCAGCCCTCGGCGCGCAGCCGCGCCAGCTGCGCTTCCGTCTCGACGCCCTCCGCCGTCGTCGTCATCCCGAGGCTGGCGCCAAGGCTGATGACCGCGCGGACGATGAAGTCGGTGCCGTCCTCCTCGCAGAGATCGCGGACGAAGGACTGGTCGATCTTGATCTTGTCGAACGGGAAGCTACGCAGGTAGCTCAACGACGAGTATCCGGTGCCGAAATCGTCCATCGACACCCGCACCCCGAGCCCCTTGAGGCTGTGCAGGATCGCGGTCGTCACGCCCGGATTGGCGACGAGCACCGATTCGGTGATCTCCAGTTCAAGGCGCCGGCCCGGAAGTCCCGTGGAGCGCAGCGCGTCCCGCACGGCCGACACGAGGCTCGCCGAGGTGAACTGCACCGCCGAGACGTTGACGGCGATCTTCAAGCCATCCGGCCAGCGGGCGGCATCGGTGCAGGCCTGGACCAGCACCCATTCCCCGAGGGGAACGATCAGGCCCAGTTCCTCCGCGAGGGGGATGAATTCGGCCGGCGAGATGAAGCCGCGCACCGGGTGCTTCCAGCGCAGCAGCGCCTCGAACCCGCAGATCCGCTCGGAGCCAAGGCTGTAGATCGGCTGGTAGTAGACCTCGAACGCCTTGGTCTCCAGCGCGTGGCGCAGATCGCTCTCCAACGCGCGCCGCGCCTGCAACCGGGCGTCCATATCCGGCTCGAAATACCGGAACGCGCCCCGCGCCTCGGCCTTCGCCCTGGCCAGCGCCACGTCGGCGTTCTTCAGAAGCTTGCCGCAGCTCATGCCGTCGCCGGGGGCGACGGTGACGCCGATGGTGACGCCGACGCTGACGGTCTGGTTCGATAGGACGTAGGGCGCCTTCACCACGTCGATGAGGCGGCGTGCGAGGACGGCGGCATCCTCCGGCCGTTCGACGGCCCGCTGCACCACGACGAACTCGTCCGCGCCGATACGGGCGACGCAGTCGATCTCGCGCACGCAGGCGCTCAACCGGTTGGCCACGGCCACCAGCAATTCGTCGCCGACCGCGTGGCCGAACGTGTCGTTGATCGGCCGGAAATCGTCGAGGTCGAGGGCGAAGATCGCGAAGCCCTGGTCCCGCCCGGTCTGCGCGATGGAGGCGTTGATCTGTTGTTCCAGCGCGATGCGGTTCGGCAGGCCGGTGAGCACATCGTGATGGGCGAGGAACGCGATGCGCGCCTCCGCGTGGCGCCGCTCGGTGACATCCTCGAAGGTCGCCACGAAGCCGCCATCGGCGGTGTTCCGGCGCTCGATGGCGATGACCTTGCCGTTCGGCAGTTCGTCGATCACCGGATAGACCGAGGGCACGGCTGAATGGCCGCCGTTGGAGCTGACGGCCAGCACCTCCATCGCCGTCATGCCCGGCGTCACCGCGTTCGCCGGCAGGCCGTAGATCTGGCCGTAGCGGCGGTTCACCACCATCAGCCGGTGGTCGGCATCGTACAGGCACAGGCCCTGGGACATGTTGTCGAGGGCCGCGTCGAGGCGCAGGTTCGTCTCGCGAAGCTTGGCCTCTTGCTCCTTCTCGACGCTGATGTCGCTGCAAACGGCGACGAAGCCGCCGCCCTCGGTGGCGCTGCGGCTCACGCGCAGCCAGCGCCCGTTCGGCAGCCGGAACTCGCCATCGCGCGACAGGGCCTCGCGGCAGTTGGTCTCGCCGGAGGAGTTGCCGGCCGTGCCGAGCCCTTCGAAGAACTTCAGCGCCATCGGGTTGGCGAAGGCGATGCAGCCGGTGGCATCGACGACGACGACGCCCTCGCGCGAGCTTTGCAAGGCGTCGGTGAGGAGCCGTTCCGCCGATTGGCGCTGGCGGACCTCGCGTTCCATCATCGCGCGGATGTTGTCGCGCATCGCCGCCATGGAGCGGAGCAGGCTGCCGAGTTCGTCGCGGCCGTCGGTGGGAATCGAATCGTCGAGGTGCCCGCCCGCGATCCGCTGGGCAGCAAGGGACGCGGAGACGATCGGCCCCCGGATGCGGCGATGCAGAAGCCACGCGATCACGCCCGAGCCGAAGATCGCGAGCAGCGCCGCCGCCATGTTGAGGCGCAATTCGCTGCCGACCGCCGTCCGGGCAGCCTGCCGGAAGGTGAAGCCGTCGCCTGCCGTGTAGTTCACGAGCATGTCGATCTGGGCGTCGATGGTGTCGGCCTGATGGTCGAGGGCATCCCAGCGCTCGGGGCGGACGGCGGAGAGATCACCGAAGCTGCGCCGGATGTCGTCCCAGGCGGCGACGCCGGATTGCACGGCGAGGGCGGCGCGCACGGCCCGGTCGGATTGGGCGCGCTCGACGGCGATGGTCAGGTCTTCGGCGAGGGTGGTGTGGAGTTCGGTGATCTGCGCGTCGAGCTTGGCAATGGCAGCCTTGTCGCGGGTGAGGCCCTGCCGCGCGAAGGTGGCGCGCATCTTGGCGAAGTCCGCCGCCGTGGCGCGCGCATAATTGATGGACATCAACGACTGGTCGTAGGTCCGGCCGACGAGGTCGCCGACATGGGCGATGGCCACGATGGCGTAGAAGCCGAGGCCGCCGGAGAGCAGACTCATCACGAAGAAGGCGATGAAGATGCGCGCCTTGATCGTTGCGACGAAGGCACCGACCGGCGAGCTCAGCCTGAGGGCTCGCGCCCTCGCTTTCATCGGGAATGCCGCCTCGAAATATTGCATCTCACCGGTTCACCACTCGGTCCGCGACGTCGATCCTATGGGCGACATCTTAAAGTGTGATTAGCTGAGCGTTTCGTTGAATTACGAAAGTGCCGTCCCGGCCTCGCGTTTGCATTGCGACGGCAAGCAGCGTGGTCGGGTGGATCAAGCAAAAGCTTTTCTCAACCTTGTATGGCTACGTGTTGTGAAGAAACGGGAGCCAGCATGCCCAGCCTCGCCACTCTCCCGCCGCGCAAGCCTGGCCTTGCAGTGATGTTTCCGACATTGCTGTCGCTGGGGCTCGGCATCGTCGCCGGCATTCCCGTCGTGGGGAAACTGCAGGCCCTGGGCATCGTCGTCTCGCAGAAGGGGCGGACCTTCCATCCCGAGACGATCGTGGTGTCGAAGGGTGAAACGATCGTCATCGTCAACGACGACAGCGATCTTCTCCACCACGCCTACGTCGACTCGCCGACCTTCAGCTTCGATTCGGGCGATCAGGAACCGGGCAGCCGCACGCCGGTCACGTTCACGCAGACGGGCGTGTTCCAAGTGCTCTGCGGCATCCACCCAAAGATGAAGCTCGTCGTCCGGGTGAACTGATCCTAGCGGGCCGCCGAGCGCATCGGCTGGTGCCCGGCGGGGCCGTCGTCCCGCTCTACGGGCTGGTCCTCGCGCAGATCGGGCGGCGGCCCAAGGATGATGCGGGTTTGCGCATCGATGCCGTCCTCGACTTCGAGAGCGCGGCCGAAATCCCGGCGCAGGCGGATGGTCCGCCACGTGGCGCGCCCGTCATCCTTCACCACGGCGACGCGCAACTCCCCCTTGCTGAAGATCGCCGCCTCGGACGGGACGATCACGCCCGGCTTGTCGCGCGGCAGCTTGATGGTCACGTCGGCATGGATGCCGGCGCGCAGGATGCCGTCCGGGTTCGGTACATCGACTTCGGTGGTCAGCGTCCGCGAGGCCGCCTGCAACGCGACGGAACTGCGCTCCACCGAGCCGGTGAAGGTCCGTCCCGGCAGTTGCGGCACGCGGATCGTCGCCTCGACCCCGGGGGCCACGCCGCGGGTGAGGTTCTGCGGTACGTTCACCGCGATGCGTAGGGTGGTGTCCTGATCCATGGTCAGGAGCGGGGTGCCGCCGTTGTCGGCCTTCACCAGATCGCCGACATCGATGTTCCGGGTCGTGACCACGCCGTCGAAGGGCGCCACGACCCTCTCGAACGCGGCGAGCGCTTTCAGGCGTTCCACCACCGCGCCCTGCGCCTTGATGTTGGCGGCGGCGACCTTCACGCCGGCCTCGGCGGCGGCCAGGGTCGCGGCCTGGGACAGGACACCCGCCTGCGACGTGTCGGCATTCTGGCGGGAGGCCCAGCCCTGGTCGGCGAGCGTCGTCGTCCGGTTGTTGGTCAGGTTGGCCAGCGTGACGTTGGCTTTGGCCTGCTCCACCTGCGCCTCGGCCTGAAGCTTCTGCGCCTTCAACTGGCCGAGTTGCGCCTCGGCCTGGGTCAGTTGCTGGTCGAGATCGGGCGCCGCGATCCGGAAGAGGAGATCCCCCGCCTTCACGCGGGAGCCGATGTCGATCCGGCGCTCGGCGATGTAGCCCGTCGCCCGCGCGGCGATGGCGGCCGTGAGGAAGGGGCGCGTCTCGCCGGGCAGCGTCAGGTCGAGGGGGCCGTCGGCCCGCTCGGCCAGGGCCGTGCGCACGCGGGGCACGAGTGTGCGGATCTTGTCGAGGGTGCGCGTCGCCTCGACGTCGCGCTGCCACTGCCCGTAGGCGCCCCAGCCGATCAGGCCCGCCGCGGCCAAGATCAGGAGTACGAAGGGGGCCATGCCCGGTGGGGGCGGCGGGTCCCGGCGTTCCTCACGCGATTCCATCACAGGCCCGCTCCGGCCCGGCAGCGACCGGGCATCGCGGCACGCTAGAGGGGCGCTTGCTGGAATACCAGGGCGCCCCTCGCCGCAGCGTCCTCAGTGCGGGTAGGTCAGGCGCGGCTGACGGGCGGAGATGCGCTTGTGCAGATGCACCATCAACGCGATGCCGAAGAGGGGCGTCACGAGATTGACCACCGGCACGATCATCATGCCCGCCAGCAGGCACCCGGCGAGGAGCGTCCGCAGGGCATGGTCACGGCGCATCTGCGCGGCGCCGTCGATCCGGCAGAAGCGCGCCGCTGCCATCTCGAAATATTCCCGCGAGAGGAGGTAGGCATTGGCGGCGAAGAACGCGGCCACGCCGATCACCGGAACGAAGAAGATCACCAACGCGGCCATATTCACGAGCAGCGTCAGGCCCGCGAAGCGCAGGGCGTAGAGCATGGAGATGCCGAACGGCATGGCCTGCCCCGGCGGCTCGCCGGGAAAGTCGGTGCGCTCAACGATCTCGGCGGCGTCATCGAGAAAGAAGCCGGCGACGATGATCGACACGGCCGGCATCAGGTAGGCGAGGGCGACGAAGAGGCCGAACCCCGCGAGGTAGTAGGCGAGGCTGTCGAGGATCGGGTACTGCGACGAGATGTGGTGGCTCGCCTGGAACGCCTGGATCAGCCGCGTCAGGCCGAGCCACAGGAGCGCGAGGATCGCGAGGGTGAGGCCGAGCGATTTCCAGAGGATGCCGCGCAGGGCCGGCGACAACGTCTGACGAAGGGCCGCGGAAGCGGAATCGAGAATCATCGGTTCTGGTCCGGACGGATCGAGACGGCAGGGTTGTGGGATCGCGCCCGCTGCGGTGCAAGGGCGGGCGAGAAGCGAGACGGTGACGATGACGACGCAACCGGCCCTGACCCCCGATTTTCGTCCGTCTCTGGCGCCACTGCCGGCCTCCCCGGATGTGGTGATCGTTGGTGCCGGGGCGGCGGGAATCGCGGCGGCCCGGAGCCTTATAGCGGCTGGGCGTTCGGTGGCGGTGCTGGAGGCGCGGGACCGTGTCGGCGGCCGGGCCGTGACGGTGTCGCTACGCGGGCACCCGGTCGATCTCGGGGCGCATTGGCTCCATGCCGGGCCGATCAATCCCCTCGTGGCCCTCGGGCGGGAGCGCGGCGAGCGCCTGCGCCGGGCGCCGCAGGACGGCCACTTCTGGGTTTCTGGCAGGCCCGCCCGCCCTAGGGAAGCCCGCGCGGGCGCCCGCGCCTTCGAGCGCGCCGACCACGCCATGACCGGCAGCGCCGGCAAGGGCGGCGAGGATCGCCCCGCCGCCAGCGCCCTGCCGGCCGGGCTCGGGCCCTGGGCCGCGCGGGTCGCGCAGGTCCACGGCCTCGTCTCGGGGCGGCCCCTCGGGGAGGTCTCCCTGCACGACTTCCCGAGCATGGAATACGGCGACAACTTCTTCATCGCCGGGGGCTACGGCAATTACCTCGTGCGGCTCGCCGCCGGCCTGCCGATCCGCCTCTCGGCCCCCGTCCGCCGCATCGATTGGGCAGGGGAGGGGGTGCGGGTTTCGCTGGAAGACGGCACGAGCCTGTCGGCGAAAGCCGCCATCGTCACTGTGCCGGTCATGGTCCTGCGCGACGGACCAGCCTTCTCGCCGCCCCTCCCCAATACGGTGCGGGCGGCGATCGACGGGTTCACGACCGGCATCTACGAGCATGCGGTGCTACACTGGCCGTCGAGCCCGTTCGGCGGGCGCGACCGGCTCGCGGGTTTCCACGGCCGTCGCCGCTCGCCCTCCGGGTTGCTCACCCGCATCGACGGCACGCCATTCCACTTCTACGAACTGGATATCCACGAGGCCGCCGCCATCGATGCCACGGGCGGGGGGCCCGATGCGGTGCGCCGGCACGTCCGCGCCGTGCTGGCCGAGCAGGTCGGGCGGGCGCGGCTGCGCGATCTGACGATCCCGGCCATCAGCGCGTGGCGGCACGATCCGTTCGCGCGCGGCTCCTGGGCCGTCGTCCCGCCGGGCCATGCCCAGGCGCGGCTCACCCTGCGTGACGGCCTCGGCGGCAAGCTGTTCTTCGCGGGCGAAGCGCTGTCGCGGGAGCAATGGGGCACGGTCGGCGGCGCCTACGAGCAGGGGATACGCACCGCCGAGGCCGTTCGCACAACGCTGGAAGCCGCAACTTCCGCCTGAGATCGGCTTGCCGGAACGGACGCGGACGGGCATTCCCCCGCCGCAACCGCTGCCGGGGAAGGCGATGAACTGGATCGAGGCCATCGGCTATCTCGGAACCGCGCTGACGATCGCGTCCTCCGCGATGAGCACGATGATCCCGTTGCGGATCATCTCCCTTTGCGCGAGCTGCGCCGTCGTCACCTACGGCATCCTGATCGGCAGCATGCCCGTCGTGCTGACCGAGTGCATCCAGATCCCGTTCAACGCCTACAGGCTGTGGGAAATGGTACGGCTCGTGCGGCAGGCGGAGGCGGCGGCCTCCGGCAGCCTGACCCTCGAATGGCTGGCGCCGTTCGGCAACAAGCGCCGCTTCGGCACGGGGGAGACCGTGTTCCGCAAGGGCGACCCGGCCGACGAGCTCTACTACATCGAGAGCGGCGTCTTCCTCGTGCCCGAAGTCGGGTACGAGGTGCGGACGGGTGGGATCGTGGGAGAGCTCGGCCTGCTCTCGCCGGGCAACACGCGCACGGCGTCGCTGGTCTGCATGCAGGCGGGGAGGGCGCTGCGGGTCTCTTATTCGGAGGTCAAGCAGCTTTATTACCAGAACCCGGAATTCGGATTCTACTTCCTGAAGCTGACCAGCGAGCGCCTGTTCCACACCGCCGGCGGCGGCGAACGCATCGCCGCCGGGGATATGCTTTAAAGCATGCTCGGCAGGATGCGGTCCGGCGGGCGATGCCCGTCCATGAAGGTCCGGATATTGATGATGACCTTCTCGCCCATGTCGATGCGGCTCTCATGGGTCGCCGAGCCCATATGCGGCAGCAGCACGACCTTGCCCTGACGGGCGAGCTTCACGAGGCGCGGGCTCACCGCCGGCTCCTGCTCGAACACGTCGAGACCCGCCGCCGAGATATCGCCGGCTTCGATCAGGCGGGCGAGGGCGTTTTCGTCGATCACCTCGCCACGGGCGGTGTTCACGACGATGGCCTCGGGCTTCAGGAGCTTGAGACGCCGCGCCGAGAGCAGGTGATAGGTCGCCGGGGTGTGCGGGCAGTTCACCGACACGATGTCGACGCGGGCCAGCATCTGGTCCAGCGATTCCCAGTAGGTCGCGTCCAGCGCACTCTCGGTGGCGGCCGGGACGCGTCGGCGGTTGTGATAATGGACCTGCAGGCCGAAGGCGCGGGCGCGCTTGGCGAGCGCCTGACCGATCCGGCCCATGCCGACGATGCCGAGGCGCTTGCCGGTGATCCGCCGGCCCAGCATCCAGGTGGGCGACCAGCCGGTCGTCCAATCGTCCTCGGGGATGATCCGCGCGCCCTCGGGCACCCGGCGGGCGACCGCGAGGATCAGCGCCATCGTCATGTCCGCCGTGTCCTCGGTGAGGACGCCCGGCGTGTTCGTGACGGTGATGCCCCGCTCCAGCGCGACGCCGACATCGATGTGATCGACGCCGTTGCCGAAATTGGCGATGAGCCGCAGGTTCGGCCCGGCCTGGGCGAGGAGACCGGAATCGATCTCGTCCGTCACCGTCGGCACGAGCACGTCGGCCTCGCGCAGGGCGGAGGCCATGGCCTCGCCCGTGAGCGGCGAGTCGCTCTCGTTCAAGCGGACGTCGAACAACTCGCGCATCCGCGTCTCGACGGCGTCCGGCAGACGGCGCGTCACCACCACGAGCGGCTTACGCTTCGACACGGTCTCACTCCCCCCGGCGCATGGGCCGCAAGCATCCGTTAACCGAGTTCGGCCACACAGGACCGGCTTCCGCACCCCGGTTGCCGGCTGGCGCCGGCCGTGATGGCCTGTCTAGCAGAGGCCGGGCGGAACACAATCGGAGCGCGGATCGACCATTGGGGGATCCGCCCCGGACGTCATTCCCGGAGGGACGATGCGCGCGCTACGCCCGACTCTCATCGCCGTCCTGTTCGCCGGCACCATGGGCCTCGCCGGCCCCGCCCTGGCGCAGGAGAACGGCGTCGGCCCGGTCACGAAGCTGCCGCTGCCGCGCTATGCCAGCCTCAAGACCGACCGCGTGAACCTGCGCGAGGGTCCCTCCAAGGACCACCGCACCCTGTGGGTGTTCCAGCGCGCCGGCTTGCCCGTCGAGATCATCGGCGAGTTCGAGACGTGGAGGCGGATCCGCGATTCCGAGGGCACCGAGGGCTGGGTGCTGCACTCGCTGCTGTCCGGCCGGCGCACGGCCATCGTGAATGCCGGGCCGGACAAGGACGGCGCCAAGGCGGCGGTACCCCTGCGGTCGAGCCCCGACGACACGTCGAGCGATCAGGCGCGGCTGCAATCCGGGGTGATCGGCAACGTCAAGACCTGTGGCGGGACGTGGTGCCGCTTGGTTGTCACGCTCCCGTCGAAGCGCGATGTCGACGGGTATATCCGCCAGAATCGCCTGTGGGGCGTCTATCCGAACGAGAAGGTGGAATGAAAAAGGCCCGGCGCAAGCCGAGCCTTTTCCGTTGATAACCTCGTGGTCGGCCGCTCAGCCCTGCTGGCGACGGCCGGCGGGACGGCTGCGGCGGAGGCGAACGATCACCTCGACGCCCGCGATCTCCATGCCCTCAGGAGCCTCGGGAAGCGAATCAACCGTGATGCCGCAATCCGGCATGTCGATCACCGCGCCTTCTTCCTCAAGGTAGAAGTGGTGGTGCTCGCTCGGGTTCGTGTCGAAATAGGCTTTCGACCCGTCCAGCGCGAGCTGACGCAGCAGCCCGGCCTCGGTGAACTGATGCAGCGTGTTGTACACGGTCGCCAGCGAGACCGGCACCTTGGCGCGCATCGCCTCGTCGTAGAGCATTTCCGCCGTCAGGTGACGGTCGCCCCGGCCGAACAGCAGCCATCCCAGCGACAGGCGCTGACGGGTCGGGCGCAGGCCGGCGCGACGAAGCCGCTCCCGCAGGTCCGAAAGCGGGCAACCACGACGGCCGGCTCCGTTCGCCTCCGTTTGGAAGGCGGGGATACGACCGCTGAGGACAGCCTGCAGGGGCACCATCTCTGACATTGGGGACTGAACGCTCTGAGAGAGGGCAAACAATTGCTACGAGTATACGGAAGGCGACCCCGCGTCGCAACCCGGCGCAGCTTGACGGGGCGAGACGCTTTGAACGCGCCCCCGCCCGTGCTAACCCGCCTGCGGATGGGCCGGCGATGGGCGCTGGAACGTCGCTACTGAACGGGAATTGCTGCGCTTTCATGCCGCCCGACGCCGACACCGCGCAATCGCCGGCCCCGAGCCGCCGCTCGAGCTACTCCTACGAGGATCTGTTGGCCTGCGGGCGCGGCGAGCTATTCGGACCGGGCAACGCGCAATTGCCGCTGCCGCCGATGCTGATGTTCGATCGCATCACCTCCATCGGCGAGGAGGGCGGCGCCCACGGCAAGGGCCATGTCCTAGCCGAGTTCGACATCCGCCCCGACCTCTGGTTCTTCCCCTGCCATTTCCAGGGCGACCCCGTGATGCCGGGCTGCCTGGGTCTGGACGCCCTGTGGCAGCTCGTGGGCTTCCACCTGGGCTGGTTGGGTGCCTCCGGTCGCGGCCGCGCCCTTGGCGTCGGCGAGGTGAAGTTCGCCGATCAGGTGCTGCCGACCGTCAAGAAGGTCGTCTACGGCGTCGATCTCAAGCGCGTCCGCCAGGGCCGACTGGTCCTCGGCATCGCCGATGGGTGGTTGGAAGCCGACGGAAACCGCATCTACGAGGCGACCGATCTGCGCGTCGCACTTTTCCGGGCCTAGAACGCCTGATATCCGCTCCCATTTAGGAGGCCGGATCGGGTCGAAATCGGCCCGGCCGGTCGAAGTTAAGGGTGGCGCGGGCAACGCCTGACGTTCCGGACTGTTGAGATTGCACCGGCTACCCCTTAGCTGACCGCAACGCGGCGCGGGCAACCGTCGCCGCGACGGAGGTTTGGTTTTTCCATGCGCCGCGTCGTCATCACCGGGATGGGCATCGTCTCGTCCATCGGCAACAACACGCAGGAGGTTCTGACCTCCCTTCGCGAGGCACGCTCGGGCATCACCCGCGCCGTGCCCTTCGCCGAACACGGCTTCCGCTGTCAGGTCCAGGGTGCCCCCACCCTCGACCCGGAGACGGTGCTCGACCGGCGCGCCATGCGCTTCCATGGCGGCGGGACCGCCTGGAATCAGGTCGCCATGGAACAGGCGATCCGCGATGCCGGCCTTGAGGACGGCGACGTCTCGAACGAGCGCACCGGCATCATCATGGGCTCGGGCGGCCCCTCGACCCATGCCATCGTGGAGGCGGCCGACATCGCCCGCAGCAAGGGTCCGAAGCGCGTCGGCCCGTTCGCGGTGCCGAAGGCCATGTCCTCCACCGCCTCGGCCACGCTGGCCACGTGGTTCAAGATCAAGGGCGTGAACTATTCGATCTCGTCCGCGTGCGCGACGTCGAACCACTGCATCGGCAACGCCGCCGAGATCATCCAGGGCGGTCGGCAGGACATCATCTTCGCGGGCGGCTGTGAGGAATTGGATTGGACGCTTTCCGTCCTGTTCGACGCCATGGGCGCCATGTCCTCCAAGTACAACGACACGCCGGCCCGGGCCTCCCGCGCCTACGATGCGGGCCGGGACGGCTTCGTGATCGCCGGCGGCGCGGGCGTGGTGGTGCTGGAAGAGTACGAGCACGCCAAGGCGCGCGGCGCGCGGATCTACGGCGAGATCGCCGGCTACGGTGCCACCTCGGACGGCTACGATATGGTGGCCCCCTCGGGCGAGGGCGCGATCCGCTGCATGAAGCAGGCGATCGCCGGCCTGAAGGGCGTGAAGATCGACTACATCAACCCGCATGCGACCTCGACCCCAGTCGGCGACGACAAGGAGATCGAGGCGATCCGCGAGGTGTTCGGCAACGGCGACGCGTGCCCGCCCATCGCGGCCACAAAGTCGCTCACCGGCCATTCCCTCGGGGCGACCGGCGTGCAGGAGGCGATCTACTCCCTGCTGATGATGAACAACGGCTTCATCTGCGAGAGTGCGCATATCGACGAGATCGACCCCGCCTTCGCCGACATGCCAATCCTCCGCGCCCGCCGCGACGGGGTGAAGCTCGGCCACGTCCTGTCGAACTCCTTCGGCTTCGGCGGTACCAACGCGACGCTGGTCCTGAAGCATATCGACGCCTGACGGGCGGCGATTGGACAGGGCCGCGGAGGGCGGGCTAAGGCAAGGGCTCAGAGCCGCCCTCTCATCGGGGGCGGCGGGCCACGATGAAGACGGTTTCGCATGACGGGTTTGATGGCAGGCCGGCGCGGTCTGATCATGGGCGTGGCCAACGACCATTCGATCGCCTGGGGCATCGCGAAGATGCTCCACGCCCACGGCGCTCAGCTTGCCTTCACCTATCAGGGCGATGCCCTCGGGCGCCGTGTCGCGCCGCTCGCCGCCAAGCTCGATTCCGATATCGTGCTGCCCTGTGACGTGGAGGATCTCGCCTCCGTCGATGCGACCTTCGACGCCCTCGACGCGCGGTTCGACGGCCAGCTCGACTTCGTGGTCCACGCCATCGGCTTCTCGGACAAGGCGCAGCTGAAGGGCCGCTACGTCGATGTCACGACGCGCGAGAACTTCGTGCGCACGATGACGATCTCGTGCTTCTCCTTCACCGAGATCGCGCAGCGCGCGGCCAAGCGGATGAAGAACGGCGGCTCGCTGCTGACGCTGACCTACGGCGGCTCGACCCGCGTCATGCCCAATTACAATGTGATGGGCGTGGCCAAGGCGGCGCTCGAAGCCTCCGTGCGCTACCTCGCCACTGATCTCGGGCCGGACGGCATCCGCGTGAATGCTCTCTCGGCGGGGCCGATGCGGACGCTGGCAGGCGCGGGCATCGCGGATGCGCGGCTGATGTTTAACCACCAGCGTGCCCACGCTCCCCTGCGGCGGACGGTGACGCTGGACGAGGTGGGCGGCTCGGCGCTCTACCTGCTCTCGTCGCTGTCGGGCGGCGTCACGGGCGAGACCCATTTCGTGGATTCGGGCTACAACATCATCTCGATGCCGCGCCCGGACGTGCTCCAGGCGCAGGACGAGGCGGGCGTCGTCGGCGACGCCTGAGGCTACTCCTCCGGGATACGGCCGGGCGGGATCGGCCCGGCCTCGGCGCCGCGCGACCGACGCGCGGCCCGTTCCGCCCGCGCCGCCGCGACCTCCCGCTGAGAGGGCGCTGCGGACGGGTAGTTCGAGGCGAACGGGTTGGCCGGCGCGGCGCCCGGCGTCCCGCCGAACAGCCTGTCGAGGAAGCCTTCCTCCGCCCGTGCCGGCAGGGCGCTGAGCGTCAGCACGCAGGCGGCACAGGCGAGAAGACGGGGATGAAGCGGCATCGAATGACCCTGCGAGCGAGGAGCCGATGCCTCTGATGCCGCATTCGGGCGGATCGGTGGCTGCGGAACCGCTACGGTGCCCCAGCGGTTCGCGCTCCGAAACCCGTTCACGCGTTCGGAGGCGTCATGTCGGAAGTCACCTATCACATCGTCGAGCACGACGGCGGCTACGCCTACAAGGTCGGCGACGTCTTCTCCGAAACCTTCCCCAGCCGGGACGAGGCGCTTCAGGCGGCCCAGGCCGCCGCCGCCGAGCAGCAGGTGCCGGGCTCGACCGAGGGCATCCGCTATCAGGACAAGGCGGGCCAGTGGCACGACGAGACCGCACAGGGCAACGACCGCCCGGTGGCCAAGGTCGAAGAGTAAGGCGTCGCGCGGGGAGGGCGGACTAGCTGCCCTCTCCCTTCAACTCAACGGTCCCGAGGGCATCGGCTAAGCGTGCCGAGGCGCTGCCCGGCTTGAGCGGCTTCTGCTGGCTCTCGTGCGGCGCCCAGCCGAGAAGCCAGACCAGTTCGAAGCTCGCCCGGATCCGACCGTCCGCATCCGCGAAGCGCTCCGCGTAGATCTGCGCGGCGCGCAGCAAGGTCGCCCGGCGCATCGGGCGTTTCCGGCGGTCGGTGAGGGCGTTTGTCATGCCCATCGCGCGCAGATCGCGCATCAGCGCGAACGCATCCGCATAGCGCACCGTTAGCATGTCCGAATCCGCCACCGGCAGGGCGATGCCCGCCCGCTGCAGAAGTCCGCCCGCCTCGCGGATCGCCACGAAAGGCGCGACGTGCGGGCTCACCCCGCCCTCGATCTCGCTTTCGGCCTGGGTCAGGCTCTGACGCAGTTCGGTGAGGGTCGCCCCGCCAAGCAGGCATCCCACAAACAGCCCATCCGGCCGGAGCGCCCGGCGGACCTGCACCAGCACGCCCGGCAGGTCGTTTACTGCGTGCAGGGCGAGCAGCGAGACGACAAGGTCGATGCTGGCCGGACCGATAGGTAGCGCCTCCGTGTCGGCCACGGCGCGGCCCGGACCTGCTTCCGGCAGGGGAGCGAGCCGGTAGCGCTCAGCCTCGGGATAGCGCCGCGCCAGGACCGCATCGGCCACGGCCGCCGGGCTGCCGAGATCGAGCACCCGGCGGAAATCGCGCATCACCGTGCCGAGCCGATCCTCAAGATCTTCGGCGGCTCGTTCGAGCAGGAAGCCGGCATAGCCGCCGGCCTGCGCGCGGGCGAGGCGGCGGCGGATCAGAGCGGTGTCGAAAAGCGGATGGGGCGTACTCATCACCGGGTGAAATGGCGTATGCAGGGGCGCGATACCACCCGCGAAGACGTGAAGTCGGCCGAGGGATGAAAACGGAACTGGACACCGCACCCGCCGTTCCTGCCCCACAAGCCAGTCGGCTCATGGATTCGTTCGGGAGAAACCTGATGAAGCGTCTGATTCTCGGAACCGTCGTCGCCCTGTCCGCCCTCACCGCCACCGGCGCCGCCGAGGCGAAGGGCTGCATCAAGGGCGCCCTCGTCGGCGGTGTCGCCGGCCACATGGCGGGCCACGGCGTGATGGGCGCGGCCGCCGGTTGTGCCATCGGCCGTCATCGCGCGAACTCCAAGGCGAAGGCCGCCGACCAGCAGGCGATGCAGCCTGCCGGGGCGCGCTGAGCACCCTCACCGACAAGTCCGGCGGCGTCCTCCGGGGCGCCGCCGCCTCCCTTCGCCGGGCGCGGGATCTCGCGCTGGGCCTCGTCTATCCCCCGACTTGCGCCGGATGCGGCGCCGCCACCGCCGATGCGGGTGCGTTCTGCCCCGCCTGCTGGTCTGGCCTGCGGCTCATCGAGGAGCCGCTGTGCGACCGCCTCGGCATAGCCTTCGCCGTCGATCTTGGGATCGGCCGGCTGACGTCCCCCCAAGCCTTCGCACAGCCCCCCGTCTTCGCGCGGGCGCGGGCCGTGGCGCTCTACGACGACGTGGCACGAGGCCTCGTCCATCGCCTGAAATACGAGGACCGGCACGATCTCGCCCGGCCGATGGCCCGGATGATGGCCGGTGCCGGGCGGGACCTGATCGCGCAGGCCGATTGCATCGTGCCGGTCCCGCTGCATCGCTGGCGGCTGTGGCGGCGGCGCTTCAATCAGGCGGCGCTGTTGGCGCGACCCCTTGCAGACGGAGCGGGTCTGCCCTTCCTCCCCCACGCGCTGATTCGCCAACGCGCCACGCGCTCGCAGGTGGGCTTGAGCCGTGCGGGCCGCGCCGAGAACCTGTCGGGGGCGTTCCACGTCCCGCCCGCCGAGGCGCACCGGCTGGCCGGGCTTCGCGTGCTCCTCGTGGACGACGTGCGCACCACGGGGGCCACCGCGAACGCCGCCGCCCGCGCCTTGCTGCGGGGCGGTGCGGCGTCTGTCGATCTCCTCACCTTTGCCCTGGTGGGGGAGCCGATCGGCTAGGCCGCGTCCTTCCGGTCGAGGGTCTTCGCCGAGACCGAGAGGGTGAAGTCGAAGGCCTCCGCGATGCTCTCGTACCAGAGCGAGAGGGGCGTCGCCCGGTTCAGGTGCAGCGAGCCGTCCGCATCGAGCCCGTCACGGCTGAGGGTGGCGCCCTGCCGGGCAGCGAGGCGGATCATCGGCCCGTTGCGGGCGAAGCAGCGGACATGGAGATCACACACGCCGCGGTTGCGCGCCGCCTGGGTGATGCGCGCGAACAGCGCGGCGCCGAGGCCCATGCGGCGGAACGGGCGCTCCACCGCGAAGGCGGCTTCCGCCTCCGGCCCGATGAAGTAGTTCGACGGGCCGGGGCCACCGGGCCGCAACTCGCCGAGGCCGCGCAGGCTCCCATCGAGGAAGGCGCCGAACATGACGCCGCGCGCGGACATCGCCTGATCGGCATAGGCCCGGAGGCCCGCCTCGCTGACCTGCCCCATGAAACGGTTGGCACGGGTGTCGGCGTCGAGGCGACAGAAATAGTCCAGCACGGCCTGCCGGTCGCTGAGCCAGAGCCGGCGGACGATGGGTGATGAGTCTAAGTGCCGTTGGTCGGCCATGAACGTCTCCGGTCGTTGGCGCCTCGGCGCCACGGGACACGGACGTTCCTCCCGAATAGACCTGGGATATGGCAGAGCATACGCCGTTGTGCAATGCAGCAAAACCGCCGCATGGGTTGTGGTGCGGGGGCTGCGATGTGGTTCGGACATGGAACGGTTTGCTTGAACCGTCGAGCCGAAAGACTTGATTCGGAGGGGCGGGCCACGGCACAGGAACGGCGCCGCCCGGCGACGCCGGGCATCGGACTTGGCGAGGAACCGGTTTCGTGAGCCAGACATCCGGCGTGGGGCGCGGCCCGTCTCCCGAGGCACGCCGCAGCGCCGTCTCGCCCGGCCCCGTCCATGACCGCTACGAGGCGCTGATCGCCACCGGCGCCATCGAGCGTGACCCGGCACAGGTCGCCGCCGTGCGCAGCCTCGATGTCATCGTGCAGGAACTCGGTCGGCGCAAACGCGCGAGCAAGAGCAGCGCCCTCGGCTGGCTGTTCAAGCGCAAGGACGAGCCGGAAGCGGTGCGGGGCCTCTACGTCTGGGGCTCGGTCGGTCGCGGCAAGACCATGCTGATGGACCTGTTCTACGAGGCCGCGCCGGGACCCAAGCGCCGCGTCCATTTCCACGGCTTCCTGGCCGACGCGCATGAACGCATCCACGCCTACCGGCAGGCGCTGAAGCGCGGCGAGGTGAAAGGCGACGACCCCATCGGCCCCGTGGCCGACGCCCTGGCCGACGAGGCGACGCTCCTGTGCTTCGATGAGTTCACCGTCACCGACATCGCGGACGCGATGATCCTGGGGCGGCTGTTCAATCACCTGTTCCGCCGGGGCGTGACCGTCATCGCCACGTCGAACGTCGAGCCCGACCGGCTCTACGAGGGCGGCCTGAACCGGGCGCTGTTCCTGCCCTTCATCGAGGTGCTGAAGGAGCGCGTCTCCGTGTTGCGGCTCGATTCGCGGACGGATTTCCGCCTCGAAAAGCTGGGGAGCGCCAAGGTCTGGCATGTGCCGGCGGACGACGCGGCTCGCGCCGCCCTCGATGCCGCCTTCAAGGGCCTCACCGGCCGAACGAAGGGGGCGGAGGGAAGCCTGACGGTGCATGGCCGCGCCGTGCGGGTGCCGCAGGAGGCCGGCGGTGTGGTGCGCTTCGGCTTCGACGACCTCTGCCGCCAGCCGCTCGGCGCTTCGGATTACATGGCGGTCGCCCGCGCCTACCACACGGTGCTGATCGACGGCATTCCGGTAATGCAGGAGGCCGAGCGCAACGAGGCCAAGCGCTTCATCACGCTCATCGACACCCTCTACGACCGCAACGTGAAGCTCGTCGCCTCGGCGGCGGCCGAAGCGCAGGACCTCTACACGGCCAGCACCGGCCGGGAGGCCTTCGAGTTCGACCGCACCGTCTCCCGCCTGATCGAGATGCGCTCGGAGGAGTACATCGCCAAGCCGCACGGCCGCGCGACGTCCGAGGCCAGCGGGTCGAGCAGCGGCTTGGTCGAGACGTAGCGGGGCTTACAGGCCCCGGAACGCCAGGGTCAGCGCACCAATGGCGATGCCCCAAAGCGCCAGCGTCGACCAAACGGCGCGAAGACGTTCGTTGCGGGCGAACCGTTCGAGCCTCTTCGCGTCCCCCGTGCCGGCCTCATCGAGCCGCACGAGGACGCGCTTAAGGCGCACGGCGAGGTCGGGGAAGTCCGTCACCACGTCGGAGAGGGTCCGCAACGCCTCCGCGCCGCTCTGAAGCCGTCCGATGGGGCCGAGATTGTGGGCGATCCACGCGCGCACCACCGGCTCGGCGGTGGTCCACATGTCGAGCTTGGGGTCGAGGGAGCGGGCCACGCCCTCCACCACCACCATCGTCTTCTGCAGCATCACCAGTTCGGTGCGGGTGCTCATGTCGAACAGGGCGGTGACGTCGAACAGCAGCGTCAGCACCTTGGCCATTGAAATCTCGTCGGCCTTGCGCTGGTGGATCGGCTCACCAATGGCGCGGATGGCCTGGGCGAAATCCTCCACCGAATGGTGCGCCGGCACGTAGCCCGCTTCGAAATGCACCCGCGCCACCCGCAGGTAATCGCGGGTGATGAAGCCGAGCAGGATTTCGGCGAGGAAGCGCCGCTCGTTCGGCCCGAGCCGGCCCATGATGCCGAAATCGACCGCCACCAGCCGGCCCTGGCCGTCCACGAACAGGTTTCCCTGGTGCATGTCGGCGTGGAAGAACCCGTCGCGGATCGCCTGACGCAGGAAGCTTTGGATCACCGCGCGGCCGACTTTGCGCGGGTCGTGCCCCGCCGCGACGATGGCCGCCGGGCCGTGCAGCTTGATGCCGTCGATCCACTCCGAGGAGAGCACGTCGCGGGCGGTCAGCTCCCATTCGGGGCGGGGCACGCGGAAATCGTCGTCGCCCTTGGTGTTCTCGGCCAGTTCGGAGGCGGCCGCCGCTTCGAGGCGGAAATCCATCTCCATCAGCACGGAGCGCGCCAGGATCTCCACCACCTCGCGCGGGCGCAGGCGCTCGGCCTCTGGCGAGAGGGCGTGGACGATCCGCGCCATGAAGCGCATGACTTCGAGGTCGCGCTTGAACCCGTCGCGCACGCCCGGGCGCATCACCTTCACGGCGAGGGCGCGCTGGGTGCCGTCCGCATCCTGCACCACGGCCCGGTGGACCTGCGCGATGGAGGCGGCGGCGATGGGCTCGCTGAACGAGACGAAGAGCTGGCCGATCGGCTTGCCGAACGCGGCCTCCACCACCCGCACGGCGGTGGCTTGCGGGAAGGGCGGCACCCGGTCCTGAAGCTTTTCGAGATCGAGCGCGGCGCGCATCCCGACGATGTCGGGGCGGGTCGCCAGGAACTGCCCGAACTTCACGTAGGACGGCCCGAGCCGCGTCATCGCCGCCGACAGACGCGCGGCGCCGTCGCCGAGGCCCTTCCGCTCGATGGAGCGGCCGACCTTCAGGGCGAAGCGCAGGACAGCCGGCATCTCGGACGGGTCGGCGAAGGCGAGCGCGCCCTCGCGGACGAGTACGAAGCCCACCCGCGCCCCACGGACGAGGTTGATGGCGGCGCCGATCACGAGTGCACCACCCTCAACTGACCTTCCAGCCGGAATGGATCGCCACGATGCCGCCGGAGAGCGGCCGGTCGGTGACATGGCGGAAGCCCGCCCGCTCGATCATGCCGGCGAAGGCGCCGCGCGTCGGGAACTTGCGGATCGATTCCACGAGGTAGCGATAGGAATCCGCATCGCCCGCCACCCGCGCGCCGATGCGCGGGATGACGTGGAAGGAATAGGCCTCGTAGATCTTGTCGAGCAGCGGCACGTCGACCGCCGAGAACTCGAGGCATAGGAAGCGCCCGCCGGGCTTCAGCACCCGCCGCGCCTCGCTGAGCGCGAGATCGATGCGCGGCACGTTCCGGATGCCGAAGGCGATCGTGTACGAATCGAAGGAGGCGTCGGGCAGCGGCAGGCTCTCGGCGTTGCCGGTGACGAAGTTCACCCGGCCCTCGTACTTTTCCGGCGCCCGCTCCGCGCCGACGCGCAGCATCGACTCGTTGATGTCGAGCACCGTCACCCGCGTCGCCGGACCGCCCGCATCGAGCACCCGGAACGCCACGTCGCCCGTGCCGCCGGCCACGTCGAGATGGTCGTAGGGCCGCGTCTTGGACGGGCGCAGCATCGAGACGAGCTGCGCCTTCCACGCCCGGTGCAGCCCCGCCGACATCAGGTCGTTCATCACGTCGTAGCGGCGGGCCACGGAGTGGAACACGCTGTCGACGCGTCCCTGCTTCTCGTTGAGGGCCACCCGCTCGAAGCCGAAATCCGTGGTTTCGCGACCCGAGCCCTCGTCCGACACCGTCATGCTGCTCCCGCCCTTCGCGCCCGGACCGCCGAGCGATCCGGGCGTCTTAACCGGAGTCCGGCCACGCCGCCATGCGTCCCAGACGGCGTCCCACGGGGTGTTTTCAGCCGACCCGCGCCTTGAGCGCCGCGGCGATGGCCTCGGCCATGGCCTTCGTGCCCATCGGGTTGGCGCTCTGCCCGGCGATGTCGGCGGTGCGGGCGCCCCCGGCCAGCGCATCAGTAATGGCCCCGTCGAGGGCATCCGCCGCATCGCCCAGACCGAACGAGTAGCGCAGGCACATGGCCAGCGAGCCGATCATGGCGATGGGGTTCGCCTTGTCCTGCCCGGCGATGTCGGGCGCCGAGCCGTGCACCGGCTCGTAGAGGGCGCGGCGCAGGCCCTTCTCATCGACGGCGCCGAGGGAGGCCGAGGGCAGCATCCCGAGGGAGCCGGTGAGCATCGCCGCGATGTCCGAGAGTACGTCGCCGAACAGGTTGTCGGTTACGAGCACGTCGAACTGCTTCGGGCGGCGCACCAGCTGCATGGCGCAATTGTCGGCCAGGATATGCTCCAGTTCGATGTCGGCGTAGTGCTCGGCATGGACGCGGGTGACGACCTCCTTCCACAGGACGCCGGTCTTCATCACGTTGTGCTTCTCGGCCGAGGCGACCCGGCCCGAGCGCTTGCCCGCGAGATCGAAGGCGACATGCGCGATGCGCTCAATCTCGCCCGTCGTGTAGACCTGCGTATCCACCGCCCGCTTGCCGCCATCGGGCAGCTCGGTGATCTGCTTCGGCTCGCCGAAATAGACGCCGCCGGTCAGCTCGCGCACGATCATGATGTCGAGGCCTTCGACTAGCTCGCGCTTGAGCGCGGAGGCCTCGGCCAGGGCCGGGTAGCAGATCGCCGGACGCAGGTTCGCGAACAGGTCGAGATCCTTGCGCAGGCGCAGGAGCCCCGCCTCGGGGCGGTTCTCGTAGGCGACGCCCGCCCATTTCGGCCCGCCCACCGCGCCGAGGAGGATCGCGTCGGCGTCCTTCGCGCGCTGCAGGGTCGCGTCGGCCAGCGGCACGCTGTGGGCATCGATGGCGCAGCCGCCGACGAGGTCGGTCTCGGTCTCGAACGAAGCGAGCCCCGTCTCCTTCAGCGCGCCGAGCACCACCTGAAGCCCGCCCGCCACTTCCGGGCCGATGCCGTCGCCGGGCAGGAGCAGGAGTTTGTAGCTGGCCATGGTGGGTCTCGCGCACGATTTGAGAGAACTTGCGCGGCTTTAGTGCGGTCTCCGTCCGAGGGGAAGCCGTCCGCTCCCGCCATGCCCTTGAGTTTCGAACGGTGCAGATGTACCTCTTCGCGCCTGACGCGCGTCTTCAGCCGCGCGACCCATGAGGAGAGACGAGCCTTGGCCAGCGCCGGCTCAGCGTCCGAGATCGCCGGTGCCGCTCACGCGGCCCTGCTGTCGCGCGCGCGCCCGGTCCTCCTCCTCGACCTTCTGCTTACCCGCCCCTGAGGGCCGTCCGGGCATGCGCCTGGGCCCTTAGGGGATTTTGTTTCGCGAATAACCGCCCGACGAGGGCATTCCCCGCCTCCGGCCAGCAGCCCGGGCGGAGCGCGACAGGGTTCAGGAAGGCGACACGATGAGCACCCAATCCCCGACCCAGACGACCGGCACCCGTGACCGCGTCCTGATCTTCGACACGACTTTGCGCGACGGCGAGCAATGCCCCGGCGCGACCATGACCTTCGACGAGAAGCTCGCAGTCGCCGAACTGCTCGACACGATGGGCGTCGACATCATCGAGGCCGGCTTCCCCATCGCCTCCATCGGCGATTTCGAGGCCGTGTCCGAGATCGCCCGCCGCACCAAGCGTGCGACCATCGCCGGGCTGGCCCGCGCCATCACCGCCGACATTGCGCGCGCCGGCGAGGCCGTGCGACGCGCCCAGCGCGGACGCATCCACACCTTCGTCTCGACCTCGCCGATCCATCTCGCACACCAGATGCGCAAGACGCAGGACGAGGTGCTTGAGATCATCCTGAAGACCGTCGCCCAGGCCCGCGACCTCGTGGAGGACGTGGAGTGGTCGGCCATGGACGCGACCCGCACGCCCATCGACTACCTGTGCCGCTGCGTCGAGGCGGCGATCAAGGCGGGCGCCACCACGATCAACCTGCCCGACACGGTGGGCTACGCTACGCCCGCCGAGTACCGGGACATGTTCCGGAGCGTGCGCGAGCGGGTGCCGAACGCCGACAAGGCGATCTTCTCCGTACACTGCCACAACGACCTCGGCCTCGCGATCGCGAACTCGCTGGCGGGTATCGAGGGCGGCGCCCGGCAGGTGGAGTGCACCATCAACGGCATCGGCGAGCGGGCGGGCAACGCGGCGCTCGAAGAGATCGTGATGGCGATCCGCACCCGCGCCGACGTGATGCCCTACGAGACGGGCATCGAATCGCAGATGCTGACCCGCGCCTCGAAGCTCGTGAGCCATGCCACGAACTTCCCGGTGCAGTTCAACAAGGCCATCGTCGGGCGCAACGCCTTCGCGCACGAGAGCGGCATCCACCAGGACGGGATGCTGAAGAATTCCGAGACCTACGAAATTATGACGCCGGCCTCGGTCGGCCTCACCAAGACCTCCCTCGTGATGGGCAAGCATTCCGGCCGGGCGGCCTTCCGCTCCAAGCTGGACGATCTCGGCCTGCACCTGTCCGACAACCAGTTCCAGGACGCGTTCGAGCGCTTCAAGGCGTTGGCCGACCGCAAGAAGCACGTCTACGACGAGGATATCGAGGCTCTGGTGGACGAAAACCTCGCCACTGCGCAGGACCGGATTCGGCTGGTCTCCCTGTCGGTCATTGCGGGCACGCGTGGGCCGCAGAGGGCGACCCTGCGCATCCAGGACGAGGCCGGCTCGCGGATCGAGGAAGCGGACGGCAACGGGCCGGTGGATGCCGTCTTCAACGCGATCCGCGCCCTGGTCCCGCACGAGGCGCAGCTCGACCTCTACGACGTCCACGCCGTGACCGGCGGCACCGACGCCCAGGCGGAGGTGACGGTGCGCCTGCGCGACGGCGACCGCAGCATCACCGCCCGCGGAGCCGACCCGGACACGCTGGTCGCCTCGGCGAAGGCCTACCTGTCGGCACTGAACAAGCTCTCGGCCCAGGCCGTGCGGCTCCATGCACAGCACGCAGCGGCCGAGTGAGAAAAAATCGCCGCCGGGGGTGGACAGCCCCCGGTGGCATTGGTATCAGCCCGGCACCCCAGACGGACTTGGTGGCCGGCGGGGGCGATCACTTAGTGATCGGGCGCATAGCTCAGTTGGTAGAGCAGCTGACTCTTAATCAGCGGGTCCTAGGTTCGAACCCTAGTGCGCCCACCAAGACTTCTCCCAGACATTCCAGACATCTTGAACCGCATCCACTTTTGGTTGGATCGCGGCGGATGTTGAGGACGGCAGGTCGGCCTGCCGCCCGAGCCGATGGTCGTTCAAGACTCTCGTGAAGTGCGGGTGCCGAGGGCGAGACCAAGCAACGCTGCCGCGCCGACTCCTGCTACGACCAGTCCCGTGCTCATCGTCCCAGCGGAGGGCACGCCCTTGCGTTTGCGCCAGCCGCCGTCGGCGGTCGTGCCCTGCGGGATCGGGTCCTTCAGCGCGCCGTGGGTTCGGGGGCCCGGATCGGCACGGTCGAGGGCGAAGCGGAAGCCCGCCCCCATCATGCGCTCCGTCAGACTCGGCGCCAGAGCGTAACCCGCCTGGGCGAGACGCGCCGGCCAACCCACCGCTACTTCGTGACGGGGATGGCGCACGAGCCGGACATAAGCCTCGGCCACGTCCTCCGGCGCATAGTAGAGATGGCCGGGGTTGAGGGTCTTGCCGGAGACGTTCGCCCCGTGTTCCAGGCCGGGCGTGTCCACGATGGCGGGGAAGACGCCGCAGACATGGATGTGCTTGTGCCGGGCGAGTTCCTGCCGGAGGCTCGCCGAGAAGCCGCGCAGGCCGAACTTGCTCGCCGTATAGGCCGCCGCGAAGGGCGTCGGCGCCCATCCGCCCATCGAGACGGTGTTGATGAGCGTGCCGCGTCCCCGCCGCTGGAAATGCGGCAGCACCGCGTAGGCGCCGTGGATGGCGCCGAGCAGGTTGATCGCGATGGTCTCGCGGTGAAGATCGAGCGGGGCGTCGAGCAGCGGCCCGAAGACGCCCGCGCCGGCGTTGTTAATCCAGACGTCGATCTTGCCGAACCGACGCACCGCCCCGTCGGCCAGCGCCTCGACGGCTCTCGGGTCTGTCACATCGGTGGGAATGGCGAGGGCCTCGCTGCCCTCCTCGCGGATCTCCCGCGCGAGGTCTTCCAGAACCTCGGCGCGGCGCGCGGCCAGGACGACACGGGCACCTCGCTCGGCGAAGGCCCACGCGGCGGCGCGTCCGATGCCGCTCGACGCTCCCGTGATGACGACCGTCGATCCGCGCACCTGCGCCATGTTCCGCTCTCCCGTCCGTGCTGTTCGAAGGGCGAACCGGGGGCAGGCGCTCCTGTTCCTGCGGCCAAGAGACGTGTCGCCCGGCCGCCGGGGATCACGCGCCCAGCGTTTCGGGGATGCGGACGAGCCCGTCGATGGCGGCCAGGATCTCGCGGCCCGCATCACGCGCGGCGAAGGCTTCGGCGATGACCCCGCCTCGATCCCGGTAGCGCGGATCGGACAGGGCCGTCTCGACCGCATCGCGGAGCGCCGCGACGGAGGGCGTGTTGGTGGCGAGATTGATGCCGGCCCCGGACCAGCCGATGCGGGCGGAGACCTCCGCCTTGTCCTCGCTCAGGCCTGCCGAGACGATGGGAATGCCGGCCGAAAGCGCCTGACAGACGCTGCCGTAACCGCCGTTGGTAACGAGCAGGTCGATTTCCGGGAGGATTTCGCCGAAGGGCAGGAAGCGCTCCACGCGGGCATTGGCCGGGATCGGGACGGTGAGGGCCGAGATCGGACGCCCACCGGTCGTGGCGATGACGAGCAGGTCGTCGCGGTGCGCCAGGGCCTGCAGGGTGGGCTCCACGACCTGGCCGAACTCCGCATTGGCCAGGGTGCCCTGCGTCACCAGCACGATCCGCTTGCTGCGGTCCCGCGACGCCCACCAATCCGGCACCGAGGCGTTCGTTCGCGCCATCGGCAGCAGACCAACGAAATGCAACGTCTCCGGCAGCGAACCGAAATCGTATTCGAACTCCGGCACGCTCGGCTGGAGGAAGGCATCCGGCAGGATGGCGATGGACTGGGTGAGCGAGGCCGGCAGGCCCGGCAGACCGAGTTCGGCGAGCCGGCGGTCGGCGCGCGCCCGCACCGGGCCGACGAAGGCCGCGTCCATGCCGGCTTTGAACTGCGCGTAGCGGGCGAAATCCGCCTCGTCGCGGGCGGGGGGCAAACCCATCCCCAGGGGAGCGCCATCCGGCCTGTCGAGAAACAGGATGCTGATGTTCACGACGACGATGGGCGGCCGGGGCTTCGTATCGAGGAGCAGCGGCAGCACCCCGAGGAACATGCTGCCCGCCACGATCACATCGGGCGCCTCGCTGGCGATCAGCTCGCGGAGCCGCGCAGCCTGAACGGGCATCGGCGCGATGAAACGGCGGTCGAACTCATTGGTCCAGCGCTCCGGGCCGGGCGGCAGGGTCGGTTCGAGATAGCCGGCGGAGCCTTGATCGTCGTATGACGAGAAGCGCAGGCCCGCCTCCGTCACCTTGTCCGCGAAGGCGGGATCGGTGAGGACGGTGACGCTGTCGCCGCGGGCCGACAGAAGCCGGCCGATGGCCAGCAGCGGGTTGACGTGCCCGGTCAGGGGCGTGGCGGCGATGAGCACTCTCACGGCGAACTCCTACGGGTATGTGTCCTCACCGGACAATTCGCCGAAGTGTTCGCGTCGTTGCAGTGCAGCGGCCTCTTAAGTGCGTCGCCGCACGTCGAGCCGGCGATTCACGGGTGATTCAGGCACGGGGGCTTTTCCTCTGAGTGGTTTCCACCGTGGGCGGCACCGCTGCGACTTCGCTGCCACGCCGGGCCGCGTGATAGCGTAGCGGTGGAACGCCTTTCCGGCCCCGCTCATTCACCTATTAGATCGATGAGGGGCTTACCCACCCCCTTGAGCGATGGTTCATCGCGAGATTTTCTGGATGTTGCTGACGACCGAATACGACGACGATCATGGTGTCCGGCTGGCCGAGGCGGCCAAGTCGCTGGCGGCCGCGCGCTCGGTGGACGAGATCGTGGCGGTGCTCTGCCGGACTGCCCGCGACGTCGTCGGCTCCGATGGGATCGCGGTGGTGCTGCGGGAGGGTGATTTCTGCCATTACGCCGCCGAGGACGCCATCGAGCCCCTGTGGCGCGGCGCGCGGTTCCCCATGACCGAATGCGTCTCCGGTTGGGCGATGCTGAATGGGCGCACGGCGGTCATCCCCGATCTCGAGAACGACTCTCGGGTGCCGCAGATCGCCTACCGGCGCACGTCGATGCGCAGCCTTGCCATGGTGCCGATGGGCACGCCGGAACCCGTCGCGGCGCTCGGCGCCTATTGGTGCGCGTATATCGAGCCCGACGAATCCACCGTCCGGCGACTTGAGATCCTGGCGCAGGTGGCCACAATCGCGTTCGAACGTGTGTCCCACTTAGCCTGAACGCGAAGCACCGATGATCGATCTGACCCTGGAGGCCGCCCGCATCGTCGTGGCGACGGCCCTGCGCACCGCGCGTGAGCGGCACCTGAAGCCCATGGCGGTGGTGGTCTACGATGCGCGCGGTGCGCTCCGCTGCGTCGAGGTCGAGGACGGGGCGTCCCTGCGTCGCGCCGAAGTCGCCTGCGGCAAGGCCAACGGATCGCTGGCCCTCGGCATGGGCTCGCGGGCCATCCATGCCCGCGCCGAGGCGCAGCCCTATTTCGTGGCCGCGATCAGCCACCTCGCCGGGCCCGACGCCCTGGTGCCGGTTCCGGGCGGCGTCCTGATCCGGGGCAAGGACGGGCGTCTGCTAGGCGCGGTCGGCATCTCGGGCGACACCTCGGACAACGACGAGATCTGTGCCGTCGCCGGGATCGAGGCCGCCGGGCTCGTGGCCGAGACCGGCGCCTGATGCGCCTGCGTCGGCGGGATTGGCTCGCCGGCGCCGCCGCGCTCGCCGCCACGTCGGGTGCCGCCGCCGCCGGGGATCCGCTCTACCGGCGCGGCAACGACGCCGACCCGGAAACCCTCGATCCCCACAAGTCCTCCACGGTCGCGGAGGCGCACATCCTGCGCGACCTCTGCGACGGGCTGCTCACCTACGACAATCGCGGGGCCATCGTGCCCGGCGCGGCGAAGGCATGGTCTGTCTCGGAGGACGGCATGACCTATCGCTTCACACTGAATCCCGACGGGCGCTGGTCGAACGACGAGCCGGTGACGGCGGCGGATTTCGTCTATTCGCTCCGGCGGATCATGGACCCGGCGACGGGCGCCAAATACGCCGAGGTGCTGTTTCCCATCGCCAACGCGGCCGCCATCAATCGCGGCGAGAAGCCGGTGGACACCCTCGGTGTCTCGGCGCCAGACCCGGCAACGGTAGAGATCAGGCTCGAAGAGCCGACGCCGTACTTCCTCGAACTGCTGACGCATCAGACGGCGGCGCCCGTCCACGCCGCGTCGGTGACGCAACACGGCGAATCTTTCACGCGGCCGGGCAACCTCGTGACGAACGGCCCCTACCGGCTGATCGACAACGTGCCGGGCGACCGCATCCTGCTGGACGCCAATCCGCACCACCCCGACGCCGCCTCGGTGGCGATCCGCCGGGTCGCCTTCCTGCCGACGCCGGATCTGTCGGGGGCCGTGCGCCGCTACGCCGCCGGGGAGATCGATTCGCTGTCCGACCTGCCCGGCGACCAGATGGTGGCGCTTCAGGACCGGTTCGGAGCGCAGGTGGTGCTCGGCCCGGCCCTCGGCCTCGCGGCGCTCGCCATCAACACCCGCAAGGCGCCGTTCTCGGACGCGCGGGTGCGCCGCGCCCTCTCGCTAGTGATCGACCGCGACTACCTCGCCCAGGCGCTCTTCGGCGACACGATGAGCCCGGCCTATTCCCTCTGCCCGGAGGGCCTAGACCATTACCGCACGCCGCCGGAAACGGCGGGACGCAAGGGACTGCCCATCGACCACGAGGAGGAGGCCCGCGCCCTCCTCACCGCCGCCGGTTTCAATCCGAAGAGCAATCCGCTCAAGGTCGAGTACCGCTTCAACATGAGCGACAACAACCGCAATATTGCGGTGGCGCTCGCGGAGATGTGGCGCGACCTCGGCATCGTGACGCGCTTCGTCTACACCGATGCGAAGACGCATTTTGCTTATCTGCGCGACGGCGGTGATTTCGACATTGCCCGCATGTCCTGGATCGCCGACTATTCCGATCCGCAGAACTTCCTGTTCCTGCTCCAGACCGGCAATGACGGCTTCAATGCCGGCCGCTGGTCGAACCCGGATTACGACGCGCTGCTGAAGGAGGGCGCCCGCGAGCGCGATCTCGCGCGGCGGGCCGACCTCCTGTACCGGGCCGAGGAGATCGCGCTGCGCGAGCTGCCCTGGATTCCGCTGATGCATTACCGGACCAAGGCGCTGATCTCGCCGCGCCTCCAGGGATACCACCCGAACCTGCGCAACGCCGCGCCGACCCGCTACCTCAGGCTGACGGCATGATCGGCCTCGTCCTGCGGCGGCTGGGGCAGGGGGTGCCGACGCTGCTCGCGGTGGTGGCGCTGAGCTTCTTCCTGATGCGCCTCGCCCCAGGCGGGCCGTTCGACCTCGAGCGCCCGCTCTCGCCGGCCGCGATGGAGAACCTGCGCAGGGTCTATGGGCTGGATCGACCGCTCATCGCGCAGTTCGGCAGCTACCTCACGGCCTTGGCGCGGGGCGATCTCGGGCCGTCCTTCTCGTTCCGCGACATGAGCGTTGCCGGGCTGATCGCGCGGGGCCTGCCGGTCTCGGCGACCCTCGGCGCCCTGGCCCTCGTCGTCGCCTGTGTCTTCGGCATCGGGCTCGGCTGCGTCGCCGCGCTCCGGCGGGACGGATGGATCGACCGGGCCATCGGCCTCGGTGCCGCGCTCACCCTGTCACTGCCAAGCTTCGTCGTCGCGCCCCTGTTGCAGATCGCCTTCGGGCTCACCCTGCGCTGGCTTCCCCTCAGCGGATGGGAGGAGGGCGATCCGCGCCATCTCATCCTGCCCGTCCTCACCCTGGCCCTTCCCCAGATCGGGGCGCTGGCGCGCCTGACCCGCGCCTCCCTCGGGGAGGTGCTGCGCACCCAGCCGGTGCGGACCATGCGCGCCTTCGGCCTGCCGCCCATTCTGGTCACGCGCCATGCCCTGCGCGGGGCGCTGCTGCCGGTGGTGGCCTATCTCGGGCCACTCGCCGCCGCGCTGCTGACCGGGTCGGTGGTGGTGGAGACGATCTTTGGCCTGCCGGGCATCGGGCGCTACTTCGTCGAGGGCGCCGTCAACCGCGATTACACGCTGGTGATGGGCGTGGTGCTGCTGGTGGCAGTGCTGGTCATCGTCCTGAACCTCGCCGCCGACCTCGCCTGCGCGTGGCTCGATCCGCGCCTGCGGGCGGGAGCATGATCCGGCGGCTGGCCCGCGCGCGGGGCGCCGTCGCCTCCCTCGTCGTGCTGGCGCTACTAGCGCTCGCCTGCCTCGTCGGGCCCGCCTTCACCGGGCACGAGCCCGACCGCTTCTACCCGGACCTGCGCCAATTGCCCGCCGGGCTGACGGCCCAGCCGGACGACGCGCATCTGAAGCCAGCCCTGGACCGCATCGCGTTCCGTATGCGCGCCCGTGTCGCCACCTTCGCGCGGGACGGCGACCGCCTGCACCTTACCCTGGCCTCGGACCAGCCCATCGACCGGCGCAGCCTCGTCTACCTGCCGCGCTCCGACCTGTTCGGCCCACCGTCGGTGGTGGCGGAGGAGGAGGGCGGGCGCCGTCTCCTCCTCGATATGCCGATCCGCCATCTGCGCTTCCTCCTCGGCACCGACGTGCATGGGCGCGACCTGCTCACCCGCAGCCTCGTGGCGGGGCGGGTCTCCCTGGCGGTGGGGCTGACGGCGACGCTGGTGGCGCTGCTGATCGGCGTCGGCTACGGCGCGGTGGCGGGCTATGCCGGCGGGGCCGTAGACGCCGCGATGATGCGCGCCGTCGATGCGCTCTACGCGCTGCCCTTCGTGTTCTTCGTCATCCTGCTGCTGGTGTTCTTCCGCGCGAGCCTCGTGCTCATGCTGCTCGCCATCGCCGCCGTGGAGTGGCTCGACATGGCGCGGATCGTGCGCGCGCAGACCCTCTCCCTGCGCGAGCGCGATTTCGTCCGCGCCGCCCGGGCGCTGGGCCTGTCGGCGGGGGGCATCGTGCTCCGGCACATCGTGCCGAACACGCTGGGGCCGGTGGCCGTCGCGGCGACGCTCCTCGTGCCGCGCGTGATTTTGTTGGAGAGCTTCCTGTCGTTCCTCGGCCTCGGCGTGCAGGAGCCGCAGACGAGTTGGGGCGTGCTGATCGCGGAAGGCGCCCGCGCCATCGAGGCCGCGCCGCACATGCTCGCGGCGCCGGCCGCCTTCCTCATCGCGACGCTGGTCTCGCTGAACCTCCTCGGCGACGGCCTCGCCGACGCCCTCGACCCCCGCGCCGGCTGAGGGCTCAGCCGAGTTGCCGGATCGGGCTACCAGCCTGCCACGCCGCGATATCCTCGACGGCCTGGGTGAAGAAGCGCGTGTAATTCGCTCGCGAGACGTAGCCGAGATGGGGCAGGGCGAGGACGTTCGGCACGCGGCGGAACGGGCTGTCGGCGGGCAGGGGCTCTGTGTCGAACACGTCGAGCCCGGCGCCCGCGATCCAGCCGTCTTCCAACGCGCGGAGCAGGGCGGCCTGATCCACGAGCCCCGCGCGGGACGTGTTGACGAGGTAGGCGCTCGGCCGCATCCGCCGCAACTCGGCCTCGCCGACGATGCCCCGGCTGCGTTCGCTCAGCACGAGGTGCAGGGTGAGGAAGTCGGCGGCCTCACAGAGCGCGTCCTTGGACGTCGCCAGCGTCGCGCTGGCCGCCGCGGCGCGCTCCGCCGTGAGGTTCGGGCTCCAAGCCAGCACGTTCATGCCGAAGGCCTGCCCCACCCGCGCGACGAGCGCGCCGATCTTGCCGAGGCCGAGGATGCCGAGCGTCGCGCCGGACAGGTCGGCGCCGATGCTGGTCTGCCACCCGCCATCACGGATGTTCGCCACCTCCTCCGGCAGATGCCGGGCGAGGCCGAGGATCAGCGCCCAGGTCAGTTCGGTGGGCGGCGTCGGGCTCGAGTCCGTGCCGCAGACGATCACGCCCCGCGCCTTCGCCGCCGCGAGGTCGATGGAGGCGTTGCGCATCCCGCTGGTGACGAGGAGCTTCAGCTTCGGCAGACGCGCGAGCAGATCCGCCGGAACGGGCGTCCGCTCGCGCATGATCACCAGGATCTCGGCCTCCGCGATCCGCGCCACCAGCGCCTCCCTGTCGCCGATATACTCCGTGATGGTGGAGACATCGACGCCGTCGAGGCGCCCCCACTCGGCAAGGCCGAGGGCAGCGTTCTGGTAATCGTCGAGGATCAGGCAGGAGGGCATCGTCGGCTTTCAGACGAGGGCGGAAAAGGCGATGGCGATGGCCGCCGCGCCGGGATCCTCGACGCCCTGCAGGTCGCCCGCCGCGAGGTAGCTCGACCTGCCGGTCGCAGCGCGGCTCATGCCGGCGGTGGCGCGGGCGCCCTCACGGGCAGCCGAGGCCGCGCCGGTGAGATCGCCCGATCTGAGCGCTTCGACGGCGGGGATCAGGGCATCGAGCATGGTGCGGTCGCCGGGATTGGCGCCGCCATAGGCCCGCACCCGCGCGACGCCTTCCGCCAGGGCCTCCGGCCAGCCGGCTCCGTCCGCGAGGGACGCGCCGGCGGCAGCGAAGAAGATCGAGGCGAGAACGCCGCTCGACCCGCCGGCCGCCCGGCCGATCCGCTCGGCCAGCGCGCGGGCGAGGGCAGACGGATCGGCTTGCGGCAGCCGGTCGAGATCGGCCAGTACGGCGCGGGCGGCGCCCGCGAACGTGGTGCCGGTGTCGCCGTCGCCGACTTTGGCGTCGAGGGCGTTGAGGTCGGCTTCGGCCGCAATCAGCGCCTTCGCCACCGCCGCGATGCGCCCGGCGGCGAGGACATCCTGAGAGGGCGTGAAGCGCTCGCCTTCGAGACCGCCGGGAAGCGGCTTCACCACGGGCGCCGTCACCGTCACCGCCGCCGGCCACGACGGCACGGGCACCAGGGCGAGCAAGGCCTCTTCCATCGTCCCGTCGAGGGGAAGGACGCTCAGCGAGGCACCGTGCATGTCGAGCGCGGTCATGGCCGGCGCAGGCCCTAGCAGCAGCCGCACCCGCTTGCCGAGATCGGTCGCGAGCACGGCGCGGGTCAGGACCTGCATTTCAAGCGCGGTCGTCGCGCCGAGATTGTTGAGGAAGAGCGCCAGCGGCGCATCCCCCGGCAGCGTCGGCGCGAGGCGCTCGGCCATGATCCGCGCCAGTTCGGAGGCCTGCGGCAGGGCAAGGCGCTCGACCCCCGGCTCGCCATGGATGCCGAGCCCGAGTTCCGCCTGCCCCTCCGCCATGCGCTCGGCCCGGTGCGAGCCGGGAATGGTCGCGGTGGAGACGGCGATGCCGAGCGACCGCGCGACCGACGCCGCCTTGCGTGCCCGCTCCGCGACCTCCGCGAGGGGCAATCCGGCGGCGGCGGCATGGCCCGCTACCTTGTGGACGAACAATGTGCCGGCGATGCCGCGCGGCTGCTTGGCCTCCGGCAGGGCGATGTCGTCGGCCACCAGCACCGTCTCGACGGCGATACCGAGGCCCCGCGCCCGCTCGGCGGCGAGGCCGAAATTGAGCCGGTCGCCCGCGTAGTTCTTTACCACCACGAGGCAGCCCGCTGGGCCGCTCACCGCGAAGATGCCCGCCAGCACCGCATCGGCCGAGGGCGAGGCGAAGACATCGCCGCAGACCGCCGCGTCGAGCAGCCCTTCGCCGACGAACCCGGCATGGGTGGGCTCATGCCCCGAGCCGCCGCCGGAGATGATGGCGACCTTGTTGGGATCGCGCTCGGCCCGAACCACGACGCGGATATCGGGATAGCCGTCGAGCCGGGCCAGCGCCCCGCCCCGCGCGGCGAGCAGCCCGTCGATGGCGTCGGTGACGAGGCTGTCGCGCGCCTCGATGAAATGCCCGAGCGGTTGCGCCATGACACCCCTCCCCATTGGCCGCGATTCCCCGCGCGGTCCTGAACCGAGGGTGGCGCGATCCGTGCCGGCTGACAACGGCCGTGGGCGCTCGGCGCATCGTCTGTCTTGGCCGTTGACACGACCTCGACCGAAGCTATCGATGACTTCGCATACAAAATCCGCGGGGTTCACCCGTGGGTCACGAGGAAATGCCGGGCTCGTTCGAAGCCCCCACCGGGAAGGCGTTCGCCATGCTTTTCACCCGCCGCCGCATCCTGTCGGCCGGTTCCACCGCTGTGCTCGCCGGAGTCGCCGCGCCCCACGTCGCCCGCGCTCAGCGGGCCGAGTTCACCTACAAATACGCGAACAACCTGCCCGACACGCACCCGATGAACGTGCGCGCTCGGGAGATGGCGGAAGCCCTGCGCGCCGAGAGCGGCGGCCGGTTCGACCTGAAAATCTTCCCGACCAGCCAGCTCGGCTCCGACACCGACACGTTGAGCCAGCTGCGAAACGGCGGCGTCGAGTTCTTCACGATGTCGCCGCTCATCCTCTCGACGCTCGTGCCGAACGCCTCGATCAACGGCATCGGCTACGCCTTCCCCGACTACGACAAGGTCTGGGCGGCGATGGACGGTGAGCTCGGCGCCTGGGTGCGCGGGCAGATCGCCAAGGCAAACCTCATCGCCATGGAGAAGATCTGGGACAACGGCTACCGGCAGACTACCTCGTCCACCAAGCCGATCGCGACGCCCGACGACTTCAAGGCCTTCAAGATCCGCGTGCCGGTGTCGCCGCTCTGGACCTCGATGTTCAAGGCCTTCGATGCCGCGCCGACTTCGATCAACCTGAATGAGACCTACTCCGCCCTTCAGACCAAGATCGTGGAAGGCCAGGAGAACCCGCTGGCGGTGATCTCCACCACCAAGTTCTACGAGGTGCAGAAGTACTGCTCGCTCACGAACCACATGTGGGACGGATACTGGTTCCTGGCCAACCGCCGCGCCTTCGAGAAGCTGCCGCCGGACCTGCGCGAAATGGTGGCCAAGCACATCAACGCCGCCGGCATGAAGGAGCGCGAGGATGTCGCCAAGCTCAATGCCAACCTTCAGGACGAGCTGACCAAGAACGGTCTCGCCTTCAACAAGCCCGACCCGGCGCCCTTCCGCGACAAGCTGCGCAAGGCTGGCTTCTACACCGAGTGGAAGGGCCGCTACGGCGAAGAGGGCTGGTCGATCCTCGAGAAGTACACGGGGAAGCTCGCCTAGTGGTGGCCACCGCGCCGCGCGGCGGGGTCGCCCCCTGCACGCGGCGGGTGATGAACCTCGCCCATGTCCTGCGCAAGAACGGCCGTCGCCTGCGCGACGGCCTCGGTCTCGTCCAGGCCGAACGCCGCTGGACATGGGCGGACCTCGATTCCCGCGTCGATGCCATGGCCGCCGCGCTCACGCAGCGCGGGGTGGTGAAGGGCGACCGGGTGCTGGTGCAGTCGCGCAACTGCCACCAGTTGTTCGAATCGATGTTCGTCTGCTTCCGGCTCGGCGCCGTCTGGGTGCCGACGAACTACCGGCAGACGCCGGCCGAGGTCGCCTATCTCGCCAAGGCGAGCGGCGCCCGCGCGATGATTTGCGGCTGCGTCTTCCCCGACCACGCCGCCGCGATCCGGGCCGAGTGCCCCGCCATCGACATCGTGGTCGAGATCGGCGGCGCGACCTTCGGGGAGGATTACGACATCCTCGTCGCGGACCATGCGGGGCGGGCCGCCCCTACGGCGGATGTCGAGCACGACGACCCGTGCTGGTTCTTCTTCACCTCCGGTACGACCGGGCGGCCCAAGGCGGCGGTGCTGACGCATGGCCAGATGGGCTTCGTCATCACCAACCACCTCTGCGACCTGATGCCGGGCACGCAGGAGGGCGACACCTCTCTCGTCGTGGCGCCGCTCTCGCACGGCGCCGGCATTCACCAACTGGCGCAGGCCGCCGCCGGGGCGACGACGGTGCTGACGGCGGGCGATCGACTCGACCCGGCGGAGGTGTGGTCGCTGGTCGAGGAATGGCGCATCACCAACATGTTCACGGTGCCGACCATCGTGAAGCTGCTGACCGAACATCCGTCGGTGGCCCATCACGACCATTCGAGCCTACGCCACGTCATCTATGCCGGTGCGCCGATGTACCGGGAGGACCAGAAGCGAGCGCTGAAGGCCCTCGGGCCGGTGCTGGTGCAGTATTTCGGCCTCGGCGAAGTGACCGGCAACGTCACTGTCCTGCCGCCGCGCCTCCACGCGGCCGAGGACGGGCCGACGGTGAAGGTCGGCACCTGCGGCTTCGAGCGCACAGGCATGCAGGTCGATATCCAGGACACGGACGGCCGCTCCCTCCCGGCGGGGGAGACCGGGGAGATCTGCGTATGCGGGCCGGCGGTGTTCGCGGGCTATTACGACAACCCGAAAGCCAATGCGGAGGCGTTTCGCAATGGCTGGTTCCGCACGGGCGACCTGGGCCATCTCGATGACGAGGGCTTCCTGTTCATCACCGGCCGCGCCTCGGACATGTACATCTCCGGCGGCTCGAACGTGTATCCGCGCGAGACCGAGGAAAAGCTCCTGAAGCACCCGGCCATCGCCGAGGCCGCGATCCTCGGCGTGCCCGACCCGACCTGGGGCGAGGTCGGCGTCGCGGTCTGCGTTCTGCGGCCCGGCGAGGCGGTGGACGAGGCTGCGCTGATCGCATGGCTCTCGGCCGAGGTGGCGCGCTACAAGCTGCCGAAGCGCATCTTCTTCTGGAACGAGTTGCCGAAATCCGGCTACGGCAAGATCACCAAGCGCGCCATCCGCGAAGGGCTCGAAGCCAGAGGTAGCCTTCCGCTGTGACCGTACGCCCCCTCGAACGATAGCTCACGCGCCATGACCCAAGCGTCCGCGATCCTCGACCGCCTTGCCGCCATCGTCGGGCCGAACGGCCTCGTGACGGGCGAGGAATTGCGCAGCCGCCCCGCCACCTGGACCCGCCCCGCCGAGCCCTGCGCCGCCCTCGCGCTGGTGCGCCCTCGCGACACGGAGGAGACCGCCGGCGTGGTGAAGGCCTGCGCGGAGATGGGGGTGAGCATCGTGCCGCGCGGCGGGGCCACCGGCCTCGTGGACGGCATCCTCTGCGAGACCGACCAGATCACCCTCTCCACCGAGCGGATGACCGGCATCGCCCCCGTCGATCCCCTGTCGATGACCGTGGTGGCGGGCAGCGGCGCGACGGTGGAATCGGTGCAGAACGCCGCCCGCGACGCCGGCCTGTTCTTCCCGCTGGATCTCGGCGCGCGGGGCTCGGCCACCGTGGGCGGGACGATCTCCACCAATGCCGGCGGCCTGCGTGTTCTGCGTTACGGCATGATGCGCGAGATGGTGCTGGGGCTCGAAGCCGTGCTGGCAGATGGCACCATCGTGTCGTCCATGCGCCCGCTCATCAAGAACAACACCGGGCTCGATTTGAAGCAATTGTTCCTCGGCACGGAGGGCACGCTCGGCATCGTTACCCGCGCGGTGCTGCGCCTGCGGCCGGAGCCTGCGGGTTATGTCACTGCCCTCGTCGCCTGCCCCGGCGTCGATGACGGCGCCCGGCTGCTGCGGGCCGCGCAATCGGCCTTCCAGGGCCGCGTCTCCTCCTTCGAGGGCCTGTGGCCCGATTTCTACCGGCTGATGACCAAGCCCGGCCGCGCCACCCCGCCGCTCGGGCCGGATTACCCGTTCTACGCCATCATCGAAGTCGAGTGCGTGCCGGAAGAGACGGACCGCTTCATCGACCTCCTCGACCGCCTGATGGGCGAGGGCACGGTGCTCGACGCGGCGCTCGCCTCGTCCGAGGAGCAGCGGCAGGCGATGTGGCGCATCCGCGACCGCGTGGAGAACATGAACGCCGACGGGATCGAGCGCGCCTTCGACGTGAGCGTGCCCCTCGACACGATGAACGGCTATGTCGAGGGCGCCCTGGCGCGGATGGGCGCGATCCCCGGCTGTCGCGCGGTGGTCTATGGCCATATCGGCGACAACAACCTGCATTGGAACACGACCGACCTCGACGCCGCCGGCAACGCGGCCATCGACGCGGCGATCTATGAGCCGCTGGCCGATTTGAACGGCTCGGTTTCGGCCGAACACGGGATCGGCCTGATGAAGCGGGGCAAGCTGAAGCTCTCCCGCTCGCCTGAGGAGATCGCCACGATGCGGCTCGTCAAGCGGGCGCTGGACCCCGACAACCGGCTGAACCCCGGCAAGGTCTTCTGAGGCCATGGCCCGCGCTCCCGCCGAGGCGGACAAGCCCGCGCGCCTCGTGGTCAGGCTCACCCCGCGCGGCGGTCGCGACACCATCGACGGCTGGATGCGCGACGCGGACGGCGCGCCCTGCCTGAAGGTCCGCGTCTCGGCGCCGCCGGTCGAGGGCGCGGCGAACGAGGCGCTGGAGAAGCTCATCGCGAGCACACTGAACGTGCCCGGCCGCGCCGTGAAGGTCGTCGCCGGCCATCAGGCGCGGGTGAAGCGGTTGGAGATCGTGGGGGTAGGGGAGGCAGACCTGACGCGGGTGTTTGGCGTGGTGCCTTAACGGTCGCGCGGATCGAGCCAATTCTCCACCGCGAGGCCCAGCACGCGCTCGAACTCGCCGACATTCGCCGTCACCAGACACAGGTCGAGGGCACGGCTCTGGGCTGCGATCAGCAGGTCGTTCGGGCCTATCGGCGTCCCCTGGCGGTCCAGATGGACGCGGATCTCGGCATAGTGCCGATCCACGGGATCGCCGAGAGCGCGGATGGGGATGGTCTTCAGCACGGCATCGGCGCGTTCCGCCAGGAGCGCGGAGCCTTTCTTCGCGACGCCGTAGCGGATTTCGGCCGCCACCACGACGCTCGTGCACACGACGGCGCCGAACTTGTCGAGCTTCGCGGACACCACGCTGGTCCGGCCGCGATTAATCAGATCGGACAGGATGTTCGTGTCGAGAAGGTAATGCGGCGCGACGCTCACAGCGTCACGTCCTCGATATCGAGTTCCGGGATGTCATCGAGGATATCGCCGGGCGGCAGTGGATCGAGAGATGCGATGAGGGCAGCCAAGTGAAGCCTGGGGCGGATCACGAGGCTGCCATCCGTCTGGCGCTCGATCGTGACCTCGCTGCCCGGCAGCTCGAATTCCTTCGGGATGCGAACGGCTTGGCTGCGATTGTTCATGAACAAGCTTGCGACGCGTTCCATGTCTCACCCCGGCATATGCTTTGACATATGCCGGGGCCTCTCACGAAGCAAGATTCTTAGAAGCCCACGTTGTCCCCGCCCTTCAGCGACAGCATCTCCCGCGCCTCGTCGGGTGTGGCGATGGAGAGGCCGAGCCCTTCGATGATGCTGCGCACCCGGCGGACCTGGGCGGCGTTGGTCTCGGCGAGCTTGCCGGGGCCGTCCCAGAGGCTGTCCTCCAGGCCGACGCGGACGTTCCCGCCCATCGCGGCGGCCATGGCGGCAATGGTCATCTGGTTGCGGCCCGCGCCCAGCACCGACCACCGGTACTGGTCTCCGAACAGCCGGTCGGCGGTGCGCTTCATGTGCATCACGTCGTCCGGGTGGGCGCCGATGCCGCCCTGAAGGCCGAACACCGTCTGGATGAAGAGCGGCGCCTGAACAAGGCCACGGTCGAAAAAGTATTTGAGATTATAGAGATGCGCGGTGTCGTAGCATTCGAACTCGAACCGCGTCCCGTTCGGGCCGCAGGTGGTGAGGATGTGCTCGATCTGCCCGAACGTGTTGCGGAAGATGATGTCCTTGTTGCCGAGGTAGTCGCGCTCCCACTGGTGCTTCAGATCCTTGAAGCGGTCGAGCATCCCGAACAGGCCGAAATTCATCGAACCGAGGTTCAGGGAGGCAACCTCCGGCTTGAACGTGGCGGCGGGGCGGACGCGCTCCTCGATGGACATGGTCGGCGCGCCGCCGGTCGTGAGGTTTACGACGCAGTTCGACCGCTGCTTGATGACAGGCAGGAACTTCGCGAACGCTTCCGGGCTCTGGTCAGGGCGACCGTCTTGCGGGTCGCGGGCGTGCAGGTGGATGATGGCCGCGCCCGCTTCCGCCGCGCCGATGGCGGCGTCGGCGATCTCCTCGGGCGACACCGGCAGGTAAGGAGACATGCTCGGCGTGTGGATCGCCCCCGTCACCGCGCAGGTGATGATGACCTTCCGCTGGGTGGCCATGCTCAATCCTTGTGTTGGCTCTTGTGGGCGCGAAGGGCGGCCAGGCGCGCGTCGCGTCGTGTCATCCGCGCCGGCAGATCGGCGGGCGCAGTCCATTGGGCGAGGATCGTCTCGACCGCAGCCGGTTCGTAGACGGCGGGGGCCGGAGGCTCGGCGGCAAGGCGCTTGTAGAAGCCGGTGTAGCGCGCGCAGTAATCCGCGATGCCCCCCGGCGCGTTCAGTTCGATGGTCTCGAACGGACCCATGAAGCTCCAGCGCAGGCCGAGCCCGTCCGCGACGGTGCGGTCAAGATCCTGAGGCGTCACGTAGCCTTCCGAGGCGAGGCGGAAAGCCTCGGCAAGAAGCGCCCCCTGGAGACGGTTGAGGATGAAGCCCTCGACCTCCTTCAGCACGGTGATCGGCGCCTGCCCGATGGCCTCGTAGACGTCCCGCGCCCGTATCAGGGCTGCCGGATCGGTCCAGGGCGCGCCGGAAATCTCCACGAGTGGAATGAGATGCGGCGGGTTTACCGGATGGCCGATGAGGCACCGGCTTCTGCTGGCCAGTTCCTCGGTGAAGAGCGAGCAGCGGATCGCGGAGGAGGACGAGGCGATCACCGTCTCCGGCGGCGCGAGGGCGTCCATCTCGGCGAAGAGAGCGCGCTTCACCTCCGCCACCTCAGGCCCGTTCTCCTGCACGAAGGTGCAGCCGGACAGGGCGTCGGCGAGGCTCGGCACCGCGCGAATACGGCCGGCGGCGCCCTCGGGCTCGTCGCAGAGACCGTGGGCTGTGAGCGTCCGCAAACCCTCGGCGCAGAGCGGTACCGCCCCGTCGGCGACGCCCTCCGCCTTGTCGAACAGGCGCACATCCCAGCCGGCGCGGGCGAAGATCATCCCCCAGGATCGGCCGATCAGGCCAGCGCCGACGATGGCGACGGTTTCGGTCAGAGCCACAACGCGTTCCGCTCCAAGTCTCGATCCTCTCGCAGCCGCCTGAACTGTGATCACACATCACTAGCGTGATAGTGCAGCTTTCGTCTAGGGTCGGCACATGAGTTCACCCAGCGCCCTCGCGGATCTGCCGTTGATCGAGCAGCGCACCCTTGCGGACACCGCCTACGACGCCTTGTGCGATCTCTTGGCCTCCGGCCGCCTCGCGCCCGGCGACAAGCTCTCGCTGCGCCAGACGGCGGCGGCGCTCGGGGTGTCGGTGATGCCGGTGCGCGAGGCCGTGAGCCGGTTGGCCTCGGACGGCGCCCTGGAGGTCGCGCCGAACCGCGCCCTGCGGGTCCCGATCCTTAGCGCCAGCGCGTTCCGCGAACTGGCCGAAACGCGCATGGCTGTGGAGGGCATGGCCGCGTCGCGGGCCGCGATGCGACGCAGCGGCGAGGAACTGGCGACGATCCGCCGGGCGGAGGCGTCCTTCCGCACTTTGGCGGAAACGGCCGAGCCCGATGGTGCCCGTGCGGTGGCGCTGAACCGCGATCTGCATTTCGCGATCTATGCCGCCTGCGGTCTGCAACCGCTCCGGGAGATCATAGCCCGCCTGTGGCTGAAGGCCGGGCCGGTGCTGAACCTCGATCTGCGGGCCCATCCCGAGCGGCTACGGCAGGGTTTCGCCGTCCGCCGCCACGCCGAAGCGCTCGCCGCCATCGAGGCGCGGGACGGCCCTGCGGCGGAAGCCGCCATCGCGGCCGATATCGGCGACGCGGCGGATTTCATCCTGTCGCGCGGCGCCCTGCCGGCCACCGACACCCCCTGAATCGAGAGGACGCATCATGGACCTCGGCATCAACGGCTTGCGCGTGCTGGTCACGGCGGGCGCCAACGGCATCGGGCGGGCCATCGTCGAGGCCTTCCTAGACGAGGGCGCGCGGGTCTTCACCTGCGATGTCGATGAAGCCGCCCTCGCCGGCCTGCCGACGGACGTGGGTCGCTGCCGCACCGATGTGGGCGAGCGCGATCAGGTCGCCGCGATGATGGAGGCGGCGGTCGCCGACCTCGGCGGGCTCGACGTGCTCGTGAACAACGCGGGCATCGCCGGGCCGACCGGCCGCGTCGAGGACATCGCCCCGGAGGAATGGGACCGCTGCCTGACGGTGTGCCTGACGAGCCAGTTCAACTGCGCCCGCCTCGCGGTGCCCTACCTGCGGGCGAGCGACAACGCCTCCATCGTCAACCTGTCCTCGGCGGCCGGCAAATTCGGCTTCGCCCTGCGCAGCCCCTACGCGGCGGCGAAGTGGGGGGTGATCGGCTTCACGAAGTCGCTCGCCATCGAACTCGGCGAGGCGGGCATTCGCGTGAACGCGATCCTGCCCGGCCTCGTGGCGGGGGATCGGCAGCGACGCGTGCTCGAGGCCAAGGCGCAGCAGCAGGGCACGAGCTTCGCGGACATGGAGGCGCGGGCCTTCTCCTTCGTGTCGATGAAGGAATACGTCACCGCGCGGCAGCTCGCCGACCAGATCCTGCTGCTCGCCTCGCACCGGGGGCGCACGATCTCGGGGCAGGCCATCGCCATCGACGGCGACACGCGAATGCTCTCCTGATCCGCGCCGGAACCAATGGCGTCGCCGGAGCGATACCGGCTCTCGCGACGCGACCCGAGCCGATCATGGACAATCCCCACCCCGACCGCCCCTACGTCCTCTGCCACATGACGAGTTCCGTCGATGGGCGGATCAAGGTCCGCCGCTGGCTGGCCGATGCCGATCGGCATTACGAGCGCATCCATGCCGAACTCGGCGGCGATGCCTGGATGTGCGGGCGCATCACCATGCAGGGCTATGCCGACAGCGCCGACCCGCTGCCGCAGGCCCCCGCCGACGACGGCGTGCCGGTGCTGCGCGAGGACCATGTCGCGACGCGCGACGCGAAGGGCTACGCCATCGCCCTCGACGCGCGCGGCCGGCTCGATTGGGGTGCCCGCAACGACATCACCGGGGACCACGTGGTCGTGGTGCTGACGGAATCGGTGCCCGACGAGCACCTGCGTGCGCTCAAGGCCGGCGGCCAATCCTACCTGTTCGCCGGGGAGCGCGACGTCGATTTCGCGCTGGCGGTGCGCAAGCTGAAGGCGCTGTTTGGCATCGAGCGCCTGCTGGTCGAGGGCGGCGGGCATATCAATGGCTCGATGCTGCAAGCCGGGGTGATCGACGAACTCAGCCTGCTCCTGGCGCCGGCCGTCGATGGCGTCTCCGGGACGCCGGCCGTGTTCGACTTCCGCGGCGAGGAATCCGACTCGATGGGCAAGCGCCGCAAGCTCGATCTGCAATCCTGCGAGCCGCTCGACGACGGCACCGTCTGGCTGCGCTACCGCATCACCCCTGTCGGGGAGGAAGCCTGATCGCCCCGAGGAAGCTGTCGTAATAGGCCGTCACGGCGCGCAGCCGCTCGAATTGCGGCAGCGCGCCGGTCGGCACCGTATCGATCCGCCAGTTGCGCCGGTCGGCGAAGCGCGGGGCGAGGCGGTAATCCACGAAGTCGCCGCGCTGGCCGTGGATCATCCACACCGGCAGGCGGAGGCGGTCGTAGAGCAGCGTCGAGTCGGTCCGGAACAGGTGCCCGGCGATGAAACAGTACGGCGCGTGCTCCGCCCCCGGCTGGTGGGCCGTGGCGTAGGCGTAATCGAGCAGCCCCTCGTCGATCTTCGTCGCGCCGAAGGTCTTCTCCAGGAAGAAGCGGATGCTCACCCGGCTCGCCAGCGCCCCGAACAGGGCAGGGCCGACCAGGGGCCGATCGAGCAGACCACGCACGATGTCCCGCCCGCGATGCCCGTCCGGCGGCCCCTCGCCGGAGAGACGCCCGTCGAAGCCCGTGGGGCTGATGAGGCCGAGGGTGGCGTAGTCCGCCGGCCGGGCGAGGCAAGCTTTGGCGAGGTACGCGCAGGAGAGCGAGATCGCCATGGCATCGACCGGGTCGCCGCCATGCCGGGCGCGGATCTGCGCCGTGACGGCGTGGATCGCCTCGGCCATGAGGCGCGGCGTGTAGCGGCGCCGGCTGCGCTCGGAGAAGCCGAAGCCCGGCAGGTCGAGAGCGTAGACGGGCCGCGTCTCGCGGTAATGCAGGTAGAGGGGTCGGGTCTCGTAGGCGCTGCCGGCGGCGTTGATCGAGTGGATCAGCAGGAGCGGGCGTCCGCTCCCCTCCGGCGAGGCGTAATAGGAGATCGACCCGACCTGCTGGTCCGCCACGCTCTCGCGCGTCCCCGGCAGGGCGGCGGGCAGGGGATCGGCCGTCTCGCTGCGGAAATGGCGCGCGAGGGCGAGCGTGCCGGCCGAGGCCGCGAGGGTGAGGAGTGTGCGCCCGGACGGGCGAGCGAGGGAGCACATCACAGCGGGAAGGGGTCGGGTGTGGGCCAGCCCGTCAACGCGGGTTCGGGCCGAAGGTGCCAAGTCGTCGCAACTTACAATCCCGCGCAGGGGCGACCAAGGCGTCGGCGCTACCCTGCGACGATGGACCCCGCCAGGGCGCGTGCCCCGCGCCGTGACGCGAGCGGCGCCTCCTCCCGGTGCCCGGCCGCATGGCGCAGGAACTCGACCGTGGCCGCATCCCCCCGCCAGGCCTGGACGCGCTGGCTCACCAGAACCTCCTTCGGCCGGTTGTCGTAATAGGCGTAGGCGGCGGCGACATAGGCGGCGCGGGTCATGGTGCGGGCGGGGCCGGAGCGGGGCGTCTCGGCCTTGAAGAACAGGGCGCTCCCCGGCACCCCGTAATGCTGCGCGATCTCGGGATAGACCGGCCAGCTACCCATGCCGCCGAGGTCGTCGGGCAGGAACGCGTCGAGGTCGCATTCCTCGAAGGCGATGCCGGCCTTGCCGAGCAGCCCCCGCGCGATGTCGCTCATCACGTAGAGCTTCGGGTGGTTGGTCGAGTGCATGAAGCAGCCACGCCGCGCCCAGCGGGTGAGATGGCCGTCGAGGTCGTAGCCCGCCTCGCTGCCGAGCCGGCGCAGGCTCGCCACGGCCTCGTCCCAGAACTCGTAGTAGCCGAGGCGTTCGAACACCGCTTCGTCATACAGCCGCAGGGCCTGGGCCTGCGTGAAGCCGGCGAGGTAGGCGAAGAGCGTCACCGCCGAGTGCGAATGCCCCATCGGGCCGGAGATCAGCCCGCGCAGGGTCGCGTGGTCCTGCACGCCGACGGACACCACGTCCGGGTGATACGCCGCGAAGGCGACGGTGGGGATGACGTGAACGTTCGGCCGGGCCCGCAGGTCGAGGATCGTCCCGCCGTCGCGAAAGGGCGGGAGATAGATGTTGGTGAAGACGGCATCGTAGCGGTCGGCCCGCGCGATCACGTCCGCGAGGCGGCGAAACCGGCGTCCGAGGGTGAAGACGGAGAGGAAATCCACCTGCGCGTCGGGCAGGAGGTAGCGCATGGCCCGCGCCACCGTGCCGGCTTGGCAGACGCCGAGGACGAGCAGGCGCGGGTTCCGCGCCCGAGACTTGCCGACTTGCGACAGCCAGTATTGGGCACGCCGGACTGCATCGAGGGTGGACATGGCGCCGTCCATCGCATGTCCCCGTACCGGCGGCAAACTCCGTGGGGCTTCATGCAACCGCCAGTAGATGCACCTAATGGCTACTGTTTATGCTTGCGGTCATGATTGATTATCTAGAGAAAAGCAAACGCATATAGGCAAAAAGATTGATTTTCTGCCGTGCTAAAAGCGGCTCCGGGATTGCTTCGATCAGGTTTTCTGAAAGGATTTGCGCGAGCCTTGGGCCTGTCGCTCCACCGCACGGGGCGGCCGGTTCTCGGCTTGGGATGGCCTCGATGAATTTCTTCCGCGACACCCGCCTGATGGTCAAGGCGGCAATTCCACAGATCGTCCTCGCCCTTCTTGCGGGCGGATTGGTGCTCTATGCGCGCACCACACTCATCAATCTGTCCGAGGACATCCGGGTCATCACGGACGTTCAGGCTGTTCGCCTGGAATACATTCTCAAGCTCAATATTGAGACGAACGAGGCCTCGGTCGTCGTCCGCAACATGATCATCGAAAAGCGCGACGACAAAATGGAAGGCTACCGGGTGCGCTACGACACGGCCTTCGCCGCTTCGCGGATCGCCCTCGACAGCCTGAACAAGCTCGCCGACACCGCCGAGCGCCACGCGGCCAACGAAAGCCTGGCCCAGAACCTCACCGAGTTGATGACCCTGCTGAACCGCGCCGTCGAGCTCCGGTTGAAGGGCGACGTCGAGGGTGCGACCAAGGTGGCGATGTTCGATGCCTCGCCAGTCCGGTTGAAGCTTCGGGACATGGTCCAGGCCCGCACCGCGACCCTCAAGAAGGAGTTCGAGGCGCTTCGGGAGGCGACCGCGCAATCCGAGAGCCGCGCGGAGTTCATCCTGATCGGCTCCGCCCTGGTGGGGTTCGTCATGGCGATCGGACTGTCCTTCACCATCGTGATCTTCGGCATCAACCGACCACTGAGCAGCCTCGTGTCGGTGCTCCAGCGCATGGCGAAGGGTGACATCGACGCGCAGATCGCCGAGGCGCAGCGCGGCGACGAGATCGGCGCCGTCGGCAAGGCGGTGGAAGCCATCAAGGAGATGGTCGCGCGCAAGGCTCTTGAGCAGGCCGAGATGCAGCGTTTGGCCGACGAGGCCGCTGCCACCGAGCGTCGGCGCACGATGGTGGAACTGGCGGACGGGTTCGAGACCGCCGTGGGGGGCATCGTCGGGATGGTGTCCTCCTCCGCGACGGAGCTTCAGGCGACCGCCCAGCAGATGAGTTCGGCCGCCGCCGAGACGGCCGCGCAATCGACCACCGTCGCCGCCGCCGCCGAGGAGGCCGCCTCCAACGTCAGCACGGTCGCGGCGGCGGCGGAGGAGTTGGGCACCTCGGTGCAGGAGATCGGCCGGCAGGTGCAGGGCTCGGCCGGGCTCGCCGAACTGGCCATGACCGAGGCCGACCAGACCGCCGCCCTCGTGCAGGCCCTGCGCGAGACCTAGACGCGGATCGGCGACATGGTGGGGATGATCTCCAACATCGCGTCGCAGACCAACCTGCTCGCCCTCAACGCCACCATCGAGGCCGCCCGAGCGGGCGATGCGGGGCGCGGCTTCGCGGTGGTCGCGGCCGAGGTGAAGGAACTCGCCAACCAGACCAGCCGGGCGACCGAGGAGATCGCCGGGCAGATCGGTGAGGTTCAGGGCGTCACCGACCGGGCCATCACCGCCATCGGCGCGATCACCGGCCGGATCCGCGAGATCAACACGGTGGCGACCTCCATCGCCGCTGCCGTGGAGGAGCAGGGCGCGGCGACGCAGGAAATCGTCCGCAACGTCGCGCAGGCTTCGTCGGGCACGAGCGAGGTGACGAGCAACATCGTCGGCGTCGCCCGCGCCTCCGAGGACACGGGCACCGCCGCGACGCATGTGCTGGCGGCCTCGGGCGAGTTGTCCCGCCAGTCCGAGCACCTGACGGAGGAAGTCGCCCGCTTCCTCAGGACCGTGCGTGCCGCGTGAGTGGGGGAGGCGGCCCGTCAGGCCAGGGCCGCCTCGATCTCACCGGACAGTTCGAGCCATTCCTCTTCCGCCGTCGCGAGGGCACTCGCGGCGTCGGCGCGCATCTTGGCGATCTCGCCGGCCTTCGCCGCGTTTTCGCGGAAGGCCGAGCCGTCCTCCAGGGCGGCGTCGATCTTCTGGATGGCGGCAGTGAGCTTCGCCATCCGCGCCTCCACCCCTTCGAGGCGCTTGCGCAGGGGCGCCAGGGCCGCCCGCTTCTCCACGCCCGCCCGCCGGGCCTCCGCCTTCTGCCCCCCGGCGGCGTCGGCCGCGCGCTCGCCCTCGCGCTCCGGCCCCGCCAGCACGAGGCGGCGGTAATCGTCCATGTCGCCGTCGAAGGTCTTCACCGTGCCGTCCGTGACGAGCCACAACCGGTCGGCGCAGGCCTCGATGAGGAAGCGGTCGTGACTCACGAGGATCACGGCACCCTCGTAATCGTTGATCGCCTCCACGAGGGCCTGACGGCTCTCGATGTCGAGGTGGTTGGTCGGCTCGTCGAGGATCAGCAGGTGCGGCCCGTGGAAGGCCGCGAGCCCCATCAGCAGACGGGCCTTCTCACCACCGGACAGCTTCTCGACCGGCGTATCCGCCTTAGAGGCTCCGAAGCCGAGGCGGGCGGTCGCGGAGCGTACCTTCGCCTCCGGCACGTCCGGCATCATGGTGCGCACATGGGCGTAGGCGCTCTCGGCCGGGCGCAACTCGTCGAGCTGGTGCTGGGCGAAATAGGCCACGTCCATCTTGGACGAGCGCTTCATCTCCCCCGCCAGCGGGGGCAGGCGCCCACCGATCAGCTTGCAGAAGGTCGACTTGCCGTTGCCGTTGGCTCCCAGCAGCGCCACCCGGTCGTCCGGCGCGAGGCTGAGGTTGAGCCCGGTGAGCACCACGCGCTCGCCGTAGCCCGCCTTCACCCGATCCATCGCCACGATGGGCGGCGAGAGCGGTTTCTCCGGGCTCGGCAGGTGGATCACCGGCACGTCGTCTTCGAGGAGGGCGGCGATGGGCTCCATCTTGGCGAGCCGCTTCATGCGCGATTGCGCTTGCCGCGCCTTGGTCGCCTTGGCCTTGAACCGGTCGATGAAGCTCTGGAGGTGCGCCCGCTCCACGTCCTGCTTCGCCTTGGCCTTCGCCTGAAGGACCCGCTTCTCGGAGAGTTGCCGCGCAAAGCTCGTATAGCCGCCCCGGTAGATCGAGAGCTTACCCCGGTCGAGATGCAGGATGTGATCGACCGATGTGTCGAGCAGGTCGCGGTCGTGGCTGATGACGATGGCCGTGCGCGGGTAGCGCTCGAGGTAATCGTAGAGCCAGAGCGTTCCCTCGATGTCGAGGTAGTTGGTCGGCTCGTCCAGCAGCAGCAGGTCGGGCTCGGAGAACAAAACCGCCGCCAGGGCCACGCGCATCCGCCAGCCGCCGGAGAAGTCCGCGCACGGCCGGGCTTGCGCCGCCGCGTCGAAGCCGAGGCCGTGCAGGATCGCCGCCGCGCGGGCAGGGGCCGAATGGGCGCCGATATCCACGAGCCGCGTCTCGATCTCGGCCCGGCGCAGGCCGTCCGCGTGCTCGGCCTCCGCCATCAGCGCGGCGCGCTCGGTGTCGGCGGCGAGCACCACCGCGTGGAGGGTTTCCGGCCCGGCCGGCGCCTCCTGCGCCACGGCGCCGATGCGCATGCCCTTCGGCAGGGAGACCGCCTTCGAATCCACCGGCAGGTCGCCCATGATCGCCCGGAACAGGGTCGTCTTGCCGGCGCCGTTACGGCCGACGAGCCCGACATGGGCTCCCTCCGGGATTGTGAAGCTCGCAGCGTCGAGAATCAGGCGCTCGCCGATGCGGTAGGTCAGGTCGTTGACGCGCAGCATCGCGGCGTTCTGGCCGGGCGAAGCCCGCGAGGCAAGGCCCGAGTTTCACCACCGCCTTAACGGTTTGGCATCTTAAGCGCGCAACAGTCTAGCGTAGCTACATTTAGTCAGGTTGCACTTCCGAATTCAGCTTTTAAAAGTTTCATATCGCACAAAGAGAGAGTTTGCGTGGCGAGCCCGATCTTGATTCTCACCGACGACCCCGAGAGTGGAAACCGCCTCGCCCGTGCGGTCGGCGGCGCAACGCTCGTCCGCGACCTGTACGAGGATGGCCCCACGACCACCGCCGCGCGGCTCATCATCGCCGACATCCACCTGCCGCACTCGGATTCGATCAACCGGCTGAAGCGCGCCCTGGCCGGCGCACGCGGGCCGGCGACGCCGCTGCTCTACGTGTTCCACGGCAGCCAAGCGCGCGGTGAGATCCAGGCCGCGATGCTCGGCGCCTCGAAATCCCTCTCCGCCATGTCCGCCGCCGCGCTCCTGGCGAAGACCGTCGAGGCGCTGGCGCCCGCTCCGGTGGTGCCGCTGACGCCCGTGGAGCATGTCGAGGCGGCGCGGGAGGCGTTCGCCTCGATCTTCACCGCGGCTGGTCCAGCGCACGATCTGGTCGATCACGGCACGGAGATCGTCAATCGTGCGATCCTCGACATGAAGGTCGGGAACTGGCTGAGCCTCGTCGCCGCCTTCGATGACGTGACCCACCGGCATTGCCTCACCGTCGCTGGGCTGGCGGCGGCCTTCGCCGCCTCGCTGCATTTCAACCCGGCCGACGCGCACCTCCTCACGAAGGGCGCGCTGCTGCACGACATCGGCAAGGCGCGGATCCCCCTGGAGATCCTGAACAAGCCGGGCCCGCTCACCGTGCCCGAGCGCAAGATCATGGCGCAGCACGCGCAGATCGGCTTCGAGATGCTGGAGGGGAAGGGCTTCAGCGACACCGCGATGCGGGTGGTGCGCTCGCACCACGAGACCCTGGACGGCGCGGGCTATCCCGACGGCCTGCGCGGAGAGGAGATCCCCGACATCGTGCGGCTGGTGACGATCTGCGATATCTTCGCGGCGCTGATCGAACGGCGGACCTACAAGGCGCCGATGGGGGCCCGCACCGCCTACGGGATCATGCTCGACATGACCGACAAGCTCGATATGGACCTGTTGCGCGCCTTCGGCCCCGTGGCCTTCGCCAGCGACCTCGAAGACGTGCAGCTTTCGGCCTGAAGGCTCAGACCAGTTCCCACGCCGTCCGGTCGCGCATCAGCGCGGCGACGAGGGCGTGGTTGAGGTCGTGGCAGGTATGGGAGGCGATGACGAGCCCTTCCACCGGATACCCGATGAGGGCGAGATCGCCCACGATGTCGAGCACTCGGTGGCGGACGAGTTCATCCTCCATGCGCAGGCCCCCGATCACCCGGTCGCGGAACAGGAGCGCCGCCGAGCGCGGCCCGCAGCCCTGGAGCAGCGGCTTGCGCGTCAGGAAGCCGTAGGCCCGCCCCGCCATCACGCGCATGAAGCGGCCGAAGCTCCGCGAGGGGGCGATCTCCTGCTGGAAGCTGTGGGGTGTGATCGCTCCCTGCCAATCGAACGTGCCGAAACGACAGAGTTCGATATGGGCGCAGACTGTCAGGCCGCGTCCCGGGCCGATGGACAGCCGGCGATGCCCGTTCACAATGCTGACCGGGCGCAGGACGCGCAGGACCCGCGTCGACTCGGCCTGCTCGACGCGCGCCGCCCCCGCGATCCCCTCGCACCAGGGGAGGGCGCTCCCGTCGAAGATCGGCATCTCCTCGGCGTCGGTATCGATCAACGCGTTATCGATGCGCAGCGCGTAGAGGGCAGCGAGCAGGTGCTCGACGGTGCGCACGAGGACGCCTTCGGCACGCAGCGCCGTGCAGGCGGGCGCGGTCTCCTGGTGATGCCACAGGGCGGGGATGTCGACGGAGCGCCCGTCCCGAAAGTGCCGACGGAACACGATCCCATGCCCGGCGGGCGCGGGTGACACCCTTACCCGCGCGCTTCGGCCGGTATGCAGGCCGCGTCCGGATCGCTCGAAGGCAGCACCCAGGGTTGCTTGGCACCGTCCCGTCGCCGCGAAGGACGCCGGGGCGGAGAGGTTCGAGACGTTCGGCATCGGGGAAGAGAAGGATAGGCAAGTGGATCCATATGCCGTGATCCACGCCAAAGGAGGAATCACACTGTCGTGGTGGGTTGACCCTGCGCAACGCCCCGGCCACCATCCCGAAGGGCTCGGCGGATCTCGCATCGCGAGGGATCGGGCGGTTTCTTTCCCGGGGACGCCGGCCGGAAGCCGAAGGGGCTGGGGACGGCGAGGTACATCGGTAATGGCGCGCCTGGGGACCATTCCGTTCTTCAAGGATGCGGGCATCGAGCTCGCGACCTTCGAGAACCGCTGCCATTGGCGGCGGTTCGATGAGAACGAGACGCTTGTCGATTTCGACGACATCTCTACCGACGTCTATTTCATCGCCTCGGGCGAGGTGCGTATTCTGAACCGCACGCAGTCCGGCAAGGAAGTCATCCTCGGCGAGATGCGCGGGGGCGCGTTCTTCGGTGAACTCGCCGCCATCGACGGGATCGGCCGCTCGGCCAACGTGACGGCGCTCACGCGCGGCGAGGTCTGCGTCGTGCCCGCCAGCGTGTTCCGCCAGATCGTCTTCGCCTCGGAGGCCATCGCCGACCGGCTGATGCGCCTGCTCGCCAAGCGCGTGCGCGAATTGAACACCCGCCTGATGGAGCACGCGCTGCTCGACCTGCGGCACCGGCTCTACGCGGAGTTGCTGCGCCTCTCGGTGCCCCGCGCCGGGGCCGGTGGCGAGCGGGTGGTGACGCCGCCGCCCTATCACCACGTCCTCGCGGCGCGCATCGGCTGCCGCCGGGAGCAGGTGACGCGGGAATTTACCGCCATGGCGGCCGAGGGCCTCGTGGACCGGACGCGCGGCGCGCTGGTCCTGCGCCGGCCCGATCTGCTGGAGGCGCGGGTCGCCGAGGCCCTGCGCGAGGATTCCTGACCCCTTGGCGGCGCCATCCCTGAGGATCCGGGGCCTCGTCAAATGGTTCGGCACGCATGTCGCGGTCGATGGCGTCGATCTGGACTTGGCGCCGGGGGAGTTCTTCTGCCTGCTCGGTCCCTCGGGCTGCGGGAAGAGCACGCTCCTGCGGATGATCGCTGGGTTCGAGAGCCCGAGCGAAGGCGTCATCGAGGTCGGCGACGCCGACATCACCGCGCTGCCGCCGCATCGGCGGCCGGTGAATATGATGTTTCAGTCCTACGCCCTGTTTCCGCACATGAGCGTCGCGGCGAACATCGCCTACGGGCTGAAGGGGCGGCCGGACGCGAAGGACCGAGTCGCGGAGTTGTTGCGCCTTGTGCGCCTCGACGGCTTCGGCGATCGCCGGCCGGACACGCTCTCCGGCGGACAACGCCAGCGGGTCGCTCTCGCCCGCGCCCTGGCCCGCGAGCCGGGGCTTCTTTTACTGGACGAGCCCCTGGGCGCCCTGGACCGGGGTTTGCGAGAGGAGACGCAAGGGGAGTTGCGCGGCCTGCAACGGCGGCTCGGAACGAGCTTCGTGGTGGTCACGCACGATCCCGAGGAGGCGATGATGCTGGCCGACCGGATCGGGGTGATGGAGCGCGGGCGCCTCGTGCAGGTCGCCAAGCCCGCCGACCTCTACCGCCGCCCGGCGAGCCGCTACGTGGCGGGGCTTCTGGGCGATGTGAACCTCATCCCCGGCCGGCTCGGGCCGGCGGGTCCGGGCGACACGCGCGAGATCGTCACCGCCCATGGCACGCTGACGGCTCAGGCCGGCGATGCCGTGTCGGCCGAATGCGCGGAGGTGGTGGTCGCGGTGCGGCCGGAGAGCCTGATCCTCGGCCAAGGCAGCCTGACCGCCACCGTCGAGGACGAGACCTTCCTCGGCGACCGCATCCGCCGTGTCCTGCGCCTGCCCGACGGAACGCTCCTCCACGCGAGCGGCCCGCCCGGCGGCGGCCCCGAGCGCGGGGCCGCGACGCAGGTCGGCTTCGCCCCGGCGGATGCCGTCATCCTCCCGGCCTGAGACACACGATGGCGGCTCTGAAGCCCGACAGGATCGTCGCCCGCCTTATGCGGCTTCCGCCGTTCCTGTGGCTCGGCGCCTTCTTCCTGCTGCCGTTCCTCGTCACGCTGAAGATCAGCTTGTCCGAGCCGGCGACCGCCATCCCGCCCTATTTGCCGATCCTCGATTGGCAGGGCGGCCTCGATGGCTGGTCGAGCTTCCTCGAAGCGCTGAACTTCACGAACTACCTGACGCTCGCCCGCGACGACCTCTATCAGGCGGCCGTCATCGGCTCGCTCTCCTATGCGGGGGTGGCGACGTTGCTGCTCGTCCTCATCGGCACGCCCATCGCCTACGCCCTGGCCCGCGCCCCCGAGCGCTGGCAACCTCTGCTCGTGGCGCTCGTGGTGGTGCCGTTCTGGACGAGCTTCCTGATCCGCATCTACGCCTGGATCGCGATCCTGAAGCAGGAGGGCCTGCTGAACCTCGCGCTCCTCAAGCTCGGGGTGATCTCCCAGCCGCTGGAGATCCTGAACACCGATGCGGCGGTGATGATCGGCCTCGTCTACGCCTACCTGCCGTTCATGGTGCTGCCGCTCTACGCGGTGATGAACCGCCTCGATCCGAGCCTGCGCGAGGCCGCCGCCGACCTCGGCGCGAGCCCGACGCGGGTGTTCTGGACCGTGACGCTGCCCCTCAGCCTGCCCGGCATCGCGGCCGGCGCCGGGCTGTGCTTCATCCCGATGGTCGGCGAGTTCGTGATCCCCGACCTCCTCGGCGGCTCCGAGACGCTGATGCTCGGCCGGGTGCTGTGGAGCGAGTTCTTCTCGAACCGCGACTGGCCGCTCGCGGCGGCAGTGGCGGTCGTGCTGCTCGTCATCGTCATCGGCCCTGTCATGCTGTTCCGCGACAGCCTGCGGGCGGGCGGGGAGGGCGCATGAGCGGGGTGACGCGCGCCGCTCTCTGGCTCGGGCTCGGCTTCCTTTACGCGCCGATCCTCGTGCTGGTCGCCTATTCCTTCAACGCCTCCGCGCTGGTTACGGTCTGGGGCGGGTTCTCCACCCGCTGGTATGCGGCGCTTTTCTCCGACGCGCCGCTGATCGCCGCCGCCTGGGTCTCCCTGCGCGTGGCCGTGCTCGCGAGCCTCATCGCGACCGTCCTCGGGACGCTCGCCGCGCTCGCGATGGAGCGGCATGGGCGCTTTCGCGGGCGCTCGCTGTTCATGGGCCTCGTCTACGGGCCGATGGTGATGCCGGAGGTGATGATCGGCCTCTCACTGCTTCTCACCTTCATCGGCATCGGGCTCGACCGGGGCGTCGCCACCATCGTCATCGCCCACGCTACCTTCTGCACGGGCTTCGTGGCGGTGGTGGTCTCGGCCCGCCTGCGGGGGCTCGACCGCTCGCTCGAAGAAGCGGCGGCCGATCTCGGTGCCGGGCCGCTGCGGGTGCTCGGCACCGTCACCCTGCCGCTTCTCGCGCCAGCCATCGTGGCGGGGGCGCTCCTCGCCTTCACCCTGTCGCTGGACGATCTCGTCATCGCGAGCTTCGTCTCCGGCCCCGGCGCAACCACCCTGCCGATGCGCCTCTACAGCCAGGTGCGGCTCGGGGTGAACCCCGAGATCAACGCCGCCTCGACGCTGCTCGTCGGCCTCGTCAGCGTCGCGGTGTTAACCGCCTCGATCCTCACCGCGAAGCGAGGCGGCTGATCCGCTCGGAGGGCTGCACGAGCTTCGCGACCAACGCCGTGACGACGAGGTTCAGCACCAGCGCCAGCACGCCGATATTCACGTCGCGCAGGGGCCCAAGCTGCGGGTAACGCGCGAGGCTGAACCCTCCGATGGTGGTCGCCGCGACCATCGCCACGCCCGCCACGATCCCCGCCGCCGCCGCGCGCTTGTCGAGGGGGTTGCGGCGCATCAGGCTCGCGAGGAAGCACGGGAAGAGCTGTGTGACGAAGTTGTAGCCCATCAGCAGCAACTGGACGATGGTATCGCCGCCCGACAGCGTGAAGCCGACGCAGACCAGCGCCATCACCGGCACGAAGGCCTTCGACAGGCTCGCCGTCGCCGCGTCGTCCATGCCGGGCCGCAGGGGTCGCACGATGTTGTTGGCGAGAAGCGTCGCCCCGGCGATGAGGATCATCGAGCCCGGCACGAGGGCCGTCAGCACGCCGGTCGCGCCGATGATGCCGACGAACCACGGCGGGAAGCTCTGGAGCGAAAGCTTAAACAGGGCGAGGTCGACATCCGGCCCGGTCAGCCCCGGCACCTGCAGCACGGCGGCGAAGCCGACGACGAACACGAACAGGTTGATGAGCTGGTAGAGCGGCAGGATCGCCGCGTTGCGCCGGAAGGAGCGCGGCTCCTTCGCCGTGTAGAGCGAGCCGAATGTGTGCGGCCACATGAACGCGCCGAGCGCCGTCAGCAGGGTGGTCGAGGCGAACCATGTCGGGCTCTGGCCCAGAGCGGGCAGGGCGAGGAAGCTGGGTTTCTGCACCTCGATCGCCTGGAACATGGCCTCGTAGCCGCCGTAATAATGCAGCGGCAAGTAGATGCCGAGGAACACCACCACGCAGAGGATGCTGATATCCTTGAGCACAGCGTTCCAGGCCGATCCGTGCACCCCCGACACCACCACATAGGCCGTGACGGCGACGGCGCCGATCCAGACCGCCACGGTGGGCGAGATCGCCCCGTAGGAGGCGGTCGAGACGATGATGCCGAGCCCCTTGAACTGCAGCACCATGTAGGGAACGAGCGCCACGAGCCCGACCAGGGCGACGAGCATCCCCAGGGCGGGGCTCTCGTATTTCGCCGCGAAGAAATCGGGCTGGGTGAACAGCCTGCGCTCCTTGGCGAAGCGCCAGACCGGCGGCAGCAGCCAATACGAGGTCACGTAGCCTAGCGTGATGTAGCAGAGGATGTAATAGGCGGGCGCGCCCTTGCCGTAGGCGATGCCGGAGCCGCCGAGGAAGGTGAAGGTCGTGTAGATCTCGCCCGCCATCAGCAGGAAGACGAAGGCGGTGCCGAAGCCCCGCCCGCCCACGGTCCATTGTTCGAGGCCCATGTCCCGCCCGGCGCGGGCGCGAAGACCGAGGCCGAGGGCGACCGCGAAGGCCGCCGCGACGATGAGAAGGGCGGCGCTCAACGGCCTTCCTCCGGCGTGCGGTTCTGCGGGTCGGTGAAGTAGATGAGCGCCATGATCGCGCTGGTGGCGAGCACGCAGAAGACCAGCCACGCCAGCAGGAACGGCAGGCCCAGGATGAATGGCTCGACCCGGTTCAGGAAATACGGGCCGACCAGCATGCCAAGAAACGGCAGAACCGCCAGCCATCGGAGATGCCGCATGGACCGCGTCCTCGTCAGGGGCCGCCAGTGCGGCCGGGCGAGGGAGGAACGATGCGTAGCGCCGGACAGTTCACCGTAGCCGGCGAAACTATCGCCGTGACTGTCGTGCGGAAGCGCACGTTCGAACGGCCAAGCCGGGATTACGCTCGGGTCTTCTGACTTTCGAGACACGTCCCATGACGAATCTCTTCCGCATACTCGCACTCGGCGTCGCGCTGTTGGCCACGACGCTCGCCGCGCAGGCCCGCCCCGTCCAGCACGGCAAGGTCGCGGCGGCGCCTCCGGCGAAGGCCCGGCAGGCCGCGATGGACGGTTTCTCCGCGCGGATGAACCGCCTCGACGCCTTGATGGGCACGGCGCCCGTGGCGCGCACCCGCTCGGCCTCCGCCGAGCGTTAGCGCCCGAGGCCGCCGGCCTCCTCAATGAAGCGGGCGACGGTATCCGCCCCGTCGCCCGCCCGCAGGGACGCGAAGACGTAGGGCCGCGCGCCGCGCATCCGCTTCGTGTCCGATTCCATCACCGAGAGATCCGCCCCGACGAGGGGCGCGAGGTCGGTCTTGTTGACGATCAGCAGGTCCGACCGGGTGATGCCCGGGCCGCCCTTGCGCGGGATCTTCTCGCCGCCCGCCACATCGATCACGTAGAGGGTAATGTCGGCGAGTTCCGGCGAGAACGTCGCGGCAAGGTTGTCGCCGCCAGATTCGATCAGCACCAGATCGAGCTTCGGAAACTTCGCCCGCATCTGCGCCACGGCGGCGAGGTTGATTGATGCGTCCTCGCGGATCGCGGTGTGCGGGCAGCCACCGGTCTCGACGCCGAGGATCCGCTCTTCCGGCAGGGCGCCGGCCACGGTGAGGATGCGGGCGTCCTCCTTCGTGTAGATGTCGTTGGTGATCGCGCAGATCTCGTAGCGGTCGCGGAACCGCTTGCAGAGCTGTTCCATCAGCGCCGTCTTGCCGGAGCCCACCGGGCCGCCGATGCCGACCCGCAGGGGTCCGTTGGCGGATGTGCTCATCGCTGAAGCCTCATGATCGGAAGATGCGGGAATACTGCGTCTCGTGCCGGAACGAGCCGAGATCGAGCCGCAGGCAGGCCGAGCCGATTGCGTCCAGGCTCGCGCCCTCGGCGGCTTGCGCCAGCGGCACGAGACGCGCGGAGAGGGCGGCCACCATGCGGGTACCCGCCGCCTGCCCCACGGGCGCCGACCGCAGGGCCGCCGAGACGAGGTTCTGCACGAAGGCGAGGGCGTAGGATCCGAGCACAGGCGACAGCCTCATGCCATGCGCGCCGGAGGCCACGCCGACCGCCACCGGATAGGCCACGGCCCCCGCCAGCGCGATTGCCATGTCCGTGAGGGCCGGGCAGGGCCATGCGGCGAGCGTCGCGTCGAGGAAGCTGCGCCCCTGCTGGCTGGTCTCCAGATGCAACTCCCGCGAGGGGGCGAGGGCCAGGGCGAGGTCGTTGACAGCGGCGAGGTCGTCCTTCCGACCCGCCAGCGCGGCGGCGTGGGCATGGCGCACGAGGATCAGATCGTTGCGGAGGGACCCGCGTTCGCAGACATCGCCGAGCCACGCGGTGAGGCTGTCCTCGCCGGTGACGTCGCCGGCCTCCACCGCCGCTTCGAGCCCGTGCGAATAGGCGTAGGCCCCCACCGGGTAGCCGGGAGAGAGCCACGCGAACAGCCGAAGCGCCTCGGCGGCGTCCTCAGCCATGGGAATGCGAATGGCCGTGGCCGGAATAGGCCCCGCCCTCAGGGCGGAACGGGCGCTCCACCTCCTCGGCCGTGCCGCCGAGGCCCCGGACCATCTCCGCGAGCACGTGATCGTAGGCGATCCAGACCGCCTCCGGCCCGATCTCGGCCGGGATGTGCCGGTTGCCGATGTGCCAGATCAACCGACGCAGGGCGTGCTCGCTCGGCGCGCGGATTTCGAGAAGGCGTTCCGGCGCCGCCTCGACCTCCACGAGCCGTCCGTTCTCCAGAACGAGGGCGTCGCCGTCATCGAGCACCGTCGCGTCGGCCAGATCGAGCAGGAAGCGCGTGCCGCCGATACCCCGCATGGCGGTGCGGCGGCGGTGGCGCTCGCCATGGTCCAGCACGACACGGTCGACGATCTCGCCGCCCGTGAGGGCGGCGGCACGGAGGAAGCGTGTGGCGCGGATCAAAACAGGAAGTACCGTTGAGCCATCGGCAGGATCTCGGCGGGCTCGCAGACCAGCAACTCGCCATCGGCGCGGACGTCGTAGGTCTCGGGATCGACCTCGATCACCGGGGTGGCGTCGTTAAGGATCATGCTCTTCTTCGAGATGCCGCCGCGCACGTTCTCGACCGCCACCATCTGCTTCTGCACGCCGAGCCTTTCCCGCAGGCCATCCTCAAGGGCGGCCTTCGAGACGAAGGTGAGGGCGGTGGAATAGGGCGCGCGGCCGTAGGCGCCGAACATCGGCCGGTAATGGACCGGCTGCGGCGTCGGGATCGAGGCGTTCGGGTCGCCCATCGGCGCGGCGGCGATGGTGCCGCCCTTCAGCACCAGATCGGGCTTCACGCCGAAGAAGGCCGGCGTCCACAGCACGAGGTCGGCGAGCTTACCGGGCTCCACCGAGCCGATATGCCGGGACACGCCGTGCGCGATGGCCGGGTTGATCGTGTACTTCGCCACGTAGCGCCGTGCGCGCAGATTGTCCGTGCCGGAGGAATCCCCCGGCAGGGCGCCGCGCTGGCGCTTCATCTTGTCGGCGGTCTGCCACGTGCGGATGATGACCTCGCCCACCCGGCCCATGGCTTGGCTGTCTGACGACATCATCGAGAGCGCGCCGATATCGTGCAGGATGTCTTCGGCGGCGATGGTCTCCTTGCGGATCCGGCTCTCGGCGAAGGCCAGATCCTCGGGGATCGACGGGTCTAGGTGGTGGCACACCATCAGCATGTCGAGATGCTCGTCGATGGTGTTGCGGGTGTAGGGCCGCGTCGGGTTCGTGGACGAGGGCAGCACGTTCGGCAGCCCCGCCACCTTGATGATATCCGGCGCGTGGCCGCCGCCCGCGCCCTCGGTGTGGAAGGCGTGGATCGTCCGGCCCTTGAAGGCGGCGATCGTGTCTTCCACGAAGCCCGATTCGTTCAGCGTGTCGGTATGGATCATCACCTGCACGTCGTGTTCGTCGGCGACGCTCAGGCAGGTGTCGATGGCGGCGGGGGTGGTGCCCCAATCCTCGTGCAGCTTCAGCGCACAGGCGCCGCCGCGCACCATCTCGATCAGGCTCTCCGGCCGCGAGGCGTTGCCCTTGCCGGCGAAGGCGAGGTTCATCGGGAAGGCGTCCGCCGCCTCGATCATCCGCGCGATGTGCCAGGGGCCCGGCGTGCAGGTGGTGGCGAAGGTGCCGTGCGCCGGCCCCGTGCCGCCGCCGAGCATCGTCGTGATGCCCGAGCACAGGGCCTCTTCGATCTGCTGCGGGCAGATGAAGTGGATGTGGCTGTCGAAGCCGCCGGCCGTGAGGATCTTGCCCTCGCCCGCGATCACCTCCGTGCCCGGCCCGACGACGATGTCGACGCCCGGCTGCACGTCCGGGTTGCCGGCCTTGCCGAGCTTGAAGATCCGCCCGCGCACGATGCCGACATCGCATTTCACGATGCCCCAATGGTCGAGCACCACCGCGTTGGTGATCACCGTATCGACCGCGCCCGCCGCGTTCGGTGCCTGCGACTGGCCCATGCCGTCGCGGATCACCTTGCCGCCGCCGAACTTCACCTCTTCGCCGTAGGTGGTGAAGTCGCGCTCGACCGTAATTTCCAGGGAGGTGTCGGCCAGCCGGATCTTGTCTCCGGTCGTCGGCCCGAACATGTCGGCATAGGCCGCGCGCGGCAAGCTCGCGGGCTTCGGGGTGTTGCTCACGGCGTCGGCCTCCGTAGTGCGCCCGCACCCATCACAGCTTGCCCATCACGTCGCCGCGGAACCCGTGGACGATGCGGTCGCCCGACAGCGGCACCAGTGCCACCTGCCGGGTCGAGCCCGGCTCGAAGCGGACCGCCGTGCCCGGCGCGATGTCGAGGCGCTTGCCCCGCGCCGACGGCCGGTCGAACACGAGGCCGGGATTGGCCTCGAAGAAATGGTAGTGCGAGCCGACCTGGATCGGCCGGTCGCCGACATTGGCGACCTCGATCACCGTGCGCTCGGCGTCGGCGTTGAAGACGATCTCGCCGGGCAAGGTCGTCACCGTGCCGGGCACGTCGTCCGAGGGGGCGCCCCGGATCGGGTGATGCACGGTCACAAGCTTGGTGCCATCCGGGAAGGTCGCCTCGACCTGGATGTCGTGGATCATCTCCGGCACGCCCTGCATCACCTGATCGGCCGTCAGCACGGTGCCGCCCGCCGCCATCAGCTCCGCCACGGTGCGCCCGTCGCGGGCGCCCTCGACCACGAAATCCGTGATGAGCGCCACCGCCTCGGGATGGTTGAGCTTCACGCCCCGGGCGAGGCGGTTGCGCGCCACCTGCGCCGCCATCGCGATCAGCAGCTTGTCCTTCTCGCGGGGGGTAAGCAGCACGATTGCCTCGTCTTGTCCTCGGTCAAAGCCGGCGGAGCAAGGATCATGCTCGGCGGTGCGTCAAGGCCGGCGCGACGCGATCCCCGCAGGATTGCCAGGGGCGAATGCAACCTCACGGAAATGCGACACGCTGTTCCGCAGTGCCGCAGCGGGTGGAACGGGAGCACGCATCCATCGTTCAGCGAAGGGCCTGACGTTCAACGCCGTGCCGATGATCGACCCGATATGACGAGCCAGAAAGGGCAGGATGAGAGGTCCGAAGACCCTCCCGACATCGCGGCAGCGCGGCTGGCGCTCGCGATGCTCGAAGCCGCGCGGAAAGAGGGCGATCCGACGATGATCGCCTGCGCGGAACTCCTGGCCTATGCCGCCGCCCGCGCACTGGCAGCCCATCTCGATGAGCCGTCCGAGACGTGACGGATAATGTATTGACGGATCAGGTGCGGGTTTCATCCCCGACGGCCAGCAGCATGGCGCGCAACCGCGCGGTGCGCTCGTCGCAGGCCCGGAGGTTGGCGCGGAGCGCCGAGTGAAGCGCGTCCGCGTCAGCCTTCTTCTGCCGAAGATCCGCGTCGTTCGAAGCCGACGCGCGCGTCATCGCAAAGACGACAGCGTCCATGTCGTACCTCCCAGGTGAGTTTGGGCCATTCGGTACTGTTCCACGCCAGCGTGGTCCAGCCCGAATATGAGGCATTGCCCAGCCGAGAGGGTCGAACGTCGGCCGTTGTTTCGCGACGACCGGGTTTCGTTAGGCGGCGTCGCGATTGGCCTGCCGCGCGGCCAGCGCACCGGGACGACCAAGGCCGATCTCCTTCGCCAGGGCGGAACGACGGGCGGCATAGCTCGGTGCCACCATCGGATAATCGGACGGCAGGCCGAAGCGCTCGCGGTAGGTCTCGGGGTCCAGCCCGTGGCTCGACAGGTGCCGCTTCAGGGTCTTGTAGACCTTGCCGTCGATGAAGCTCACCAGACCGTCGCGGCCGATGGACTTGCGGATCTCCGAGTTGGACGGACGATGGGCCTTGTCGGATTCCTTCGCGCCGCTCTCGGCCATGTCGGTCTCGGCCAGACGCTTCAGGGCCGCGTGCACGCTGCTTATGAGCGCCGGAAGCTCGGCGGCCGGGAGCGGGTTGTTCGCCACGTATGCGGAGATGACATCGCTCGCGTAGAGCGCGAGCTGATGCATTACATCACCGCCTGCGGGTTGCGTGGCGTCATCGGACATGTTGTCGATCCCCGTTATCTTGATTCGTTCGTCAGCAATGTCATCACAAACAGGGTCGTTTCAAGATCCCAATGTTACTTTTGCTGCGGATCACCATAATGTGGGCGCATAAACTAAACCCGAGGTTTTGTGCAATCTAGCGTCCGCACTTTGTGAATGAATCCATCTCCCTTCCGGCGGATCGACCCGGCGCTCCGGGTGGGTTGGACAGGCCGGCGATCCCGCGCCATGTGAGAAGCGGATCGGGGGAGGGGTGCGATGCCGCCTGAGAGGCAGGGCCGAGGGACTACACTGCCGTTGAAGGGGCTGACCGTGCTCGCCCTGGAGCAGGCGGTCGCCGCGCCTTACTGCACCTCGCGGCTGGCGGATGCCGGCGCCCGCGTCATCAAGATCGAGCGGCCGGAGGGTGATTTCGCCCGGGGCTACGATGCGGCGGTGAACGGGCTGGCGAGCTACTTCGTGTGGCTCAACCGGGGCAAGGAAAGCCTCGTGGCCGACATCAAGGATGCCGACGACGCGGCCCTCCTGCACCGGATCCTCGCCGAGACGGACGTCTTCGTGCAGAACCTCGCGCCGGGCGCCGCCGCGAGGGCCGGCTTCGGCTCGGCGGAGCTGCGCCGCCGCCATCCGCGCCTCATCACAGTGGACATCACCGGCTATGGCACCGGCCATTCCTATTCGGACATGAAGGCCTACGACCTGCTGGTGCAGGCCGAGAGCGGGCTCGCGGGCATCACCGGGCATCCCGCCGGGCCGGGTCGGGTCGGCGTCTCGGTCTGCGATGTCGCCTGCGGGATGGACGCCCATGCCGCCGTCCTCGAAGCCCTGATCGCCAGGGGCATCACGGGGGAGGGCGCCGCGCTGGACGTCAGCCTGTTCAGCGGCGCGGCGGATTGGATGAACGTCCCGCTCCTGTATTTCGAGGGCACCGGGCGCACGCCGCAACGGCTCGGCCTCGCCCACCCTTCGATCAGCCCCTACGGCGCCTTCGCAACCGCCGACGACAGCCTCGTGCTGATCTCCATCCAGAACGAACGCGAATGGGCCGCCTTCTGCGCGGGGGTTCTCGAACAGCCCTCGCTCGCCCGCGCCGAGGGCTTCGATTCGAACAATGCCCGCGTCGCCAACCGCGAGGCCGTCGATGGGCTGATCGGGCAGGTGCTCGGGAAACTCACCCGAGACGATGCCGCCGCGCGGCTGAAGGCTTCGGGCACGGCCTATGGCTTCGTGAACACGCTGGCCGACCTCGCCACCCATCCGGCGCTGGTCCGCGCCGAGGTTGAGACGCCGGCTGGGACAGCGCGGATCGTGGCGCCGCCGGTCCTGATCGACGGCGAAGTCCGCCCCCTTGGCCCCGTGCCGGCCATCGGCGAGCACAGCACCCGGATCCGTGAGGAGTTCCGGGCCAATTGAGACCAACTCAACGGGAGGACGACATGCGGCTCGAAGGCAAGATCGCCATCGTCACGGGTGCGGGCGGCGGGTTCGGCGCCGGCATCGCGGAGCGCTTCGCGGCCGAAGGCGCGCGGGTCGCGCTGGTCGATATCCGCCGGGAGGCGGTGGAGGATCTGGCGCGCAGCCTCGGCGACAGGGCCATCGCGCTGGCGGCGGATGTCGGCTCGGCCGCCGACGTGGCCTCCGTCGTCGAGCAGACCGGCAAGCGGTTCGGCCCGCCGCAGATTCTCGTGAACAACGCCGGCACTACACACCGCAACAAGCCGCTGATGGAGGTGACGGAGGAGGATTTCGACCGGGTCTTCCGCGTCAACGTGAAGTCGATCTTCCACTTCGTCCGTGCGGCGGCGCCCGTGATGCGCGACAACGGCGGCGGGGTGATCCTCAACGTCAGCTCGACGGCGGCGCTCCGGCCGCGTCCGGGGCTGACGTGGTACAACGCCTCGAAGGGAGCGGCGAGCCTCGCGACCCATTCGCTGGCCCTCGAACTCGCCCCTTGGAAGATCCGCGTGAACGCCCTCTGCCCGGTGATGGGCGCGACGGGGTTGCTCGAAGAGTTCATGGGCGTGCCCGACACGCCGGAGAACCGCACCAAGTTCATCTCCACGATACCCCTCGGACGCCTTTCGACGGCGCAGGATATCGCGGCGGCGGCGCTGTTCCTCGCCTCCGACGAGGCCGAGTTCATCACGGGCATCGACCTGCCCGTCGATGGCGGCCGCACCGCGTGAGCGAGCCGGGCATGGGCGGCGATTTCGCGGAGTGGATCGGCCGGACGCGCGAGGGCAGGGACCTCGTGACGCCCCGGCTGATGGCCGAGTTCCGGGCAACCTTCACGCCGCATCTGGCACCCATCCCGGATGGCGAGGCGTGGCCCGCGCTGCACTGGTGCCTCGCGCCGGACACGCCGGCCATCGACGCCCTCGGGCCGGATGGCCATGCCGCGAAGGGCGTCTTCCTGCCCCCGGTGCCGCTGCCCCGGCGGATGTGGGCCGGCGGCGAGGTCCAGACGCTGGCGCCGCTCCGCGAGGGCGATGCCGTCATACGCGTCGAGACCGTTCGGGACGTCGCGTTCAAGGAGGGCCGCAGCGGGCGGCTGTGCTTCGTGACCGTCGATCACGTGGTCAGCGGTCCACGCGGCCCTGCGATCAGAGAGCGGCAGGACATCGTCTACCGCGAGGCGGCCGGCGCCCAGACCGGCGCGGGCGCCGAGCCCGAGCGCGGTGATCCGGCGGATTACGCCCAATGCTGGACGCTGCCGGCCACGCCGACACTGCTGTTCCGCTACTCGGCCATGACCTTCAACGGCCATCGCTTCCACTACGATCACCCTTACGCGACGCAGGTGGAAGGCTATGCCGACCTCGTGGTGCACGGGCCGATCCAGGCGACGCTGCTCATGAACCTCGCGACAGCGATGCTTGGCCGGGTGCCGGCGCGTTTCCGCCACCGGGGTGTTTCGCCCATGACCGCGAATCAGGATTTCCGGGTCTGCGGTCGCCTGACGCGAGATGGCTGGGAGGGCGTGACCCTCGACGCGGACAACCGCGTCTGCATGCGGTCCAGCGCCGGAGAATAAGGCGCTACGCCTCTTCCTCGTCGCCGGCATCCTCGTCGGCGACGTTGCGCATCGCGTCGAGGCATCCCTGCAGGATGTAGGCGGCCGCGAGCTTGTCCACGAGTTCGCCCCGGCGCTGGCGCGAGGCGTCCGCCTCGATGAGCGCGCGGGTGACGACCGCCGTCGAGAGCCGCTCGTCGAAATACAGCACCGGCAGGGGCAGGATCGGCGCGAGATTGCGGGCGAAGGCGCGGGTCGATTGCACGCGCGGCCCCTCGCTGCCGTCCATGTTGAGGGGCAGCCCCAGCACCAGGCCACCGACGCGATGCGTCTCGCAGATCGCCTTCAGCCGCAGGGCGTCCGGCGTGAACTTCACCCGCTTGATCGTCTCCAACGGGGTCGCGATCTGCCGGCCGAGATCCGACAGGGCGAGCCCGATCGTCTTGGTGCCGAGGTCGAGGCCGATCAGGCGGGCGCCCCCGCGCGAGGCCACCGCGAAGTCGCGGAACGTCTGCTTGTCCATGGCGGAGGGCCTACGCGAGGCGCGGGCCCGGCGCCACCGTCCCGTCCACAGGCTTAACCATCTCCGCGCTCTGGCCGGATGTACGGGGAGCCTGCGACCGCTAAGAAGGTTGGTTAAGACTTCGTTAATCGATCGAGCGGGGACGGCGGTGGCGGTCGCTTCAACCACGACACAGGATCAGCGGGCGCGGCGCCGCCGGCATCGCTGGATGCTCCTCTTGGCTTTCGAGGTGCTGGTGTTCGGCGCGGCGCAATCCGTGATGCGGCCGATCAAGCCGCCGGGCATCGCCATCGAGCAGACGATGCGGCCGAACCACGTCGTCACCTGAGCGCGGTGCGTTGCGGGGCTTGGAACCGCAATGCTATAGCCCGCCCGGCCGAGGGAACGAGTCCCCGGCCGCGATGAACGGGGCGGCATGTCGGTCGACGAGAAGACTGTGCGGCGGATCGCACATCTGGCGCGGATCGCGGTCACCGACGACGAAGTCGGGCCGCTGGGCGCCGAACTGAACAACATCCTGGCCTTCGTGGAGCAACTCGGCGCGGTCGATGTCTCCGGCGTCGAGCCGATGACCTCCGTGCTGCCGATGGCGATGAAGAAGCGCGAGGACGCCGTGACCGATGGCGGCCGCGCCGACGCCGTCATCGCCAACGCGCCCGAGACGGAGGATCATTACTTCCTCGTGCCGAAGGTCGTCGAGTAATCCTCCGGGCCGGGCCTTTCCGATTGCACGCGCCCCCGGGGCGCGCAGGGACTTGAGACGCGTGAGCAGCCCCAACGAACTCACCCTCGCCGAGGCGCGGGACGCCCTGAAGGCGAAGACCCTCTCCGCCCGCGAGCTGACGAGCGCGCATCTCGACGCCATGGCCAAGGCGCGGGCGCTGAACGCCTACCTCCTCGAAACGCCCGACCGCGCGCTGGCGATGGCCGACGCGTCGGACGCGAAGATCGCCGCCGGCGAGGCCCGCCCGCTGGAGGGCATCCCGCTCGGCATCAAGGACCTGTTCTGCACCGAGGGTGTCGAGACGACGGCGGGGTCCAAGATCCTCGAGGGCTTCCAGCCGCATTACGAATCGGCAGTGTCGGCCAATCTCTGGCGCGATGGTGCCGTGATGCTCGGCAAGCTCAACCTCGATGAGTTTGCCATGGGCTCATCCAACGAGACCAGCGCCTTCGGGAACGTCGTCTCCCCCTGGCGCCGCAAGGATTCGGACGCGCCGCTCGTCCCCGGCGGCTCCTCCGGTGGGTCGGCGGCGGCCGTCGCCGCGCGGCTCTGCCTCGGCGCCACGGCAACGGACACGGGCGGCTCCATCCGCCAGCCCGCCGCCTTCACCGGCACGGTCGGCATCAAGCCGACCTACGGGCGCTGCTCCCGCTGGGGCACGGTGGCCTTCGCCTCCTCCCTCGATCAGGCGGGCCCCATCGCCCGCACGGTGAAGGATTGCGCGATCCTGCTCGCCTCCATGAGCGGCGCGGACGCCCGCGACACCACCTGCGCCGACCTGCCCGTGCCGGATTTCGAGGCGTCGGTGGGTCGCGGCGTGAAGGGCCTGACCATCGGCATCCCGAAGGAGTACCGGGTCGACGGCATGCCGGCCGAGATCCAGAAGCTCTGGGACGAGGGCGCGGCGTGGCTCAAGGCGGCCGGCGCGACGATCAAGGAGATCTCGCTCCCGCACACCTCCTACGCCCTGCCGGCCTATTACATCGTGGCGCCGGCCGAGGCATCCTCGAACCTCGCCCGCTACGACGGCGTCCGCTACGGCCTGCGCGTGCCGGGCAAGGACATTGCTTCGATGTACGAGAACACCCGCGCCGCCGGGTTCGGCCGCGAGGTGAAGCGCCGGATCATGATCGGCACCTACGTGCTCTCGGCCGGCTATTACGACGCCTATTACGTGCGCGCTCAGAAGATCCGCACGCTGATCAAGCGCGACTTCGAGGCCGCCTATGCGGACGGCGTGGACGCCATCCTGACCCCGGCGACGCCCTCGTCGGCCTTCGGCATCGGCGAGAAGGCCAATGCCGACCCGGTGGAGATGTACCTCAACGACGTGTTCACGGTGACGGTGAACATGGCGGGCCTGCCGGGCATCGCCGTGCCGGCGGGGCTCGATTCGCAGGGGTTGCCGCTCGGCCTGCAGCTCATCGGCCGTCCGTTCGATGAGGAGACGCTGTTCGCCGCCGCGCAGGTGATCGAGGATTCCGCCGGACGGACGCAGTTGCCCGCCGCGTGGTGGGCATGACCGTCCCGTTCTATCCCTGGACCGTCTGGATCTGGGCCGGGTTCGACCCGGCGCTGATCGTGGTGGCGGTCTATCTCGGCTGGAAGGCCGACCAGTTCGGCAAGTGCTTCATCGCGGCGATCATCGCCTTCGCGATCGCCGTGCTGTTCTCGTGGGCGGTGTCGGCGGCAGGCATCCCCTGGCCGGCGCCGATCACCCATGACGGGCCGACCTTCTTCACCGTCCGCGCCGTGGCGGCCCTGCTCTGGGCGATGCTCGGCTACGGCGCCCGCCAAGCGACCCGGCGGCGCGCTTGACCCCTCCGGCAGGGGGCTCCTAACTGCCGAACACGTTGAAGCCGTCGCGGCCCGGACCGATCATGAACGCACCCGTTGACCCCAAGAAGCTGATCAAGGGCGGCCTGCACGACTGGGAAGTCGTGATCGGGATGGAAATCCACGCCCAGGTGACCAGCAAGGCGAAGCTCTTCTCCGGCGCCGCGACGGCGTTCGGCGGCGAGCCGAACGACCACGTCTCGCTCGTCGACGCGGCGATGCCGGGCATGCTGCCGGTGATCAATCAGGAATGCGTCGCCCAGGCGGTGCGCACGGGGCTCGGCCTGAAGGCCCAGATCAATCTGCGTTCGGTGTTCGACCGGAAGAACTACTTCTACCCGGATCTGCCGCAGGGCTACCAGATCTCGCAGTACAAGGACCCCATCGTCGGCGAGGGCGAGGTTCTGGTCGACATGCTCGACGGCTCGTCCTTCACGGTCGGCATCGAGCGGCTGCATCTGGAGCAGGATGCGGGCAAGTCCCTGCACGATCAGGACCCGACCCGCAGCTTCGTGGATCTGAACCGCTCCGGCGTGGCGCTGATGGAGATCGTCTCCCGGCCAGACCTGCGCTCCTCCGAGGAGGCGAAGGCCTACGTGACGAAGCTGCGCACGATCCTGCGCTACCTCGGCACCTGCGACGGCGACATGGAGAAGGGCAACCTTCGCGCCGACGTGAACGTCTCCGTGCGCCGCCCCGGCGATCCGCTCGGCACGCGCTGCGAGATCAAGAACGTCAACTCGATCCGCTTCATCGGGCAGGCGGTGGAGACCGAGGCGCGCCGCCAGATCGCGATCCTGGAGGATGGCGGTAAAATCGATCAGGAGACGCGCCTGTTCGATCCGGGCAAGGGCGAGACCCGCTCGATGCGCTCCAAGGAAGAGGCGCACGATTACCGCTACTTCCCCGACCCGGACCTGCTGCCGCTCGAATTCGACCAGGCCTTCGTGGACGAACTCGCCAAGGGCCTGCCGGAACTGCCGGACGCCAAGAAGGCCCGCTTCGTCAAGGATTACGGGCTCTCGACCTACGATGCCGGCGTGCTCGTCGCCGAGCGCGCCTCCGCCGATTATTACGAAGCGGTCGCCAAAGGCCGCGACGGCAAAGCGGCGGCGAACTGGGTCATCAACGAGCTGTTCGGCCGCCTGAACAAGGAAAGCCTCGGCATTGAGCAGACGCCGGTCTCGGCCGACCAGCTCGGCGCCATCGTGGACCTGATCGGCGAGGGCGTGATCTCCGGCAAGATCGCCAAGGATCTGTTCGAGATCGTCTGGTCCGAGGGGGGCGACCCGCGCGCCGTCGTGGATGTGCGCGGCATGAAGCAGGTGACGGACACGGGTGCCATCGAAGCCGCCGTGGACGACATCATCGCCAAGAACCCCGACAAGGTCGCCCAGGCCAAGGAGAAGCCGACCCTGCTCGGCTGGTTCGTCGGCCAGACCATGAAGGCAACCGGCGGCAAGGCCAACCCAGCCGCCGTCAACGCCCTGCTGAAGGCCAAGCTCGGGATCGAGTGACGTATCCGGCCTTCGCCGGTCCAGCGTCGAAAGCGTGCGGGCGTGGGATGTGAATCCCGCGCCCGTTGTCGTTTCAGCGCGTTACGTTTGATGAGGCCAAATCATCCAGCAATAAATATCACGGCTTCGATGGATTAAAATTAGGCAATATTGATGTGTGAGGAGGCACTTTAGCAGTACGACTGCACTGGTATGGCTCCATCTGCCGGCAAAAGAAGCAACAACTGCCCAGATGGAGTGCATTCATGCGAAAACTCGCAATGGCTGTCGCCGCCCTCGCCACGCTGCTGCTCGCAGCGCCGAACCACGCCCAGGCGCGCTCCGACACGCTGATGGATTTGCTCGCCGGGCGGGATACGCCGGCCTGCCCGCGCTACCAGCAGACGCCGCAGGACAAGTGCAACATCGTCGTCAAGCGACCGGGCGGGAACCCGACGCAGGACATGACCGGCTCCATCGGCCACGCGAAGTCCTATTGGACCAATGGTGGCCCACGCTGCAAAACGATCTGCCGTTTCACGGGCATCCAATACTGACGCTCCGCCGCGCGATCCCGGCCGTCCCCGTGGCGGCCGGGCCCTTCTAGAGCGGCAGAACGTTCGTATACTTCACCTGTCCCAGGGCGAAGCTCGATTCGATGGAGCCGACGCCGCCGAGACGGGTGAGCTTGTCCTTCAGGAAGCGCTCGTAAGCCGCAAGATCGGGCACCACGACCCGCACGAGGTAATCGTGCCGCCCGGTCATCAGGTAGCACTCCACCACCTCCGGCCAGCGGGCCACGGCCTCCGCGAAGCGGTCGAGTTCCTCCTCCCGCTGCCGTTCGAGCTTCACCGAGGCGAAGACCGAGATCGGCAGGCCGACCCGTGCCTGATCGACCAGGGCGACATAGCCCTTCAGGATGCCCGCCTCCTCCAGCAGCCGGATACGCCGCAGGGTGGGGGAGGGTGAGAGCCCGACCCGTTCGGCGAGGTCCTGCACCGTGATCCGCCCATCCCGCTGCAATTCGGCCAGGATCTTGCGGTCGATGGCATCTATCGCGCGTTCTGGCATCTTCTGCTGTCCACGGCCGCGCTCTTAGTGGGATCGGCCAAAAAAATATGGCTGCGGAGCGGATTTGGCAATTCCTGCTGTTGGCCTCATGCGATGCTGGCGCATCTGCCGAAGAGACCGCCGATGTCCCCCGCCATTTCGCCCGAAGCCACTCACGCCGATCCGCGCCTGCCCTTCCTCGGCGAGCTTGAGCGCCGGGCCCTGTGGCTCTCCACGTGGATGATCCACAACGCCAACCACATCCGTCCGAACCACGACGGGATGAAGGTCGGCGGGCATCAGGCCTCGTCCGCCTCCATGGCAACCATCCTCACGGCGCTCTACTTCGCGGCGCTTCGGCCGGAGGACCGGGTGGCGGTGAAGCCCCATGCCGGGCCGGTCTTCCACGCGCTGCAATACCTCGCCGGGCGCCAGACCCGCGAGAAGATGGAGAATTTCCGCGGCTTCGGCGGCGTGCAATCCTACCCGTCCCGCACCAAGGACACTGACGACGTCGATTTCTCCACCGGCTCGGTCGGCCTCGGCGTCGCGCAGACGCTGTTCGGCTCGCTGGTGCAGGACTACGTCCGCGCCCATGGCTGGGGCCTGGATAAGCCGGAGGGCCGCATGGTCGCCCTCGTCGGCGATGCCGAAATGGATGAAGGCAACATCTTCGAGGCCCTGATGGAGGGCTGGAAGCACGGCCTGCGCCGGACGTGGTGGATCATCGACTACAACCGTCAGAGCCTGGACGCGGTGATCCGTGAGGGCCTGTACACCCGCTTCGAGGAGATCTTCCGCTCCTTCGGCTGGGACGTGGTCGTCCTGAAATACGGGTGCCTGATGGATGCGGCCTTCGCCGAGCCCGGTGGCGAGAGCCTGCGCCGCTGGATCGACACCGCGCCGAACCAGCTCTACGCGGCCCTGACGTTCCAGGGCGGCGCGGCGTGGCGCAAGCGCCTCAACCAGGACCTCGCCGGCGAGCCCGACGCCCTGTCCCTGGTCGCCCGCCGCGACGACGACGAACTCGCCGCGCTTATGGGGAACCTCGGCGGGCACGACATGGTGAACCTGTTGAAGGCCTTCGAGGCGGCCGACAACGACCGCCCGACTGTCTTCATCGCCTACACGGTGAAGGGCTACGGCCTGCCGCTCGCCGGCCACAAGGACAACCATTCCGGTCTCCTCACCCCCGCCCAAACGGAGCTGTTCCGCGAGAAGGTCGGCGTCCGCGCCGGCCACGAATGGGAGCCCTTCGAGGGCGCGCAGATGCCGGAGGCGGATCTGCGCCGCTTCATCGAGCACTCGCCGTTCTTCTCGGCGGGGCCGCGCCGCTATGCGGCGCCGAAGCTGCCGGTGCCGGCGGATTTCCCGTGCCCCCGCCAGCCGAGCCTCTCCACCCAGGCCGGCTTCGGCCTGATCCTCAACGAACTCGGCAAGCAGGAGACGCCGCTCGCCGAGCGCATCGTCACCACCTCGCCGGATGTGACCGTCTCGACCAATCTCGGCGGCTGGGTGAACCGGCGCGGCCTGTTCGCGAAGCAGGAGATGCGGGACCTGTTCAAGTCCGAGCGCATCCCCTCGACGTTCAACTGGGACTTCTCCACGAAGGGCCAGCACATGGAGCTGGGCATCGCGGAGATGAACCTGTTCCTGTTGCTCTCGGCGCTCGGCCTGTCCGACCGCCTGTTCGGCGAGCGGCTGATCCCCATCGGGACGCTCTACGATCCCTTCATCTGCCGGGGCCTCGATGCCCTGAATTACGCCTGCTACCAGGATGCCCGGTTCATCATCGGCTCGACCCCCTCGGGCGTGACGCTGGCACCGGAGGGCGGCGCGCACCAGTCGATCAACACGCCGCTGATCGGCATGGCGCAGGACGGGCTCCTGACCTTCGAGCCGGCCTTCGTCGACGAGCTTTGCGTCATCATGGCCCACGCCTTCGATTACGTTCAGCGCGACGGCAAGGAGGGCGGCTCCGTCTACCTCCGGTTGTCCACCCGCAGCCTCGCCCAACCTCAGCGTGAGATGAGCCCCGCGTTGAAGCACGGGATCATTGAGGGCGCCTATTGGCTGCGCGAGCCCGGCCCAAACGCCGACCTCGTCGTGGCCGTGACCGGCGCGCCGACGCCGGAGGCGATCGAGGCGGTCGGGCTCATGGCCGAGGACCGCCGCGACATCGGCCTCCTCGCCGTTACCTCCTACGACCGGCTCAATGCCGGATGGTCGGCAGCCCAGCGCGCCCGCGAGGCGGGGGACCGGGAGGCACGCTCCCATATCGAGGACCTACTCGACGGACTGCCGCCCCATTGCCGGCTCGTGACCGTGGTCGATGGGCACCCGGCGACGCTGGGGTGGCTCGGTGCGGTCCACGGCCACCGCACCCGCGCCCTCGGCATCGAGCGGTTCGGCCAGACGGGCACTGTCGCGGACCTGTACCGCCATTACGGGATCGATGCGGAGGGCATCGTCGCCGCCGCCGGAGCCCTGTCGCCGGAGAAGCCGATCCGCTCGCGGGGCTATGGCCACCGCATCGGGCGCGGCATCCCTCTCCACGCCTGAGCCATGCACTGGAAGCCGGGCGCCCTGCAGTGCCTGGCTGTTTTTCCGTCAGGCGACGGCATCCTTTCCGCGCGGCGCCCATAGCCTGTTCATCGTCATCGCGTTAGATCGCCTTACGACCAGGGGTTGAGGTGCCGAGGAATTCGGCGGCACCGGATTCCTGCCGGAGCGGTAGCGATGAGAAAGACGAAGCCGAAGCAATCCACCCCCGTCGATCAGGGCATCGGCAGCCGGATCGCGCTCCTGCGCACCGCCAATGGACTGAGCCAGTCGCAGCTGGCCGAAGCGCTGGGAATCAGCTTCCAGCAGGTTCAGAAGTACGAGGCCGGCAAGAACCGCGTCGGCGCCGGGCGCCTTCAGGCCATCGCCGACCGGCTCGGCGTGTCCGTCGCGACCTTCTTCGAGGACACGACTCAGCCCCCGCCCGACGACGCCATCGAAATGCTGCTGCACAGCGACGGGGCCATCGATCTGCTGCGCGCCTACGCCACGATCACCGACGAAGAGGTGCGCCGGAGCATCCTCACGATGGTGAAGGCGATGCTGCGCGTCTCCAAGGCCACCACGTCCGGTGCCGAGGAGGAGACGGGCAAGGCTCCCGCGAAGGCCGAGGCCGCCGAGGCACGGGCGGAGAAGCCGGCCGCGCACTGAGCGCGGTCAGGCCGCGTAGCGCGCGATCGTGACCGCCGTATCGCCGTAGACCCGCCGTTCGAGTTCGGTGAAGCCCAGCGGCAGCGCCACCGTCGCCGAGGCGACCTCCTCCACCACCGCGAGCGCATCCTTTGTCAGCCAGCCCCCGGCGGCGGCGCTGGCCAGGGCTGCCGGAGCGAGATCCTTGCCGTAGGGTGGATCGCAGAACAGCAGCGAGAATCGCCCCGCAGGCCCGGCCTCACCGAGTTTCGTCGCATCGCGCCGGAACAGGCGGGTGATGCCTTCCGCGCCGAACGCCTCGATGTTCGCGCGGATCACACTGCGCGCCTCGGTGCCCTCATCGACGAGGAGCGCGTAGGACGCCCCCCGCGACAGGGCCTCGAATCCGAGGGCGCCCGTCCCGCTGAACAGGTCGAGCACCCGCGCGCCCTCCACGGCATCGTCGTAGCCGTGGGTGAGCACGTTGAACAACGATTCGCGCAGGCGGTCGGAGGTCGGACGGATGGAGTCCGTCCGGGGGGTGGCCAGACGCCGCCCGCGCCACTGCCCGCCGACGATCCGCATGGGCGCCGGCCTTACCGGGTGCCGCGCGGCGGACGACCGCCGCCCTTCGGGCCGCCGGGCTTGCCACCGCCGGGACGGCTTCCGCCCGGCTTGAACCCACCGGCCTTGAACCCGCCGCCGCCCGGCTTGCCGCCGCGACCGGCCGCGCCACCGGGCTTGCCCCCGCCGGGACGGCCACCGCCGCCGAAGGACTTGCCCCCGGGGCGATCACCAAAGGATTTGCCCGCCGGGCGTTCCCCGAACGGCTTGCCGGCTGGACGATCCCCGAAGGACTTACCCGCAGGACGATCCCCGAAGGATTTCCCCGACCCGCTGGAGCGGCCCTTGAAGCCCTCGCCCTCGGGGCGCGGGGCGCGACGCTCGCCGCGCTGTCCGCCGCCCTCGTTGCGGTCGAAGGAGCGCCCGCGCGGCGGGGCTCCCCCCTCGCGGCGCGGGCCGTTGCCCCGGAAGCCCGTGTTCTCGCCCTCCTCGCGGGGACGCGACGCCCTCGGCGGACGAGTGCCCGTCGGCCGGTCCTGGCCGCGTGGGGGGCGCTCGTCGCGGCGTCCCTCGAAGCTGGAACCGGCGGGCGGCGCCTTCGAATAGCGGCGGCGGGGCTCCTCCCGCACGGCGGGCTGGGCGGGCGTGGGCGACAGCCGCTCCACCAGCACCCGCCGGTCGCCGGACTTGATGGCGCCGACGCGCTCGCGGCCGCGCTCGGCCGCCTGCGCCTGATCGATGCGCGGATCGGCGCCCCGCCGGGGCGGACGGCCGGGCTTGTAGGGCCCGTCATTCTGCGCTTCGTCCCGCCATACGGAGCGCTGCGGATTGGGGCCGGAGCCGCCGGTCGAGACCCGCTGCGGGGCGGGCCGGGCGGGCGCGCGGCGATCCTGGCGCTTGCCCTGGTCGGCGTCCGAGCGGGCGGGCTTGGCGCCGCCGCCGAAGGCCGCGATCGGCTCGCGCACCGGGCTCTCGAAATCGACGCCGGCCTGCTCCGATAACGTCTTACCGAGCTGATCCTTGAGGACGCGGGTGCGCACCTCCTCCACCAACCCGACTTCGAGGTCGCCAAGCTGGAACGGCCCGAACGACATGCGGATGAGCCGGTTCACCTGCAGGCCAAGATGTTCGAGGATCCGCTTGACCTCGCGGTTCTTGCCCTCGCGCAGGCCGAGCGTCAGCCACAGGTTGTCGCCCTGGACGCGGTCGAGGGTGGCCTCGATGGGGCCGTATTCCATGCCGTCGATGGTCACGCCCTTGGAGAGGCGGTCGAGTTGCGCCTGATCGGTGTCGCCGTGGGCGCGGACGCGGTAGCGGCGCAGCCAGCCTGTGTCGGGATGGGCGATGACCTTCGCGAGACCGCCGTCGTTCGTGAGGAGCAGAAGGCCCTCAGTGTTGATGTCGAGCCGGCCGACGGCCACGACGCGCGGCAGGTCCTCAGGCAGAACCTGGAAGACGGTCTGCCGGCCCTCGGGGTCGCGGGCGGTGGTCACGAGGCCGCGCGGCTTGTGGAAGATCCACAGGCGAGTGCGCTCGCGGGCGGGCATGGGCTCGCCATCCACCACAACTATGTCGTCGTCGGTGACGTTGAGGGCGGGCGAATCGATCACCTCGCCGTTCACGCTCACGCGGCCGGCGAGAATCATCGCCTCGGCGTCGCGGCGGGAGGCGAGGCCCGCCCGCGCGATAGCCTTCGCGATCCGCTCGCCCGCGAAGCCGTTCTCCGGCTCGTCCTCGGCGGGTGTCGTATCTTCGGTGGGAGCGGCCGGCGCAGCGGCACGGCGCTTCATCGTGGCATCGCCGGAGGGGGCGGAGCGGGTCTTGCCGCACGGCGCCTTCTCCTCGGCGAGATCCTTGGCGCTGCCTGCATCGGTGGACGGCTGCCAGGAAGCCTCGCGCTCTTTCGATTGCGCGTCGTCCCGGTCCTTGCCCGGGTTTTCGTCGTTTGGAATGTCGGTCATTGGCGGCCCATATCAGAGCCGCCCCTCTCAGGCGAGACCGCTGGAGGCATCCGGCGGGCGAGGATACGCAATCGCCCGGCCGGATCGCTCATTGGGGACTGTTACAGCCTGGGCGAACGCCCACGCATCACGCCGAACACGGCGGAGATCAGGAACAGGGCAATCGCAACGAAAAACACGAGCTTGGCCGCTTCGACGGCCGTGCCGGCGATGCCGCCGAAACCCAGGAGGGCCGCGACGAGGGCGACGACGAGAAAGGTAATGGCCCAGCCGATCATGGGAAACTCCTACGCCGTGGGGCAGAATGGTACCCTATCGGTACCACCTCTTTCGAAGACAATACGGCCCGGCAGCGGACGTTTCGGTGAAACCACGCGCCGGACCGCCGAGGAATCAGAGCTTGTCGGTGGCCGACTTGACGGTGTCCTTGGCGTCGCCGACCGTGCTCTGGGTCTTGCCCTTGAGCTCCTGGGCGGCGCCGTCGGTCTTCATCTTGTCGTTGTTGGTCGCGTCGCCGATGCCCTGCTTGGCCTTGCCAACCAGCTCGTTGGCCGCGCCCTTGATCTTGTCAGTGGTGCTGCTCATGGCGTCACTCCATTCTGTCTTGTTACGGCATAGCCGCGTCGGACCAGCAACGGGCATGCATCGAGGAATGTTCCGCTTGTTAACATCTCCGATGATCACGAAGATCGGAGCACCGCGTGCCGCCGAGTGATGAAACGGCGCCGTTCGATCTCGCTTTCGCGGCCGCCCGCCGGGCGGCGGAGGAGGGTGAGGTGCCGGTCGGCGCGGCCGTCGTGAAGGACGGACGGGTCGTCGCCGTGGCGCACAATCGGCCGAAGGCTTTGCGCGACCCCACGGCACACGCGGAGATTCTGGCTATCCGCGCGGCCTGCCTCGCGCTCGGTGACGAGCGCCTTTCGGGCTGCGATCTCTACGTGACGCTGGAACCCTGCCCCATGTGCGCGGGGGCGATCTCCTTCGCCCGGATCCGCCGCCTGTATTACGGCGCCCTCGATCCGAAGGGGGGCGGGGTGGAGCACGGGCCGCGGGTCTTTAACCAGCCGACCTGCCACCACGCGCCGGAGGTGTATGGTGGCTTTCGCGAGGGTGAGGCCGCCACGATGCTGCGCGACTTCTTCGCCGCGCGGCGCGATTAGGGGTTCACCCGCATCCCGATCAGGAACGTGTTGTCCCGGAAGCTGGAGAAGGCCGAGGTACTGTCGATCTGTTGATAGATGTATGTGCCGCGCAGGGTCAGCCAACGGTTGAAGCGGTAATCGAGCCGGGCGGTGGCCGAGAAGCCGTTATCGCGGATGGTGCTGTTCTTGTACTCGTTGTGCAGGACCGAACCACCGAGCACGATGGATAGGTTGCGCAGCAGATCGTGCTGCACCTCCAAGGTCGCGACCTCGGTGAGCACGCCCGCCGAGCCGGGGATGGTCGTCTCGGTGACGCCGGTCGCCGCGTTGAAGCGCACGGTGGTGAGGGGCGTCGCGGTCCAAACCAGCGTCGCGTTCACGAGGGGGGCGTCGATGTCCCGGAGGGTGCGGTCGGCGTAGCTGCGGTGCTGGATGCCGGCCGAGACCTCGCCGGTCACCTGACGGGCGAGGCCGAGCGAGGCGCCCACGAGGACGCCGACGCCATCCGAATCGCGCTGGACACCCGAGGAGTCGATGCGCTGATCGTAGACGCGGGTGTCGCCGATCACGTCCACGAAGGGCGAGAGGTCGGGGTTGATCTCGTAGGCGGTGCGCAGGCGCAGGCTGTACTGGTTGAGGTTGCGGTCCGCCTGCCGGATCGTGCCGCCGTTGGTCAGGCGCACGTCCTCGAACTCGGACCGGTCCACGAGGCCGCTCAGTGTCACCGAGAGGCGATTGAAGGTCTGCGTCGCACCGAGCGTGGCGCCGTACAGGGCGACGAGGGGGCGGCTGACGGCCGAGGCCGCCTGAAGGTTCGGCGTCGTCGTCCGCTGGGTGTCGATGAGGAAGCGGCCCTGGGCATCGATCCGCAGGTCGCGGTTGGCATCGACACGCAGGTTCACGATGCCGTCCGCCGCCGGGCGGCTCGCCATCTCGTTCTGCGGCGTTTCTAGATAGGCGCCGCGCAGCGAGCCACCGAGGGAGCTGGACGACCAGTCGCTGCGGAAATCCACCGTGCCCTCGGTCCGCAGGGCGGCCGAACTCTTCGCAAACTGGCGGGTGGTCTGGTCGGGGTTCGAATCGTAGCCGATGCTTTGGGTGAAGGTCGGCAGCACCGTGAAGGTGCCGATCCGGTAGCCGACCTGCGCATAGGCGGGATCGGCGGCGGGGATCGGCCGCGACAGGTCGGTGCCGAGGATGAAGCCCGGTGTCAGCAGACCGAGCGCCGGGTTGGTGGCCAGCAGCGGCAGGCGCGAGCCCGTGGCCGTGTAGGGCAGCGGAACGCCGACCACGGCCTCCTGCACCACGGGCGTCAGCCGGGGCGATTGCACCGAGGTCTGGGTGCTTTCCCGAATGGTCCCGCGGATCGCCGAGCCGTTGCGGCGGGACGGCGCCGCGCGGAAGCGCAGGGCCGGGGAGAGGCCGCGATTGAAGACCGCCGTCGACTTGCCGCCCGTGCGCTCTCCGCTCATCGTCACGCGGTCGTCGAGGCGGAAGGTGTTCGGATCCTGAAAGCCCTGGCTTGTCGCGTTCGATTGGGACGCGCCCGCGCCGGATTCCCCGCCGAGTCCCAGCGTCGCCGGAGTGGTGCGGCCGTCGCTGTTCGGGTTGTCGGGCAGGCGCCGGCGAAGCTGCGGCAGGCCGTTGGCGCCGGCATCGAGCCCGGAACCGGGATTGTCCGGGGCGCCCTGCACCGGGCTGATGGCATCGAAGCGGGGCGGCGCTTGCGCGGTGGCGACGCTGGACAGTCCGACGAAGCCGAGGGCCAGGGCAGCGCCGGCGGCCGGCACGAAGACGGCTCGCGTCGTCACGGCATCGCTGTCGGTCTTCCAGCCCCGCACTCGCCGCCCCCGTCCCGCAAAACGCAACTGAAAATCGGCCGATAGCCGAAATGACAGCGCTGATTGCTGCCGACCATCATGGTTAATTGGTCGTAGCAGGGTACGGTTAATGGCCGGTCAACGGCGCTAAGCCCCCGAGATCGTTCGGAGGCAATCCATCCATTGCTATCGCGGCTGTCGAGAGCTTTCCCGACACGGGAATGCTGCGTTTGCCGTCAATTGGCCCGCGCCAGATCCGCGAGCAGGCTCGCGGCGACGGTCGCCTTCGACACCGTCAGGTCCGAGGCGGCGATGCCTTCCACCGCGTCGCGGATGCGGGCGAGCGCCGGCCCCCGCGCCTTCACCCAGGCGGCCACCGCCTCCGGGCCGGCGCCGATATCCGCCACGACCTCGGCCGTCAGCCGGCGGTGAGCGGAGGCGATGCCGGCAACCGCCCGTTCCAGGGCGATGCGGTCGAACGTGTCCGACACGGGCGCCGTCCGCGCGGCGGCGGCCAAAGCGTCGAGGCCGAACTCGCGCTCCAGTACGAAGTGGGTCGAGGCGATCTCCTCCACCGGCCGCCCGCTCGTTTCGGCGACGCGCACGATGTCCGGCGCGGAGACCAGCGCCCGCAGGCTGGCGAGGCGGCGGGCGCGGGGCTGCGCCATGCCGCGCTCGGTGAGTTCGGCCTCGCGGGCTTCGACTTCGGCGAGTGCGTCCTCGCCCAGCACCTGAGGCAACGCCGCCTCCACCGCCGCGACGCCATCCCGGTAACGGGCGACGATGGGCGAGAGGCCGCCCGACAGGTCGAGGTTGCGAATGAACCAGACGATGCGGTTCGCCAGGACCTCCTGCACCTCGGCGTAGAGGCCGAGTTGCGCCTGCCCCCCGATCCGCCCCGCCAGCCCGTCGATGGCGAGGTTCAGTTCCATCAGCCCGAAGGCGTCCCGCGTCGCGGCGTAGGCTTTGGCGATGGTGGCGGCATCCGCCCCGGTGCCATCCACGAGGCGCGTCACCAGCGAGGGGCCGCCCCGGTTGACGATGATGTTGGCGAGCGCCGTCGCAATGATCTCCCGGCGCAGGCGGTGGCCCTTGATCGCGTCGGGGAAGCGCTCGCGCAACTCCTTCGGGAAGTAGCGCTGCACCTCGCGGTCGAAATACGGGTCGTTCGGCACGGCGCTCGCGAGGATCGCATCGTGCAGGGACAGCTTCGCGTAGGCGAGGAGCACCGCGTATTCCGGCCGGGTCAGGCCCTCGCCTCGGCGCATCCGCTCGGTGAGGGTGGCATCGTCGGGCAGGTATTCTACCGACCGGTCGAGCCGGTTCTCGGCTTCCAGCGCCTGCATGGTCCGCATGGCGAAGCCGGTCTCGCCGAGCCCGCCGCGCTGAGCGAGGGATAGGCTGAGAGTCTGCAACTCGTTATTGCGCAGGACGAGGTGCCCAACCTCCTCCGTCATGGCGGCGAGGAGTTCGTTACGCGCGTCGTAGGTCAGGCGTCCGTCGCGCTCGGGACCCATCAGGGCGATCTTTATATTCACCTCCACGTCGGAGGTGTTCACGCCGGCCGAGTTGTCGATGGCGTCGGTGTTCAGGCGCACGCCGGAGCGGGCCGCTTCGATACGCCCGCGCTGGGTGAGGCCGAGATTGGCGCCCTCGCCGATCACCTTGGCGCGCAATTCCGGCGCGGCGATGCGGATCGCGTCGTTCGCCCGGTCGCCGGCATCCTCGTCGGTCTCGGTGGTGGCGCGGATATAGGTGCCGATCCCGCCGAACCAGAGCAGGTCGGCCGGGGCCTTCAGGATCGCCTGCATCAGTTCGGCCGGCGTCGCCTCGGCGCGGTCGAAGGCCAGCGCAGCACGGATCTCGGCGGAAAGGGGGATAGTCTTGAGACTGCGGGAGAGGACCCCGCCGCCGGAGGAAATTAGCGCCTTGTCGTAGTCGGCCCAGGATGACCGGCCGAGGGCAAACAGCCGCTCGCGCTCTGCGAAGCTCGTCGCCGCATCGGGGTTCGGGTCGAGGAAGATGTCGCGGTGGTCGAAGGCGGCGACGAGTCGGATCGTCTTCGAGAGCAGCATCCCGTTGCCGAACACGTCGCCCGACATGTCGCCCACGCCGACCACGGTAAAGGGGTCGGATTGGGTGTCGAGATCCATCTCGCGGAAGTGGCGCTTCACCGCCTCCCAGGCGCCCCGCGCCGTGATGCCCATGCCCTTGTGGTCGTAGCCCTGGCTGCCGCCGGAGGCGAACGCGTCGCCCAGCCAATGGCCCTTCTCGATGGAGATGGCGTTGGCGATGTCGGAGAAGGTCGCCGTGCCCTTGTCCGCCGCGACGACGAGATAGGCGTCGTCCGGGTCCTGCCGCACGGTGTTCGGCGGTGGGACGATCTCGCCGTCCACGATGTTGTCGGTGAGTTCGAGGAGCGTGCGGATGAAGATCCGGTAGCTCTCGGTGCCCTCCGCCATCCAGGCGGCGCGGTCGGAGGCCGGGGGCAGGCGCTTCGGGAAGAAGCCGCCCTTGGCGCCCACCGGCACGATCACCGCGTTCTTCACCTGCTGCGCCTTCACGAGGCCCAGGATCTCGGTGCGGAAATCCTCCGGCCGGTCGGACCAGCGCAGACCGCCGCGCGCGACGTAGCCGAAGCGCAGGTGCACGCCCTCGACCCGGGGCGAATAGACGAAGATCTCGAAGAGCGGCCGGGGCAGGGGCATCCCCGACACCTTGGCGCAGGCGAACTTGAAGCTGATCGTGCCGCGCGGGGCGCCGGCCTCGTCCGTCTGGAAAAAGTTCGTGCGGATCGCCGCCTCGATCAGGTTCACGAAGCGCCGCAGAATGCGGTCGTCGTCGAGGCTCGTGACCTCGGCGAGCGCCGCCTCGATCCGCGCGCGGATGTCCGCCTGCGCCGCGTCGCGGTCGCCCTCGGCCGCGGGGTCGAAGCGGGCATGGAACAGGGCGACGAGATCGCGGGTGATGCCCGCGTGCCGGGCGAGCGTCCCGGCGATGTAATCCTGCCCGTAGCGAATGCGCAGCTGGCGCAGGTAGCGGCCGAAGGCGCGCAGCAGTGCGGCCTCGCGCCAGGGGAGGGCGGCTTCGAGGACGAGGCGGTTGTAGCCGTCGGATTCCGCGAGATCGTCGGCGATGGCGAGCATCGCCGCTTCGAGGGGCTTTTCCAGCGCGGGCACGTCGATGGGCGTGCCGGTCGCGCGCTCGATCAGCATGTCGTGCAGCCAGATCCGGTCCGCCTCGCCCGTGCCGGGCGGCTCGACGCGATAGGTCCGCTCGTTGATGACGCGGAAGCCGAGGTTTTCGAGCCCCGGCACCCGGTCCGACAGGGCGATGGCGGTGCCCCGCGAGAAGACCTTCAAGCGGATCTGCGAGGGCGGGTCCGTCTCCCGCCGGCCGATGGAGACGGCGCGGGGGTTGGTGTCGCTCAAGGCATCGAGGGTCGCGACGTCATCGACCGCCACCTCCGGCACGAAGTTTTCGCGATAGGCAGCCGAGAACGCCTCGGCGTAGCGTGTAGCGAGCCCCCGCGCACGGCCGCGCTCGGCCAGGGCGGCGCGCAATCCGTCCGCCCAGGTGCGGACGATGGCGGCGATCCCGGCTTCCAGCGTGGCGGGGTCGCGCTCCGGCGGCGCCTCCTCCGACAGGCCGATGATGTAGTGGGTGCGCGCCAGCGGCCCTTCCGGGAAGTCCGGCTGCGCGACGGAAAGCCGGCCGCCGTAGCTCTGCGCGAGATAGGCGCCGATCTTCGCGCGGATGCCCGAATCGTAGCGGTCCTTCGGCACGTAGACGAGGAGCGAGACGAACCGCCCGAACCGGTCGGGCCGGGACAGGACGCGGATGCGCGGCCGGTCGGCGAGGTCCACGATGCCGAGGGCGAAGCGCGTCAGCCGCTCGATGTCGATCTGGAACAGGTCGTCGCGCGGGTAGGTCTCCAGCACCGCCAGGAGGCTGCGGCCGGCATGGCTCGTCGGGTCGAGCCCGGCGCGGGCGAGAACCGCCTCCACCTTGCGGCGGATCACCGGCACCTCGCGGGCGGGGCTGGCATAGGCCGCCGCCGTGAACAGGCCGACGATCCGCACCTCGCCGGCGAGCTTGCCGGCGGCGGAGAACAGCTTCACCCCGATATAGTCGAGATGGTTCGACCGGCGGACGCGGCTGCGGGCGCTGGCCTTGGTGATGATGAGCGCCTGCGGCTCTTCGAGGAAGGCGAGGATCTCGGGCGTGTAGTCCACGAGGCTCCCGCCCCGGCGCAGCACCGCCGTGCCCGGATCGCGCAGAACGCCGAGGCTCGTATCGGGCACGAGCGGATGCTGGTCGCCTTGAATGCCGTGTTCCTGCATCCCGAGCAGGGTGAAATGGCCGTCGGCCAGCCAGTTGAGGAAGGCGCGGGCCTCGTTGGTCTCGGCCTCCGGGAGGGGCGACGGCGTCCGCCCGTAGCTCGCCGCGAGGTCGTCGAGTCGCGCCCGCATCTTCTCGTGGTCGGCGGCGACGTGGGCGACGTCGTGGTGGACCTGGACGAGACTCGCTTCGAGGAACTTGCGTGCCTCGCCTTCCAGGCGATCCAGATGGATGTGGAGCAGGCTCTCCCGCGCCAGCGTGCCGTGGGCGTCGGCGGTGGTCTCGCCCACGACGCGGATCAGGCCGCCGTTCGCGTCGCGCTCGACGCCGAGGATCGGATGGGCGACGAGTTGCGCCGTCAGCCCGTGGAAGGTCAGCGCCGCCAGCGTCGAATCGAGGAGGAACGGGCGGTTGTCGTTGACGATTTCGAGCACCGTCACGTCCCGCTGCTTGCCGTCGCGGGGAAGCGTAAGATCGGACAGCCTCAGCCGCGCTGGGTCGCCCGGATGGCGGGGGGCGGCCAGGAACTCCCGCGCGCGGCCCGCGAGGTCGGCCAAGGCATCGGCCGGGTAGGGCGACAAGTCCTCCGGCGGGACGCGGCCGAACAGGTCGCGCACGAAGCCGCCGGGCCCGCCCTGGCCGGTCACGAGATCGGCGGCCGCATCGATGAGCCCCGTCCGGGCGCTGCGCTCTTCGTGGGAGGAGAGGGCGGTGGCGGTCTCGAGGGTCATGCGAGTCTCCCGTACCGGGTTTGCAGACGGACTGAGCGTTACCAGAGCCGTTCAGCGAGTCGATGACACCCGCCAGGGCGGGGGAGTCGATCCCGGCGATCCGTCACCCGCTTGCTCGACGGCAGTTAGGTGCATATACACGCATCCATGAACGCGCCCCCGGCCCTGGAGCGAGACCTCTGCACCTGCGGCGCGCTGCGTCGGGCGGCCCGTGCCGCCACGGCCCTCTACGATCAGGCGCTGAAGCCGACCGGGCTGCGGGTCACGCAATACGCCATCCTGAGAATCCTCGACCGCTGCGGGCCGCTGCCCGTCACCCGGCTGGCCGCCGAGGCGGACCTCGAACGCACCACCATGGCGCGCAACCTCGACCCCTTGGAGCGGCGCGGTCTCGTGCGCGTCGGCACGGGGGAGAACGACGCGCGCAGCCGCCTGGCCGAACTGACGGAAGCCGGCCGCGCCACCCTCGCGGAGGCAAAGCCGCATTGGCAGGCGGCTCAGGAGCAACTGGCGCAGCGGATCGATCCCGATTCGGTGCGGTCGCTGGCCGAAGCGTTGCGCGCATGAGCGCGGGAGACCCGACACCATGACCTCTTCCGCCGAGACCCGCCCGGCCCCACGCTTCCATTACGCCTGGGTGATCGCGGCGGTGACGTTCGTCGTGCTTCTCGTCGGAGCCGGGGTGCGCGCGACGCCGGGCGTGCTCATCGTGCCCTGGGAGAAAGAGTTCGGCTGGAGCGCGGCGACGATCGGCATCGCCATTGCGATCAACATTTTCCTCTACGGGATGATCGGCCCGTTCGCGGTGGCGATCATCGAGCGGTTCGGCTTGCGCGCCTCGGTCTGCAGCGCGCTGCTCGTCCTCACCGTCGGCACCAGCGCCACCAGCCTGATGCAGACGCCCTGGCAGATGATGCTCCTCTGGGGCCTCGTCGTCGGCTCGGGCTCCGGCATGGTCGCAAACGTGCTCGGCGCCACGGTGGCCGGGCGCTGGTTCGGCCAGCGCCGGGGCCTCGTGATCGGCCTGTTGACCGCCAGCAGCGCCACCGGCCAATTGGTCTTCCTGCCGCTCCTGGCCCACCTCGCCGTCGATTACGGTTGGCGGACGGTCTCCTTCACCGTCGCGGCGGCGACGCTCGTCCTCGTGCCCTTGGTCTGGCTGCTGCTGCGCGACCGGCCGTCCGATCTCGGCTTGCCGCGCTACGGCGAAACGGCGCTCCAGCCGGTTCCGGTGCTCACCGAGAACCCGGCCAAGCGGGCGCTGCGTGGCCTCGCCATGGGCCTGAGCTCGAAGGATTTCTGGCTGCTGGCCGGCACGTTCTTCATCTGCGGCGCCTCGACCAACGGCCTCGTGGGCACGCACCTGATCCCGGCCTGTTTCGACCACGGCATCCCGGAAGTCACCGCCGCCGGCCTGCTGGCCCTGATGGGCATCTGCGACCTCGTCGGCACCACGGCCTCCGGCTGGCTCACCGACCGGTTCGACTCGCGCAAGCTGCTGGCGTGGTACTACGCCCTGCGCGGGCTCTCGCTGATCTTCCTCCCCTACTCGTTCGATCTGAGCTTCTACGGCCTGTCGCTCTTCGCCGTGTTCTACGGGCTCGATTGGATCGCCACGGTGCCGCCCACGGTGAACCTCGCGGGCAAGGCCTTCGGCGAGGGCAACGCCGCGCTGATGTTTGGATGGATCGCCGCCGCGCACCAGATCGGCGCGGCCTCCGCGGCGTGGCTCGCGGGCGTGGCCCGCACAGGCAGCGGGACCTACACCCAGGCCTTCGTGGCGGCGGGCATCCTCTGCCTCGTCGCGGCGATGATGTCCCTCTTCGTCGGGCGCCGGCCCGAGGCCGAAGTCGGGATGCGCCCGCAGCCGGCCTGAACTGCGGCCCGCGCGGGGCGATGAGCGTTAGAAGGACACGCGCCGAGGCGGTGAGCCGTCCGGCCTTCCTGTTTCGCGAGTCGCCCCTTGTCCGATGCCCTTCCGACCGTGAAGGCCGCCGAAACCCGCCGCGCCTGGGTTGGGCCCGGCTTCACCGAGTTCGTCGCCATCGTCGCCCTCATGATGGCGGTGACGGCGATCTCCATCGATAATCTTTTGCCGGCCTTCCCGGCCATCGAAACGCGGTTCGGCGTCACCGATCCGAACCACCTCCAGCTTCTCGTCTACGTCTACATGCTCGGCTTCGGGCCGGCGCAGATCATCTACGGGCCGCTCTCGGACGCCCTCGGGCGGCGCCCGGTGCTGATGGCGAGCCTCGCCGTCTACGTCGCGGGCTGCGTCCTCGCCATGCTGGCGCCGAGCTTCGGTTGGCTGCTTGCGGCGCGGGTCATCCAGGGCATGGGCGCGGCCGGCGGGCGGGTGCTCTCCACCGCCATCGTGCGCGACCGCTTCGCCGGGCGCGAGATGGCGAGCGTGATGTCCCTCATCATGATGGTGTTCCTGATCGTGCCGATGATCGCCCCGGCCATCGGCGGCGCGATGCTGGCCTTCGGCTCGTGGGTCTACGTCTTCGTCTCGATGCTGATCCTCGCCTTCATCGTGACGGCGTGGTTCGGCTGGCGGATGCCGGAGACGCTGCACCCGGAATACCGCCGCCCCCTCTCGCTCAAGGCGACGGCGCAGGCGGTGCGGCTCACCCTCTCGACCCGCGTCGCGGTCGGCTACGCCACGGCGCTCGGCCTGCTGACGGGGTGCATCATGGGCTATGTCGGCTCGGCGCAGCAGGTGTTCGACACGGGGCTCTACAAGCTCGGGCCGCTCTTTCCCGTCGCCTTCGGCCTCGTGGCGGGCGCCATGGGCGCGGCGACGCTCATCAACGCCCGCGTCGTGCGCCGGCTCGGGATGCGCACGCTCTCGCAGGCCGGGACTCTGGCCTTCACGATCGTCGGGCTGGGGCAGGTGGCGCTGGGGTTCGCCTATGACGGACACCCGCCGCTGGCCCTGTTCCTCGGCGTGCTGGCGGCGAACCAGTTCCTCATCAGCTTCGCCATGCCGAACTTCAACGCCCTGGCGCTCGAACCCCTCGGCGCGGTGGCGGGCACGGCCTCGTCGTTCCTCGGCTGCTACACCACCATCCTCGGCGCGTTGTGCGGCTACCTGATCGGCCACGCCTTCGACGGCACCGTGATGCCCATCGGCATCGGCTATGCCACCCTCGGCGGCCTCGCCCTCCTCGTGGTCGCGTGGACGGAGCGCGGGCGCCTGTTCGCGCCCGGGTCATCCACCTGATTTACGGTTGCGCTTAACGGGGCGTTCAATCGAAGCCGCGAGTCTGAGGAACTTCCTCGCGCCCCGGACTCACCCTCATGCTCGCCCGCGCCAACGATGCCACCCTTCTGGCCGCGCGCCTGTTGCTGGCGGCGGCCCTGTTGCCCACCGGCATCGCCCGCGCCCTGAACGTCTCCGGCTTCGCCCTGACGCTCGCCGGAGCCGGCATGCCGTTCCCGAATGCCGTCGCGACGACGGCGGTCGTGGTGCAGGTCTTCGGGCCGCTCGCGCTCATCCTCGGGGTGCTGCCGCGCCTCACCGGCCTCGCGCTGGCGCTGTTTTCCGCCGCGACGGCCTGCGTGCTCCACGCCTTCTGGCAGTTCACCGGCCCGGCCCTGGTGGCCGAGCGGACGCTCATGCTGGCCGATCTCGGCCTCGCGGGCGGCTACCTCCTCTATGCGATGACCGGCCCGGGGGCGTGGAGCTGGCAAGGCTGGCGCATGGGCACACCCGCGCCGCGCGCGAAGCCCGCTTCCAAGTCGAGTGCGAAGTCCGGCGGCGGGCGCCGCGCGCCCCAGGCCCGCGCGGCCTGAGGCTCAGCTTCGCCCCGGCGCCGCGTTCGACGGCGTCGCGGCGATCTGCCGGCCCGACACCTCGGCGCCGGCCTCCGGCGCTAGGGCGCGGAAGGGAAACACCGACAGCAGCGAGATGACGGCCACCGCCAGGAAGGCCGGGCCGAAATCCGACGCCTCGATCGCCGTCCGCCCATGGAAGGCCGCCGTGCCTTCCAGCGCCAGCGCCCCGAAGGTGACGCCGAGGCTCAGCGAAAGCTGCTGCGCCACGCTGGCGAAGCTGGTCCCGGCGCTCATCTGCGGCTTGTCGAGGTCGGCATAGGCGATGGCGTTCACGCAGGTGAACTGCACCGAGCGGCAGCACCCGCCGACGAACAGGACCGCCAGCATCACGAGATGGGGCGTCTGCGCCGTGAAGAGCCCGTTGACCGCCAAGAAGGCCGAGGCCAGCACGGCGTTCACCACCATCACCCGCCGAAAGCCGAACCGGCGCAGGATCGCGGGCGCCATCGTCTTCACGAACATCGCCCCCGCCGCCGCCGCGAAGGTGATGAGGCCGGAGCGCAGGGCATCGAGCCCGAAGCCGATCTGCAGCATCAGCGGCAGGAGGAAGGGAATGGCCCCCGTGCCGATACGGAACAGGCTTCCGCCCGTCACCGCCGCGCGGAAGGTCGGGTAGCGCAGCAGGTCGAGACGCACGACCGGATGCGCCACGCGCCGCGAATGCCAGAAGTAGCCCGGCAGCAGCAGGCAGGCGGCGGCGAAGCATCCCCAGGTGACGGAAGCCGGCAGCAGGTGCCGCCCCAGCGACGCAAGGCCCAGCATCAGCGAGGCGAGACCGGCGCCGAGCAGCAGGAAGCCCAGCACGTCGAGGGGCGGGCGCTCCTCCTCACGCAGGTCCTCGAAGTAGAGCGTCGCGAGGATGAACCCGACGATGCCGATGGGCACGTTGATGAAGAAGATCCAGCGCCAGTCGAGCCAGGTGGTGATGAGCCCGCCGAGGGGCGGCCCGATCACCGGCCCGACCATGGCCGGCAGGGTCAGATACGAGAGGGCGGTGACGAGTTGCGCCTTGGGCGCGGAGCGCAGCACCACGAGGCGCCCGACCGGCACCATCATCGCCCCGCCCATCCCCTGGAGGAAGCGGGCCGCCACGAACCCGCCGAGACCGTTCGCCCCGGCGCAGGCCAGCGACCCCGCCAGAAAGACGCACAACGCGGCGCGGAACACGGTGCGAGCCCCGAACCGGTCGGCCGCCCACCCGCTGACGGGAATGAAGATTGCGAGGCTGACGAGATACGCCGTCAGCGCGAGCTTCAGAGCGATGGGGTCCTCGTGAAGGCTCGCCGCGATGCTCGGCAGCGCCGTGGCGATCACCGTCGAGTCGGTGTTCTCCATGAAGAGGGCGGTCGCCACCGTGAGGGGGACGATCCGTTGGGAGAGGGTCAGGGAACGGGGCATCGGACGGGAGACGCGCAAGGCCATGTGGGGTTGCGGCGTTTTCCATCTGGGCGTTTCAGAATTGTATCCGCGAAGCCACAGCCGGAGCGTGGCGGCATAGCCAAGGTAGCTTGGCCGCTATCCTCACGGGGGCGTGACGGATAAGCTTTCGGCAAGGACCGGCGTTGCGCCGTCCGGCCCGCGTGGCGGGCGCTCCACCGAGAGCGTGATATTGAGAGAGCGGATGCAATCCAGCCGGCCTGACCGTCGCGCCTTGTCTCGCCTGTTGGCTGCGGCGGCCCTGATGACGGGGGTCGCGGCATGCGGCACCGTGATCATCAACTCTTCCGGATCGCTCACGCGCTACGACCGGCTCCAGCGTTCCGCGGCCACCGCCACCGAGGCGCGGCTCTACATCGACAGGCCGGCCGTCGAGCGCGCGCGCACCGTGCGCATCATTCCGACCTCTTTCCCCGCCGAGGTTCTGGGGTCGGGGCCGCTCACGGCCGCCGACCGTCGTCTCATCGCCAACGCGGCCGACCGGGCGCTCTGCTACGATCTTTCCCTGCGCTACGACATCGTGACGAGCCGCGACGCGGACCTCACCGTCCGGGCCCAGGTGACGCACGTGGAGCCCACGAACCTCATCGGCGCGGGCGGCACCATCGCCGGCTCGGCGGCGGTGAGCATCGCCTCGCAACTCGGCGTCGGCTTCGCGGACGGCATCGGCCGCATCCCGATCCCGCGCCTGCCCATCGGCCTCGGCAGCCTCACCGTCGAGGCCGAGGCATTGGACCGCCGCCACCAGCAGAGGGCCGCGATGGTTTGGGGCGGCGCCGCCAACTCCTTCACGAGCCAGCCGCGCTTCGCGGCCTCCAGTGATCCGTACGACCTCGCGGGCGAGTTCGGGCAGGATTTCGGGTACTTCATGGCCCGTGGCGAGGACCCGTTCCTGGCCCCGAACACCCTGCCGACCTGGGACCGCATCCGCGTGACGATCCTCGGCGAGGCCCCCCTCGATCCCGATTGCGAGGCCTTCGGTCGGGCGCCCGGCATCGATGGCATCGCGGCGGACTATATCGGCCTGCCGCCCGAATACGCGGACAAGGGACCGGCCGTCCCCGCGCGCTGAGGCCTCCGCGCCTGCCAGCCATGCACACAAGCCTACCGCATCGCGGCATCCTCGCATTGGCGTGGCTGCATCTTGCGTGATAGGGCCACTTGCCAACCCGCTCCCCGCGGCGCGACCCGCGCCGCTCGCTTCAAGGACCGTTGGCACATGGCCCGACTCAGTTCCGCGTCGATCATCGAGGGCCTGACCTTCGACGACGTGCTGTTGAGGCCCGCCGCCTCGTCGGTGATGCCGACCGAGGTGAACATCGCCTCGCGGCTCACCCGCACCATCGCCCTCCACATGCCGATCATGTCCTCGGCGATGGACACCGTGACCGAGGCGCCGATGGCCATTGCCATGGCCGCCATGGGTGGCCTCGGCGTCATCCACCGCAACCTCGAGCCGCCGGAGCAGGCCGCTCAGGTCCGCCTCGTGAAGAAGTACGAGTCCGGCATGGTGATGAACCCCATCACCATCCACCCCGACGAGACCTTGGCGGACGCCCTGGAGATCATGCGGGCGAACCGCATTTCCGGCATCCCGGTGGTCGAGCGTGGGCCGAACGGCAATCGCGGCAAGCTCGTCGGCATCCTCACCAACCGCGATGTGCGCTTCGCCACCGAGGCGAGCCAGCCCGTGTCCGAACTCATGACCCGCGACCGGCTCATCACCGTCCGCGAGGGCACGACGCAGGACGAGGCCAAGCGCCTCCTGCACCAATTCCGTATCGAGAAGCTTCTCGTCGTCGATGACCATTACCGCTGCATCGGCCTGATCACGGTGAAGGACATCGAGAAGCGGGTCGCCTACCCGAACGCAGTGAAGGACGAGCAAGGCCGCCTACGCGTCGCCGCCGCCACGACCACCGGCGATGGCGGGTTCGAGCGGGCCGAGCGCCTGATCGATGCCGGCTGCGACGTCATCGTTGTCGACACCGCTCACGGCCATTCGATCAAGGTGCTCGATAGCGTGCGCCGGGTGAAGCAGCTCTCGAACGCCGTGCAGGTGGTGGCGGGCAACGTCGCTACCCGCGAGGGCGCCCAGGCGCTCATCGATGCCGGGGCGGACGCCATCAAGGTCGGCATCGGACCGGGCTCGATCTGCACCACGCGCATCGTGGCCGGCGTCGGCGTCCCGCAATTGACCGCGCTGATGGAAGCCGTCGAGGCCGCCTCGGAAGCCGGCGTGCCGGTGATCGCCGATGGCGGCATCAAGTACTCGGGCGACCTCGCCAAGGCCATCGCGGCGGGCGCCTCGGTCGCCATGCTCGGCTCGCTGCTTGCGGGCACCGACGAGGCCCCCGGCGAAGTGTTCCTGCACCAGGGCCGCTCTTACAAGTCGTATCGCGGCATGGGCTCGGTGGGCGCCATGGCGCGCGGCTCGGCCGACCGCTACTTCCAGGCCGAGGTGAGCGACACGCACAAGCTCGTGCCGGAGGGCATCGAGGGTCAGGTGCCCTACAAGGGCCCGGTGGCCGCCGTGCTGCACCAGCTCTCAGGCGGCCTGCGCGCGGCGATGGGCTATGTCGGCGCCGCGACGGTGCCGGAGTTCCAGGAGCGGGCGCAGTTCATCCGCATCACCAATGCGGGCCTGCGCGAGAGCCACGTCCATGACGTGACGATCACCCGCGAAAGCCCCAACTACCCCTCCCGGACCTGACGAACGAAGGATGAGGCCGATGCGGACGCTGGTGGTCGGAGCGGGTGCGACGGGTGGGTATTACGGCGCGCGCCTCGCGGAGGCCGGCGCCGACATCACCTTCCTCGTCCGCCCGGCCCGCGCCGCGCGGCTGGCCTCCGAGGGGCTGAAGGTGGCCAGCCCCCTCGGGGACCTCCACCTGCGCGAGCCTCGCACGATTACCGCCACCGACCTTCCGCAGGTCGGGGCGTTCGACCTCGTTCTCCTGTCCTGCAAGGCCTACGACCTCGATGCGGCCATCGCCGACGTCGCACCGGCCGTGGGGGAGGGGACCGCGATCCTGCCCGTGCTGAACGGCATGGCCCATCTCGACGCGCTGGATGCCCGGTTCGGCGCGGCGAAGGTGCTCGGCGGAAGCTGCGCCATCGCGGCGATGCTGACGCCGGAGGGCACGATCCGACACATGAGCGAGTTGTGCAGCATCACCTACGGCGAGCGCGACGGCGGCACGACCGACCGCATTGCCTCGGTCGATGCGCTGATGAAGTCGGCGGCGCCGAAGTTCCAGCCGCGCCTCTCCGACCGCATCCAGCTGGAGATGTGGGAGAAGTGGGTCTTCCTCGCGACGCTCGCTTCCGGAACGACCCTGATGCGCGCGGCCATCGGCGACATCGTCGCCGCGCCGGGCGGCACCGCCCTCCTGACGGCCCTGCACGAAGAATGCACCGCCATCGCCGACGCGTCGGGTTTCGCCCCGCGCGAGAAGGTAGCTGCCGGCGCAAGGGGGCAACTGACGGCGGCGGGCTCGACCTTCACGGCGTCGATGCTGCGCGACATCGAGGGCAAGGGCCGCATCGAGGCCGACCATGTGATCGGCGATCTCATCGCGCGGGGCGAGGCGCAGGGCATCGCGACGCCGATGCTCGACCTCGCCTATACCGGCCTGAAGGCCTACGAGGCGCGCCGGGCGCGCGAGACCAAGGCCCCGTGAAGGACGGCGCCGGAGCGCCGCCCGTGCGGGATCAGTAGCGCGGGGGCGGCGGGGGCGGGTTGCCGTATTCCAGCTGCGTCTTGGCATCGACGGGCCGGCGAGGGGGCGGCGTCAGGTCGGTGGCGGCCGGCGCGGTGGCGCAGGCGGCGAGCAGCGACGTGGCGAAGCCGAGCAGGACGATCCGGCTGACGATTCGAGTGTGGGACGACATGGACGTTGCGACTCCGGTGCAGGCCCGCCGCCCGAACGGGACGCGAGGCATGACCATCCATCGTCGCGCCAAAGCTTGGCCTTATCGTGGCCGCCGCGAAACCCCTTCCGCGCCGTCGACTTCGGGGCTATCGCCCTGAACAACCCGTTGCGAACCCGACCGATTCGAGGAGTGATCCCCTGACCCCCGCCGCCCGCTGCGCTGCCGCCATCGAAGTCCTGTCCGACATCACCGAGCGCCGCCGCCCGGCCGCCGACGCCCTCAAGGATTGGGGCCTCGCCCACCGCTTCGCCGGCTCCGGCGACCGCGCCGGCATCGCGAGCCTCGTCTACGATGCCCTGCGCCGCCGCGCCTCCGCCGCTTGGATCATGGGCGCGGACACGCCGCGCGCCATCGTGATCGGCTCCCTGCGCCTGCAGCAGGGCCTCGCTGCCCCCTCGATCGCCGCCCTGTTCTCCGGCGAAGGCTACGCCCCACCCGCCCTCACGGCCGAGGAGCGCACGCGCATCGAGACCGCGATTCTCGACGACGCCCCGCCGGAGATCGCGGGCGACGCCCCGGCCTTCGTCCTGCCCGACCTCGAAGCCGCACTCGGCGTCGACCTGATTCCGGAACTGCGCGCGCTGGCCCGCCGCGCGCCCCTCGACCTGCGCGTCAACGCCCTGCGCGGCCCGCGCGACACCATCCTCTCGGCTCTCGAAGGCTACGGCGCCGCCCCGACGCCGCACGCGCCGCAGGGTCTGCGGGTGCCCGTCGGCGCCGACGGGCGCGGCCCGGCCCTCCATGTCGAGGCGGAGTTCCTCGACGGCTGGTACGAGATCCAGGACGAGGGCTCGCAACTCGCGGCCCTGCTCGCCGGGGCGAAGCCGGGCGAGACCGTCGTGGACCTCTGCGCGGGCGGGGGCGGCAAGACCCTGGCCCTCGCCGCCGCGATGGGCAACGCCGGCCGGCTGATCGCCACCGACGGTGACCCGCGCCGCCTCGCCCCGATCCACGAGCGTCTGCGCCGTTCCGGCGCTCAGGCCGAGGTGCGCACGCCGCGCGGCGGAAAGCAGCGCGCCGACGTGATCGCCGACCTCGACGGCACGGTGGATCGCGTGCTGGTGGATGCGCCCTGCACGGGCTCCGGCACATGGCGCCGCAACCCGGACGCGAAGTGGCGCCTTCGTCCCGGCAGTCTCGCGACCCGCCACGCGGAGCAGGCGGCGGTGCTCGACCGCGCGGCGAGCCTCGTGCGGCCGGGGGGACGCGTCGTCTACGTCACCTGCTCGCTGTTCCCCTCGGAGAACGACGACGCGGTGGCCGCGCTGCTCTCGCGGCGGAAGGACTTTGCGCCGGTTCTCGCCGCCGATTTGCTGGCTGGGGCTCCGGCCTCCTTGAGCGATGCCATTCGCCATACGACCCACGGTGTGCAGATGACGCCGCTGCGCACGGGAACGGACGGGTTCTACGTCGCCGCCCTCGACCGCCGCCATTGAGCTTTCAGGACAGGACCGACCGCCGATGGCGATGAAGACGAGCTACGTGGTGCAGCCGTTCGAGCTTCACCGCAAACGCCTGAGGCCCGCCCGCCAGGAGCAGGCCCAGACGGAGAGCGGCGCGGTCAAGAAGGCCGAGAATCTGGCCAAGCGCATGCCGGGCGCGGCCGCGCTGAAGGTGGTCGCCGACGACGAGACGGGCGAATTGGAAAGCGTGACCATCCTCGGCCAATGGGGCGACATCCCCGAAGACTTCGCCGAGAGCCTGCAAGGCTGAAACGAGGGGCCTACGGCCGCACCGGCTCCATGCCCACACTTCTGATCGCGCCACTCATCTCGTCGGATTGAAGGAACACGATCAAGCGCTTCGCGGCATCGGGGTGCCGCGCGCCCGCTACGACGGCCGCCGTGAAGGTTTGGACGAGTTGCACCGCGTCGGGCAGGTGCCCGATGGGCTCGACACCGGGGATGTTGACCAATTCGCTGATGGGCCCCAGCGCGATGTCCGTTTCCCCCGCGGCGAGGGCAGCGGTCGAATCCGTTCCCCTCGGATAAACCTTCAATCGCACCGTCTCGGCGATGCCGAGGGCCGGGAGAATGTCGGTCTGAATGAAAAGACCGCTGGTGCTGCCGGGTACCCCGATCAGGCGCGCCTCGGACAGGGTTCGGGTCAGCGCCGCGACCGAGCTGACATCGGGCTTGCGCGCCCCGGTGCGCACGGCGGCGGCGAGGGGAGCCGTCGCGAGTTCCACGGCCGTCCCCTCGGCGACCCGGCCGTCTGCCGCGAGTTCGTGCAGCCCCTCGTTCGAGAGGATCACGACGTCGACCTCGGCCCCGTGGGCCAGCTGATGGCGGATCGTCTTCGGGCCGTTGCCCTGGGAGGCCCCCGACAGCGTCTCGACCGTGATCCCCGTCCGACGCTGAAAGTCGGGAAGGGCCGTCTGGTAGGCCAGCGCGAAGCCGCCGGAGATCATGACGGTAACGGTGCTCCTGTCGATCACCGCAAGACGCCTTCCGCCAGAGCACGCTGAATGCCCCGGACATCCGCGCCCTTCTTCAAGGTTCGCTGGATCGGCTCCGCTGCGCCCGACACCCAGATCTTCAGTTCGGCATCGAGATCGAACGTGCCGGCCGTCTCGACCGAGAATCGGGTGATGGCGCGATAGGGAACCGAGAGGAATTCCACTTTGCTGCCGGTCACGCCTTGGACGTCGATCAGGATGACCCGGCGTTCGGTAAAAACGAAGACGTCACGGATGATTTTGAAGGCCAGCCGCGCCGTCTCACCCTCGATCAGGATCCCGTCCAGCCTCCGCTCGAGCGAGGCCCCATCGACGGCCGAGCCATGACCGAGCAATCCATCCAGCAGGCCCATGGCCAGTCATCTCGTGATGCCGCGAGGAATCTGCGGCTACCACCGAAGCTTCCTGGCTGCAAATGTCGCTGGATTTGAGACAATGGCGCGCCAGTCCGAACGGAGCTGCGAACACTTATGTCTTTAAGGTAGCACGGTAAATCTCAAGGCAACGCTGCGCCCTGGCAAGTCACTATCGGCGGAAAATCTCACCGAACTGCATCGCACATTCCGAGACGGACGTTCGGCTTCGCGCCCATTGCTACTGCTCAGCAGAGCTTAACAGCATCTCAAAAGCGGACGGTCCAATGGCGTCTCAGCGATGGTCGAATTACAGTCCATCACAAAAAGCACGGCTCAAAGCTCGATGAGTTCGACCTGATCCGATGGGAGTAAGCGCCACCAAGCGTCCGGCGAGCGGAACGTGTCGTAGGCCAACCGCAGGATGGTCTCCGGCTGACGATGCGACGGGTCGGTTTCACCGCGTGCCTCGTTGCGGGCCAGCAGGTTCTCCCAGGACAGGTCGAACACCTTCCACTCGACCGAGAGGCCACGCCGCTCGATGACCTGGAGCTCGGCCTCGAACACCTCCCGGGTCAGGTGGGTGTCGGCCATCACCACGCTGAATCCCGCTGCCAGGGCCGCATCCAAAGCGGCGACCTTCACGCCGTGGAGGAGCTTGTGGGCCCCCTCGTCCCACCCCGTCCGTCGCACCTGCCAGTAGACCTGGCGGTCCGGGGGCCAGAGGGTCTGACGCAGGTCGTCCAGGGTCAGGTGCACCCAGCCCTGCATCGGGTCGAAAAACCGACGCGCGTAGGTCGTCTTGCCCGCACCGGGGCACCCGATCAGCCCCACCACCCTCTGCCGGCGCAGGGGGGCCTTACCGTCCATGGAAGGCGGGATCAGGCATGGTGGGTGACATCCTCGTCCTCATCGCTCTCGGGATCGGCCGCGACAGTCTCTCCACGGAGATAGTGCGCCTGGACTTCGGCGACGCGGCGGGCGGCTTGCGCGTGACGGTTCGACACGGGACTGTCCGGGCCAAGGTCCCCGCCGCGCTTGGCCGCGAGCAGGTCCGGATCGCCCCAACGGTCGAGGAGGACCTGAAAGGCGTCGTGCCGGGCGACGTTGAAGGCGATCCGCTTGCCCATCATGTCCTTGTAGGGATGAGCCGGATGAATGCCGGCACAGGGGACCCAGCCCGCCGGGATCGGGGTGGTCGCCGCATGCGTGCGGCCACCGCGCAAGAGTTTAGGCAGGACATGTGTGTGGGGACCCTCCGGGCTGGTGCCGCCGGGCCCCGGGATCGGCGCGTAGACCTCGATGCGGCCGATCCGGGCGAGGAACACCCGGTGAGGGCTCAGCGCCACGAGTTGGCGGCCGATGGGGTTGGCAGGGTCGAACAGGGGAAGCCCGACGCCGGACCGAAGGCAGGCGATGGCCTCCGGGTCGCTCGTGCGGACGCAGGCATCCACCGCGAGCAGACCGAGGCCGAGGTCGAACAGAATGGCGTCCTGGTCCCGTTCGCAGGCGGCGTCCCGGTCGGGGCCAAGCTCGGTCACCATGCCGCGCAAGTTCATGGCGCAACTTGCCTCCGGCAGGCACAGGGCGACGGCGTGGTTCCAGCCTGACGTGACGGCGGTCTCGTAGGCCACCGGGCGGAGATCGGGGCAGGGTAGGAGCGCGATGGCGCCCCGCTCCGTCGACAGGCCCATGCGCCCGTCCGGCAGCGACGATGTGGCCTCGTCGGGATCGCGCATGAATTCGGCGATGGCGCCGAAGCTGCCGAGGCTCCAGGCGGTGGCGGGATCGGCCAGCGCTTCTCGGAGCAGGGTCGTGACCGCGTCAGCCTGCGTTGGTGACGTCATCGCGTTCCTCCATCGTCGTAGCCCCGGATCGCGCCCAGGGCAGGATGTATCGTGTTCCGTCGCAAGCCCAGCCCCGCTCAGCGGTGACGCCGAACGCCCCCGCCAGCAGGACATCGCTCAGGGCCTCCTCCGGAGTGCCGTCGGCAACGAGGCGGCCATCCGCCAGCACGACGATGCGGTCGCAGAACCGGGCCGCAAGCGTCAGATCGTGCAGCACGGCGACGACGCCGGTGCCGTCTCGCGCGATGGACCGCAGAAGCGCCATCGCGTCGAGTTGGTGTGCCGGGTCGAGGGCCGTGACCGGCTCGTCGACGAGAAGCCACGGCGCCTCGACCGCGAGCGCCCGGGCGAGCAACGCGCGCATGCGCTCGCCCGAGGAAAGGGTCGGCTCGGCTCGGGCGGCGAGATGGGCGGTGTCTGTCCGCGCCATCGCTCGCGCCACCGCAACCTCGTCGGCTTCGGCCAGGGACGAGAACGCACGACGGTGCGGCAGCCGGCCGAGCGCCACGATCTCGTAAACCGTCATCGGCCAGCCGACGCCAGCCCCCTGGAAAAGAGCCGCGATGCGGCGGGCACGCTCCTCGCGGGCCAAGGCGGACAACGGACGACCGTCGAGGGTGACCCGACCCCCGTTCGGGGTGATCAGCCCCGCCAGAACGCGAAGAAGCGTAGTCTTGCCGGCCCCGTTCGGGCCGACCAACCCGACGAAGCGGCCGGGCTCCAGGGCGAGACCGATGTCCGAAAGGATGGTCCGGCCATCCAGCGTCACCCGGGCGTCCTGCAGGGCGAGGCTCATGCCCGCCTCCCGCGACTGCGCAGGAGCAGCACGATCAGGAACGGCGCCCCGATCAGCGCCGTTACCACGCCAAGCTTGAGTTCCGGCCGGGTGGCGAGCAGGCGCACGCCGATATCCGCCGCAAGGACCAGGACCGCCCCCGCGAGGCCGCTCGGCAGCAGGCTGGCGCTGGGACGGGCGCCGACGAGCGGTCGCATCAGGTGCGGCACGACGAGGCCGACGAAGCCGAAGGCACCCGAGACCGCAACCCCGCTGCCGACGGCCAGGGCCGCACCGGTGACGAGACGCAGGCGCACGGAGACTAGGCCGACCCCAAGGCTCGCGGCGGTGTCCTCGCCGAGCGTCAGGGCGTCGAGGGCGGAGCCGGTGGACAGCATCAGCGCCCAGCCGACAGCCATCAGCGGCAGGCAGAGTAGCACGTGGTCGAGGCTGCGGTCGCTGAGCGAGCCCATCAACCAGTACACGATCTCCAGGGCCGCGTAGGGGTTCGGCGACAGGTTCAGCGCCAGCGCGGTCAAAGCCCCGGCCAGGCTCGACAGCCCGACTCCCGCGAGGATCAGCCCGAGGGTGCTGCTGCCACGGGCGGCGAGCGCGTTCAGGAGGAGCGCGGCGACGCCGGCGCCCGCGATACCGCCGAGCGGCAGGGCAAGGCTCATGGTGGCGGCGAAACCGCCGTAAAAGACGATGACCGCGCCCAGCGCCGCCGCTGACGAGATGCCGAGGATTCCCGGGTCCGCGAGCGGGTTGCGCAGGTAGCCCTGCATCGCCGCGCCGGTCAGACCGAGGCTGAAGCCGACCAGGGCGCCGAGCAAGGCGCGCGGAATGCGAAGCTCCCACAGGACCAGGGATGGAAGCGTCGTGCGACCGGCAACGAGGTCCAAGAAGGCGGCGGGCACGTCGAACGGCGCATAGCCGATGGCAAGGGAGGCGAGCGTCAGCGCGAGGGCGGTCAGCCCGAGGACGGCGATGACAGTTCGCCGGGCGCGCGGTGTGCCGAGGCGACGGGAGGCCGTTGGACGGAGCGAGGTGACCGGAGCGTTCATGGCCGGGGCGCCTGCGCATTCGCTGCGTCGGCGAGGCGCGCCACGACCTCCGCGACCTGTGGTCCTGGACAGGTCCAGAAGCGGTTCGGGATGTCGACCGTCCAGTGCGCCCGCGCGAGGGCCTGGAAGACGGGATGGTGCAGAAGGGTATCGGCCAAGGAAGGCCAGCCCGGCTCGCCCTCGTCGACCACGATCAGGTCCGGTTTGGCCAGCACTGCCTCTTCGAGGGGAACCTGCCCGAAGCGGTCACGCCCGATCTCGGCCGAGACGTTGACGAGGCCGGCGGCGCGGATCAGCGCGTCACCGAGCCCGCCGGGCGCGACCGTGAAGGCGTTCGGACGCATCACCAGCGCGCGAAGGGGCTGCCTCGCCGGCACGATGGAAGCGAGACGCGCATCGAGCGCCGCGACCATCGCCTCGCCTCGTTCGGGGTGGCCGAGCGCCGCCGCGACTTGCCGAATTTGGGCGCGAACGCCGTCGAGGTCGGACGGCACGCCGAGTTCGAGCACGGGGGCGCCGACGCGCTTCAGCATGCCTACCGTCATGCGCGTCGTGAAGGCCCCGGCGATCACGAGGTCGGGCTTCAGGGCCACGACCTCCTCGGTGAGCCCCCGCATCACCGGCAACCCGACCGCTTCCGCCGCGACCGTCGACCCACGCGGATCACGGGCAAGGTAGGTGACCGCCAGCACCTGATCGCGGTCGGCCAGCCGTAGGACGAGTTCGTCGGCGCAGAGGTTCATCGAGACCACACGCACGGGTGCCGCCGCCGCGACCGAGGGCACGGCGGACAGGATCACCGCGAGGGCGAGCGCGAGGCGTGACAGCATCCTTGACCTCAAAACGACGTCACGCGGACGCCGCCGTAGACGGCGAGCCCCGGGCCCTGGAAGCCGGTCGGGTTCTGGTAGCGCTGGTCGAACAGGTTATCGATCCGCCCGAACACCGTCAGGGTCTCGCTCCAGGCGTAGTTGACCGACAGGTTCACCAGGGTGAAGCCGGGGGCCTTCAGGCGCGGCACGGAGAAGTCGCGGTTGCCGTCCACGAACGACCCCAGCACGATGAGCGTGCCGGTCATGGTCAGGCCCGACATCAGGTTCCAAATCGCGGTCGCGCTGACCTTGTTGCGGGGCCGGCGCAGCAACTCCTGGTGGGCGATCTCGTACTTCGTCACCGTGGTGGTCCAGTCCAGCCGCCCGCTCCAGAACTCGTTGAACCGCAGGGCGACGAAGCTCTCGGTGCCGTAGGCGGTCGCCCGGCCGACATTCACGTTGGTCGAGAAGGTCGGGTAGTAGGCCGTCTGGATCAGGTTCTTGAAGTCTGTCTGATAGTAGGTCGCACCCACGGTCATGAACCCGTCGAACAGCGGCTGCTCGAAGCCGCCGTCGAACCCGAAGCTTTCCTCCGGCCGCAGGTTCGGGTTCCCGAAGAAGCGGAAGCCCGGGTAATCCTGATAGAGTTGGCTGAGGGTCGGGGGCTTGAAGCCGGTGCCGACGCTGCCCTTCAAGCGGGTCCCCGTGCCGGGCACGATGTAGCTCGGCGCCACCCGGTAGGTGGTGGCGCCGCCGAACTGGTCGTTCGCGTCGTGCCGGATGTTGGCCACCAGCGCGGCTCCCGCGAAGGGCGTCGTCTGAAGCTCGGCGAAGCCGGCGGTGTTGCCGTTGGACCGGTCGATGCCGGTCGTCTCGAAGCGCTCATCCTCGCGCTGGGCCCCGAACAGGACGAGGTTGCCGGGCGAGACCTGCCAGTCGCCACGGTAATCGAACCGGGTTCGTTCACCGAGGTAGGTGGTGGGCGTCGGCGGCGCGAGCGGGTCGAGCGGGCCGGCGAACAGGCAGTCGAACTTCGAGTAATTCGCGCCGAAGACGTTGTGGAAGCCCGGCACCGGCGTCCACTCGGCCTCGCCCCTCATGATCAGTTGCTGCTGGTCGTTGAGGTTCCGGTACGGCAGCGGCACGTACGAGAAGCCGCCATCGGCCTGGTCGAGATAGGCGCTGTCGGAAAAGCGCAGGACGTAATTGAGGCGGAACGCGTCGGTAAGTTGCGCCCCGAGCTTGGTCGAGACCGTCTTGATGTCGGTGAAGGCGGTCCGCAGCGGCACGCCGCGGGGTAGTAGCTCGAACGGGGTGATCTGGACGGCGGATTGCCGGATGTGGCCGACCGACACCGAGTAGTCGAAGATCCCCTCTGAGCCCGAGATGTTGCCGAACTGGTTGAACGTGCCGAACGAGCCGCCCTCGACGGTCGCCGTCGCTTGAGCCGGCCCTTCGCCACGCTTGGTCACGACGGAGATGACGCCGCCGATGGCGTCGGCCCCGTAGAGGCCGCTCTGCGGCCCGCGCAACACCTCGATCCGCGAGAGGTCGTAGGTCTGCAACTGGCTGAAGTCGAAGGCGCGGTTCGGGGTCGAGGGGTCGTTGACGTCGATGCCGTCGATCTGAACCTTCACGTGGTTCGAGTTGGTGCCGCGGATGAAGACCGAGGTCTGGCCGCCGGCGCCGCCGGTCTGCACGACGTTGAGGCCGGGCACCTGCTGCAGGGCATCCGGCACCGTCCGGCGCTGCTGCTCCTGAAGCAGGCGGTCGGTGAGCACGGTGACGCTCGATCCGGTGTTGGCAATCGGCGTCGGCACACCTGTGGCCGAGACCGAAATCTCGGACAGGGAGACCGCGGCCTGCGCGCCTCCCTGGGCATCGGCGAAGGGCGCGGCGACCTGCTGCGCGAAGGCGGGAATGGAGACGAGCAGCGCGGATGCGGCGCAGGACAGCGCCAGCGTGCGCCGGAGCGCGGAGGGGACGGAACAGGACACGGGACGGCCTCGGGGGACGGCTGTGGCACGTCACCGCGAACGAGGCCTCGGCGGTCGCGTCCTCAAGGGAACCACGGCGCCGCGACACCTCCCAGGACACCCCGCCCGGCAAGCTCCGCGTGTGACCACGGCTGACGGCAGGTCTCCTGGCTCACGGGTCGCTGTCCTCTCATCGTCTTCCCGGGCGAGGCCGCCCAGTGACGCCGTGATGAAGGACTCGCCGCTTACAGTTGCGGGGGCAGCCGCGGCATCGAGCTTGCACCCTCACCGCGTTCCCTTTTGATCCCCGAGGGGAACCGTCGCGCTTACGCTAGGCGATACGGAAACAACGCGTCAATTGCCGCAGGCATTTTCGTCTGGATTGGGCCTTTTGCGACAGCCTCACAGAACTCAGGCGGCGTCGGCCGGTGTCGCCGCGATCTTGTCGAAGCCGCCGAGGCGATAGACCAAGTAGGACAGGAGCCATGCCGCCGCGAATAGGCCGACAATGGCGAAGCCGAGAACGCCAAAATTGTCGTTGACCGCACCGATCCAAGTCCAGAAGCTTCCCTTTAGACCGAGCTTGTCGCCGATGAGGTTGAGAGCCTCCAGCGTGCCGATCACGAGGGCGACTGCGACGGAGACCAGGGTGATCGTCAGGTTGTAGAACAGCTTCCGGACCGGCTGCACGTAAGCCCAGTTGTAAGCGCCCAGCATCAGCACACCGTCAGTGGCATCCACCAGCGCCATCCCGGCGGTGAACAGCGCTGGGAAGACGAGAATCGTCCCGATGCCGGTCCCTCTGCTGGCCTCTGCCGCCGAGAGGCCGAACAGGCTCACCTCGGTCGCCGTATCGAAGCCCAGCGCGAAGAGGAAGCCCAGCGGGTACATGTGCCAGGATCGGGTCACGAGGCGAAACAGGGGGCGCAGAAGGCGCGCGAGCAAGCCCTGGTTGGCAAGCAGCAGATCGAGATCCTCCACGACGTAGCGTCCCGTGCGGCGCACCTGCCGGAAGGTACGCCAGACGCCGGTGAGTACGACGAGATTGACCACGCCGATGAGGATCAGGAACGCGGCCGAGACGCTCGTACTGATGAGGCTTCCAAGCTCCCGATAGCCTTCTGAGGCGGTCAACAGGCTCTGGGCCGCGAAGGCCACCGCGGCGGCCGCGATGACGATGATCGTGGAGTGACCGAGCGCGAACCAGAAGCCGACCGTGACCGGCCGCTGACCGTCTTGCATGAGCTTACGGGTGACGTTGTCGATGGCGGCGATGTGGTCCGGATCGACCGCATGGCGCAGACCGAAGACGTAGGCCAGCAGCGCGGTCGAGAGCAGCGCAGGCTGTCCTGCGAACAGGCTATAGGCCCAGAGCCACGCCGCGACATTGGCTGTGATCAGCACGGCGTAGAGCAGGCCGACCCTCTGCCGCAATCCACGGACGTGCTTGCTGTGGGAGGGGGCGATGATCGAGCAACGCATCAGCCGAAGTACCTAGAAGACGGCCACCCGGCAGGACCATGGCGCCGATGGTCGTGCCGGACGAGACCGGAGAAGGAACAGACCTGGGTCGAGGACCGGCCAAACCCGAGGGTGTTGAGCCCCCGGGTCCGAGAATGGTCGCTATCCCGGCCATGGCGATGGCTCGCGTACGAAAACCGGGGGTTAGCGACGCGGTCCTCGCGAGAAGCGAGGCAGAGCGTTCTCAGTGCTGATGGCCACCGCCATGGTCCATCGTCATGCCTCCGGCTTCGCCGCCGGGCGCCTTGGCGGCAATACTCTCGACGGCGAACTCCACCGGCACGGAGCCCGCCTTCTTGAAGGTCAACGTGCCCTTGACGCGTGTTCCCTTCTTGAGCTGATCCTTCAGGCCCATGAACATGAGATGGTAGCCGCCGGGGGCGAGCGTCACCGTCTCGCCGGGCTTGATCGCGAGCCCGCCCTCGACAGGGGCCATCTTCATCACGCCCCCCTCCATCGACATCGTGTGCAACTCGACGCTGCCCGATTCAGCAAAGGTGCCGCCGGTGAGCGTATCGGGCTCGGCGCCCGTGTTCGTGACGGTCAGGTAGCCACCCGCGACCTTCGCCCCGTTGGGCGTCGCCCGCGACCAGGGGTGACCGATCTTCAGGGCGCCCGCCGTGTAGTCGTGCGCGGCGGCGAGCGGGGCGACGAACAACGCACCCGCGAGGCCATAGCCGACGACGCCAAGGACGGACTTTCGGACTGCTGAACGTGTGAAACGGATCATTGTGCTTCTCTCGGTGACAGGTGTTCGAGAAGGGAACGGCGTGTCTCGATCCGCAATCGCGGCGATCCGCCGGCGTCTTCGACGGCGTCGGTGAGCGCTTGTGCGAGGCTCGGACGCTCATCGGGCGACAGGTCACGGCCGATCTCGATCCGGCGACCACGGCTCTCTACGGCGATCGCTTGGCAACCGTAATCGGGGTCGTCGGTCCTGATGACATGCAGGCCGAAGACCGGCAGGCGGCGGGAGTCGAGGACTTGGCCCCGGTAGCAGCGGACCACCTGGAGGCTGCCGCCGGCAAGCGCGATGGTCTCGCTCCGATCCTGGCTGCGGCGATGCAGCCAGATCGCGCCGAGCAGGAGCGTGGTCTCGCTCAAGCCGAACACGAGGCAAGGCCACGCCCCGGCGCGTGCGAGGGGGATCTGGAGAGCCAGAGTGAGGGTCACGCACAGGCTCGCAAGGGCGATGTACTGCGGGCCCGACAGGGCACGATAAGGGGTCACGATCACCCGGAAAGGGGCATCTTGCTCGACGAACGAAGGCGGATCGACGGATGTGGCGCTGACGTACAAAGGGACTCTCCATCTCGACAGGACCGGCCCCTCACAGGGCGGCCGGCGTGCAGGAACCGGGATCGCCACATGGCGCGACCTCGGACGGCCAGTGTCTCAGGAGAGCGGGGGGCCCCGGGCAGAGCCGGTGATGGGATGGCGGACGGGAGCCGCGGCGGCGGGCGCCCCACCATAGACGACGGCTCGAACGATGACGTCCGGATCCGAGAGCTCGGGCACCTCCGGCGGAGGCGCGCCGGCCCGGCACGCTACAAGACAGCAGGGATGGCGTTGAGATTGTGCTGGCGCTGACGGCGACTCGCCGCCCGTCGAGAGAGGCGCGCACAAGATTGGATCATGATGGGGCTCGGCCTGCGCGGCCACGACGGCGGCCCCCAGCACGGCCTGGAGGACCATCACATAGACGGTGAGGATGGCCGCGAGTTGGGCTCCGAAGGCCGTCGGCCGCAAAGGGCGGGACGGAGCGGGGCCGATCGGAACGGGGGGCGTCAGGGCGAACATGGGCAGCGCTCGGGCGCGCAACCGGTCATCGGGTCCTGTCGCAGGGCAGACCCATGGACAAGCGGGAGCGCAGGCCGAAAGGCGCGCAAGCACTCGGAAGGAGAGACATGGAACGGTCCGTGGCCTTGAGCGATCGAAAGCGGATCGATCAGGCGGCCGGTGGACCTCGTGACGAGACAGCGCGATCCGGCGGACCACGGGCTGATCGAACGGCAACGGGCCGCCAAACCTGGACCACCGCATGCCGCCACGGAACGACCAGGCTGACGGGAAGCGGATCCGGCGCAACGAGCGGTTGCGCGAGATTGGCTACAAGGCAGCAGAGCTGCTTCGGACACGGTGTCCCGTGGTCGGACGCCCTATCGTTCTGCGCCGCGCAGATCACCCCGTTCTCGCGGGCCTGCACGGTGATGGGCAGCCACGTGACGAGGAACGCTTGCAGCACGAGGCCGTAGAGCGCGGCCACGGCAAGGACCGCGCGGCATCGAGCCGATCGGTCCGAGAGCCTGCGCATGGGAGCACTGTGCGCCACGGGCCGACCGATCGTCAACGCGGCATCGACGCGCGACCACGGATCGGCCGCTCGGGTTCCATCATCGGCAGCAGGCCGAACAGTCAGGAGGCAGGGGCCCGCTCAAGACGCCTTGACGGCTGGACCCGCCGTCCGCGGACGAGATGGGTGGCGAGGCAGGCGAGCGCGATCAGGACGAGCACGCCCTGCACGGCGAGCGCCTCCCAACTTCCGTTCAGCCCCAGCGTCGTCACGAAGTCCGGCACCGTCTCGTTGTGCACGGACACGATGGTCTGCTCCTGCAACTCCTGGATCGCCTCGCCCACGAGCTTCAGGCCCATCACGAACAGGAAGGCCGAGGTGACAAGGAACATCGGCCGCAGCGGCAAGCGCAGGGCCAACCACTGCATCGCCACGAACATCGCCGCCAGCGCCAGGGACGCCGCGGCGAGACCCGCGAGCAGGGCACCGTCGAACCCGTTGGCGGATTTCGCCAGGGCCTGGAGGAACAGGATCGTCTCCGCGCCCTCGCGGAACACCGCCAGGAAGGCGATGCCGGCGAGGGACAGGACCGTGCCGGCCCCGAGCGCCCGCCGGGCGAGCCGGTCCAGATCGGCCTGCCACGCCTTCGGGTCCTGCCGGACGAACAGCCAGCCGCTCATATAGAACATCAGGGCCGCCGCCGCGATCATCACGGCAGCCTCGAACAGGTCGCTGTGGTTGCCGTCGAAGTAGGTCCAGAACACCCAGGCCATGCCGGCGCTGGCGATCACCGCCGCCCCCGCCCCGGCATAGACCGAGGCGATCCGCTCGCCCGCCCCGGCCCGCCGCAGGAAGGCCGCCAGTGCCGAGACGATCAGCAGCGCTTCCAGCCCCTCACGGAACAGGATGGTGAAGGCTTGGAGGAAGGTCGAGCCATCGGCCATGGGCGATCTCTGCGGGCACGTGAACGGCGCCCATCCTCTAGACCGGCATCGCGTTCCTGTAAAATTTGGAATTATTCGAATTCGTAACTCGATCGCGTGCGATGCGGAGGCGCCTCTATCCCAAAATTACTCTGTATAATCAACATTGCCTATGACCTTCGCAGCGTCAACATTTGCAACGTCGTACGAATAACCTGCAGCGCCGATGCGGTTACGGCATCGGGCCAGTCGCCGCGAGAGCCAGCGCGTGCTGCTTGAAGCCCGCGATCAACTCCTCCATCGGCTTGCGTACTTCCGGCGGCGCTGTCTTCAAGGAGCCGGCGTGGATGGGCGGGTCCGGATCGTACTCGCCCATCAACTGACAGCACTCGGCGTAGGTCCGGTCCCGCATCTCGGCAACCATGGTCAGGCCGAAGTCGAGCCCCGCCGTCACGCCCGCCCCGGTGATCCGGTTGCGGTCGCGCACAACGCGCGCCTCCGTCGGGATCGCGCCGAAGCCGGCGAGCGCGTCGCGGCAGGACCAGTGCGAGGTCGCCCGGTAGCCCTTGAGCAGGCCGGCCTTCCCGAGGATCAGCGAGCCCGAACACACGCTGGTGACGTAAGTCGCTCGCGCGCCCCGGTCGGCCATGAAGGCCAGGGTCGCCGGATCGACGGCCGCCGCGAGCGTGCCGTCCGTTCCGCCCGGCGTGAACAGCACGGTGAGGTCGCGGGGGCAGGTCTCGAAGGTCGCGGTCGGGGTGATGGTGACGCCGGCATCGCTCGTCACCGGGTCGACCGTCTTGGCGACGAGATGGATCGTCGCCCCCATCATTCCCGCGAACATGCTGTGTGGGCCGATGAGATCCATCACCGTCATGCCGGGATACATCAGCATCGCGATCTGTTCGTGGCCGATCCAGTGGACACCGTCCCCACGGCCCATATCGAAGCCCTCCATTGCCGGGTGCGTCGATGGCGTCGGGGTCTCGGCCTGCGCAGCCTCGCTCGCGAAGGGCGCGAGCAGGGCCAGAAGGGCGGCTTTACGGCGATCGATATCGGGCATGTGACGATCCTTGAGGGGAGGGGGCGAAGGCGGGATAGGCGCTACCAGCGGTAGATCAGGCTGCCGATGACCTGACGCCGTGCGTCGTAGAGGCAGAGACCGCTCTGGCAGACGACGCGGCGCGTATCGAACAGGTTGGTGGCGTTCACCTGCGCCCTGAACCCTGCGTATTTCGGGTTCAATCGCGCGAAGTCGTAGTCGATCACCCCGTCGATCAGGGCCGCGCCCTTGCTGCGGAAAGTGTTCTGGTCGTCGGCGAAGGTCGGACCCAGGTAGCGGACGCCCCGCTGATGCCGATGCTGGCAAGGATGGAGCCCGGCGGGAAGGTGTACTTCGCGAAAGCCGCGAAGGTGTCGTTGGGAATACCGGACAGCTGCTTGCCGGTCGTCACGCCCAACGTCGGATCGTCGATGCCTTTGACGATCGTCACGTCGAGATGCGTATAGGCGGCGGTGAAGTTCCAGCCTGGGGCGAGGGAGGCGGTCGCCTCCAGTTCGAGGCCGTGCGAGCGGACTTGACCGGTCGAGGACTGGAACAGCAGCGGGCTGGCGGGGGCGGGGCGGAGGACGTTCTTCTGGTCTGGACGGGTCTGGATGGACGGCCAAGCCCAGGAAGCCGCGTTGGCAGCTGCTCAGCGCCTAGGGATCTGACATCTTCGATTGAGTTGGACCGATGCGGCGTGGGCTTAAACCTAAGAACTATCAATCATAAGCAAAGTGTGATAGAATTATCTTATCTGAAAAAAGATTTACTGACGATCTGTCGGATGCCGTTTCCGGGTGGTGCCGTAGTCGATCTGAGCAGTAACCATAGGCCGGCAGGAGACTGTCCGGCTTTGCGACGGATCATCTCCGAAGCGGATCCGCCGCTGACGGCCAAACCCTGTCGCTCAGGCGGATGTCGCTGAATGGCTAGGTCGGGTGGCTTCCTGTCCTTCTGCTCTCGGGTGCAAAGATAAGAAATCGGACGTCCGGGGTCCGTCAGAAACGGTCCGAAAGCAGCATGCTTGCTACGGAGCAGCCTTGGCCGAAAGCAGGCGTACTCCCATAACAGTTGCCGGTCGCCAGGATGACGACAGCCGCCTTGAGCCAAACGATCGACGATCACCGCGCAGGTCTACGCATCGTTGCCAGCGCAGCTGTCAGTTGCCCTTCAAACAGTAAAGCCGAGCCGTAGTGGAATTCGGGATCGAACGCGTGCTTGGCGTTCATCACCGATGAAGCGCTTTGCATCGCGAGCAACCGCCCGCCTTCATCGAACAGCCCCGATCCAGATCCGCCGTAGCCGTCGTTGCAATCGTGGCGGATGCGCCGGATGCCGTCCTCGCCCGGCGGATCGATGCGACGGACGGTGCAGTGCTCCAGGCTGCTCTCGCCCCGGTAATTCTCGTGGCCCGCGGGGGACACCATAGTCACCGAGAGGGAAACGTCCCCCGTCGGCAGGTCGGGGGGCTGCGGCAGGGGCTGGGGGGGCACATCTGCCGGGGTGGCGAGGCGCAGGATGGCCCAGTCGTCGGTGATGTGCAGGGCCGTGGCGTCCGGGGCTGTCCCGAGGTGGAGGCTGTCGGGCACGAACTCGTAGTTGCGGCCCGCAATCTGGAAATAGCAGTCCGAGACCTGTCGCGTCGTCTCCAGGCGACGGCTGCGGAAGTTGTGGGCGTTGAGAACGACGATCGTGGGGTCGGCGATCAGCCACGCCGCCGCCGCTCGCCGTGGGACCCCGTCCGGCCGACGGCACCAGAGGACGCCCGCGCCCTTGTAGCGGTCGAGATCGGCGCCGGTAAGATCGCGTCGTCCGTCCTTCGGATAGAGGGCGGCCAGCCGAGGCTCGCCCTGTGACGCACTGGAGAGGCCAAGCAGTGCGGCAGCCAGCAGCGGGAGGGTTCGGGTCCACCAGTGCCAAGCCTGCACGCGTCCCATCTCGCCCCCGCCATGACCGCGCTGCCGGTGAAAAGCCCAATGGTTGAGCATGCGCCACGCCGCCGTCAAGCAGTTCAGACGAATTCCATACTATCCGCGATCTATTGCCGATTTATCCCGCCAACAAATAACCGACATCCTAGAGACAATTCCCAGGTTCACTCTGTAAAAATGACAAGCGATTGCGGTTGTAATAAGTCTTTTATAAGAAGCTTGCTTCTGTAAGTTCTTGTAATCGACGAGCAGCCACAGAGATGGACTTGGTGTTTGTCTCGCATCGCACAAACATCTGCCGCGAGGCCTGAAGGCGCGGCGGCTTGGCGAGGAGATGCACAATGAGATTGGGAAGGCTTTCACGGTCGGTGTCGATCCTGACCCTGGCCCTGGCCACGCCGGTCGGTCTGGTGGGGGGCGCCAGCGCCAACGACAAGCTCGTCGAGATGTCGAAAAGCGACGACAACTGGGTGATGCCCGGTAAGAACTATGACTCGAACAATTTCAGCGATCTGACTCAGGTCAACAAGACCAACGTCAAGCAGCTGAAGCCGGCCTGGACGTTCTCGACCGGCCTGCTCAACGGCCACGAGGGTGCGCCCCTGGTCGTGGATGGCAAGATGTACATCCACACCTCGTTCCCGAACTACACTTTCGCCCTCGATCTGGACGATCCGGGCCATATCCTCTGGCAGGACAAGCCGAAGCAGAACCCGGCCGCGCGCTCGGTCGCCTGCTGCGATCTCGTCAACCGAGGCCTCGCCTACTGGCCCGGCGACGGCAAGACGCCGCCGCTGATCCTGAAGACCCTGCTCGATGGCAACGTCGCGGCGCTCAATGCCAACACCGGCGAGACCGTGTGGAAGGTCGAGAACTCCGACATCAAAGTCGGCTCGACGCTGACGATCGCCCCCTATGTCGTGAAGGACAAGGTAATCATCGGCTCCTCGGGCGCCGAGCTCGGCGTGCGCGGCTACCTGACCGCCTATGACGTCAAGACCGGTGCCCAGGTGTGGCGCGCCTACGCGACGGGTCCGGACCAGGATCTGCTGCTCGCCGACGACTTCAACATCAAGAACGCCCATTACGGGCAGAAGAACCTCGGCACGACGACCTGGGAGGGCGATGCCTGGAAGATCGGCGGCGGCACCAACTGGGGCTGGTACGCCTACGATCCCGGCACGAACATGATCTACTTCGGCACCGGCAACCCGGCGCCGTGGAACGAGACCATGCGTCCGGGCGACAACAAGTGGACCATGACCATCTTCGGCCGCGACGCCGATACCGGTCAGGCGCATTTCGGTTACCAGAAGACGCCTCACGACGAGTGGGACTATGCCGGCGTCAACGTGATGATGCTGTCCGAACAGAAGGACAAGGACGGGAAGATGAGGAAGCTCCTCACCCACCCGGACCGCAACGGCATCGTCTACACCCTCGACCGGACGGACGGCTCGCTCGTCTCGGCCAACAAGATCGACGACACGGTCAACGTGTTCAAGTCGGTCGATCTGAAGACCGGCACCCCCGTGCGCGATCCGGAATACGGCACCCGGATGGACCACCTCGCCAAGGACATCTGTCCCTCGGCGATGGGCTACCACAACCAGGGCCACGATTCCTACGATCCGAAGCGTGAAGCCTTCTTCATGGGCATCAACCACATCTGCATGGATTGGGAGCCCTTCATGCTGCCCTACCGGGCGGGACAGTTCTTCGTCGGTGCGACGCTGAACATGTATCCGGGTCCGAAGGGTGATCGGCAGAACTACGAAGGTCTCGGCCAGATCAAGAGCTACAACGCCATCACCGGCAAGTTCAACTGGGAGAAGATGGAGCGCTTCGCGGTCTGGGGCGGCACGACGGCGACAGCCGGCAACATCGTGCTCTACGGAACCCTCGACGGCTTCATCAAGGCCCGTGACTCGGACAACGGCGATCTGCTCTGGAAGTTCAAGCTTCCCTCGGGCGCGATTGGCTATCCGATCACCTACACCCACAAGGGCACGCAGTACGTCGCCATCAACTACGGCGTCGGTGGCTGGCCGGGCGTGGGCCTGGTGTTCGACCTGCAGGATCCGACGGCCGGTCTCGGCGCGGTCGGCGCGTTCAAGAAGCTCGCCAACTACACCCAGATGGGCGGCGGCGTGATCGTATTCTCCCTCGACGGCAAGGGTCCCTACGACGACCCGAACGTCGGCGAATACCAGCAGGCGGCCGTGAAGTAGGCCTCACGACGTTCCCGCCGGCCTTCGGGCCGGCGGGGCCCCATCCCGACACGACCGCCAGAGCCCCGGGGCACGCCAGTCCCGCTCAAGGGCCGGCGCGACGGCAACCAGAAAACGACATCAGGGATCGGAACTCATGCTGTTCCTCAGCGGGCCCTTGCGCGCGGCGACCTGTGCCGCCGCCCTTCTGACACTGGCGGCCCTGCCGCTCAGTACCCAAACGCAAGCGCAGGAATCCGAGGCGCAGGCCGACCGGACCGACTCGCCCAAGCTCCCGGCGGCGCCTCCGACAGACCCGTCGACGCTGCGGATCTGCGCGTCCGAGAAGCAGCCGCCCCTGTCCATGCGGGACGGCTCGGGCCTGGAGAACCGGATCGCCGCCGCCGTCGCCGAGGCGATGGGCCGGAAGCCGGTCTTCGTTTGGATCGCCAAGCCCGCGATCTACCTCGTCCGCGACGGCCTGGAGAAGAAGCTCTGCGACGTCGTCGTCGGCCTCGACAGCGACGACCCGCGGGTGCTCACAACCAAGCCCTACTACCGCAGCGGCTATGTCTTCCTCACCCGCGCCGACGGTGACCTCGACATCAAGTCCTGGTCCGACCCGCGGCTGAAGACGATCGACCACATGGTCGTCCCCTTCGGCTCCCCCGGCGAGGCGATGCTCAAGGATATCGGCCGCTACGAGGAGGATATGGCCTACCTCTACTCGCTGGTGAACTTCCGTGCGCCGCGCAACCAGTACACGCAGATCGATCCCGCCCGCCTCGTCAACGAGGTGGCCGGCGGCAAGGCTGCGGTCGGCGTCGCCTTCGCCCCGGACATCGCCCGCTACGTCAAGGACTCGACGGTCCCGCTGCGGATGAACCCCGTGCCGAACGACACGGTGAGCAGCGACGGCCGCAAGATGCCCCAGGCGTTCGACCAGTCCATGGGCGTCCGCAAGGACGACACCGCGCTCCGCGACGCTCTCGACGCCGCGATCCCCAAGGCGAAGCCGCAGGTCGATGCCATCCTGAAGCAGGACGGCGTCCCGGTCATCGCGACCAACTGACCTTCGCCCCCACTCCTCATCACATCAGAAATGCGAAATCTTCGGATGATCGGATCGACGCGTATCCTGACAATGGCGGCCGCCCTCGGCCTCGGCACCGCGGTGCTGGCGGGGGCGGTGTTGGCCCAGCCCCAGGCGGGCGCCCAGAGCGGCATCGTCTTCCGCAACATCATCACCGGCGAGGCGATGGACACCCACGAGGGCAAGGCCGGTGGCCGGGACACCCAGGCGGTCAAGACGTTCTTCCAAACGGGGCAGAACATTTACATCGACGACAAGTCCTGCTTGCGGAACGGCGAGAGCCTGTTCCTGACCTCGTGTTCGGGCTGCCACGGACACCTCGCCGAGGGCAAGGTCGGCCCCGGTCTCAACGACAATTACTGGACCTACCCGGCCAACACGGAAGATGTCGGTCTGTTCTCGACCCTGTGGGGCGGTGCCAACGGCATGATGGGCCCCCACAATGAGGACTTGAACCCCGACGAGATGCTGCAGGTCATCGCCTGGATCCGGCATCTCTACACCGGTCCGGTCAAGGATGCGGCGTGGCTCACCGACGAGCAGAAGAAGAACTACACGCCGTTCAAGGAAGGCGAGACCTTCGCCAAGGACGCCCCCGGCCAGTGCAAGCCGCTGGAGTGAGCGTCCGCGCGGAGCGACGTCCCGGCAAGGGGCGAGCGAACGGCCCTCAAGGCCGCCCTGGGGAGAGAACGAGGAGAGCTGACATGCGCAAGACGGTGATGATGGCGGCGGTGATCGCCGGTGCGGCCCTGCTCGCGGGCCCGGCCTCGGCCTATGACGGGCAGAAGTGCAAGGCGCCCGGCAATTGCTGGGAACCGAAGCCCGGCTTCCCCGAGAAGGTCGCGGGATCGAAGTACGACCCGAAGCACGACCCGAAGGAACTCTCGAAGCAAGCCGATTCCATCAAGGCGATGGAAGAGCGCAACAAGAAGCGCATTGAGAACGCCAAGAAGACCGGCAAGTTCGAATACGACGTCGCCAAGATCTCGGCGAACTGAGACTGAGCGGACATGGGCCGGCACCGGTCCATGTCCGCCTTGCGCATGCTCATCGGCCCGGACCCTGTCTCGAGTTGCGATCCATGAACCCTCCGCGCCCCGGCGACGCGATGCTGACAGACTGGCGGGAGGCGGCCGGACGCTTCGAGGCCGAGATTGCCAAGGCGGTGGTGGGCCAAGCCCGCGCGATCCGCCTCGTGACCATCGCGATCTTCGCCCGTGGCCACGTGATGCTGGAAGGCGATGTGGGCGTCGGCAAGACGACCCTCCTGCGCGCCGTCGCCCGGGCGCTCGGAGGCGCCTACGAGCGCGTCGAGGGCACGGTCGACATGATGCCGACCGACCTGATCTACCACACCTTTCTCGGTGAGGATGGCCGCCCGCGGATCGAGCCCGGGCCGGTGCTGCGGCAGGCCGAGGACCTGTCGATCTTCTTCTTCAACGAGATCAACCGCGCCCGTCCCCAGGTCCACGCCCTGCTCCTGCGCCTGATGGCCGAGCGGACCGTGACGGCCTTCGAGCGGGAATGGCGCTTCCCCCATCTCCAGGTGTTCGCCGACCGCAACCGGGTCGAGCGGGAGGAGACCTTCGAACTCCCCGCCGCCGCCAGGGACCGGTTCCTGATGGAGATCGGGATGGAGGCGCCGCGAGAGGCCGAAGCCCGGCGGGCGCTGGCCTTCGATCCGCGCTTCCACGACACCGACAGACTGATCGCTGAGGTCGCGCCGGGCATACTCGACCATGCCGCGATCGGCGGAATCGCGGGGGCGATCCAGCACGCGGTCGAGGCCACACCGGAGATCGAAGCCTACGTCGTCGCCCTGTGGGATGCGCTCCTGCGCCCGGCCGAGGCCGGCATCCGCTTGGCCGATCTCGACATGGGTCGTCTCGTCCAGGGGGGCGCCTCACCCCGCGGCCTCGCCTTTCTCGTCCGGGCCGCCCGTGTCCGCGCTTGGCTGGAGGGCCGAGCGTGGCTCGTGCCGGAGGATATCCGGGCGATCTTCCCGGAAATCATGGCCCACCGCATCTTCCTGGAGCCGGTGCACGAGCTGCGCCGGGCCGAGATCGTCCCGGCCCTCTGCCGGGCGGTGTTCGACACGGTGCCGGCCCCATGAGCGAGCCCCCCTCGGCCGACATCCTCTACCTGCCGCGCTGGCGGCCCCGGGGAAGCCGCCCGGGCGCGCATCGCGGGCGGGATGCCGGCGGTCTCGGCACGTTCCGGGATCAGGTCCCTTTCCTCAGCCTGCCGGATGCGAGGCGGATCGACTTGCGCGCGACCCTGCGCGACCCGTTCGAAGGAGTGCATGTCCGCCGCTTCGAGGCACGGGTGCCGGTCGAGATCTGGGCGCTGGTCGATCTCTCCGCCTCGATGCGCTATCGCGGCGCCGGCGACCGGATGGCGCTGGCAGGCGAACTCTGCGCTGGCCTCGCCGCCTCCGCGACCCGGATCGGCGACGGGTTCGGGCTGATCGGCTGCGACGCGGCCATCCGCGCCGACCTGACCCTGATGGCCACCCGCCATCGGAGCGCCGCCCTGGCCATGGCCGGCAAGTTGTCCGGAGCCCGCTGCGCGGCGGGCAGTCCCGGGGGGCTGTTGGAGGCCGCGCGGCTGCTGTTCGGGCGGCCCCGGCTCGTCTTCCTCATCTCGGATTTTCGCTGGCCGCCGGACCTGACCCGACGGGTCTTCGAGTCGCTGGCGCTCCACGATGTCGTGCCGGTCATCCTGGCGGACAGCGCCGAGGACGAGGGTCTGCCCGAATGGGGGCTGGCGGAACTGGACGATCTCGAAGGCGCCGGCCGGCGGCTGGTGTTCCTGCGCCCTTCCCTGCGTCGCCGCTGGATCGCCCGGGAGCGGGAGCGTCGCGAGGCGCTGACCGCCGCTGCGGCGGCGGCGGGCGCACGCCGACCCTTCGCCATGGTCGACCGCTTCGATGCCCAGGCGCTCAGCCGCCATCTGCTGGCGAACTGAGATGCGCTTCCTCGCGGTCCTGTTCCTCGTCCTCCAGGCCGGCGCCGCCGCGGCGCAGGTGCGCTCCGTCGAGGTGCGGGTGCCCCGTGGCTTTGGATACTTCCTCGGCGACCTCCTGCACGCCCGGGTCGATATCGCCCTCGAACCCGGCACCACCGTGCAGCAGGCCTCGCTGCCGCGCCCCGGCCCCGTGACCTACTGGCTCGACCTGCGCGACGTCGCCGTCGAGCGGATCGCGGGGGGCCTGCGCCTGCGCCTGACCTACCAGAGCTTTTACGCCGCCCTCGATGCGCGGCGGCTCGAAGTGCCGGGATTCACCGTGGCACTCGCCGACGAGACTCCCGGCGGCACCACGACGGCGCAGGCCGAGATCCCGGCCTGGACCTTCGGCGTCTCTCCCTTGAGGGAGGTGCAGCCGGAGAGGCGCGACGACCCGGCCGACTACCTTCAGCCGGACGGCCGCACGCGCCGCATGGACCCGGAGCCCGCCGCGATGGCGGCGCTCGGTTTCGCCGGACTCGCGCTGCCCGCCCTGGCGCTGCTGGCCTGGGACCGGGCTTGGCTCGGCCGCCGCCGGGGCCGCCCCTTTGCCCGGGCCGCCCGGCGCCTGCGCAAGCTCCCCGGAGGAGGGGAGGGCGGCTACCGCGAGGCCCTGCGCCTGATTCATCGCGGCCTCGACGAGACCGACGGGCGGCGGCTGCTCGCGGACGACCTTCCGGACTTCCTCGACAGGCACCCCGCCTTCCGGGGCGAGGGAGAGGCGCTGGCGCGCTTCTTCGCGGCCTCGCGCCGGGCCTTCTTCGGTCGGGCGGTCGATGAGGCGCGCGAGCTCTGGCCCTGGCCCACGCTGCAGGCGGCCGTGGGTCGCCTCGCCGCCGCCGAGCGGAGGGCGTGAGATGAGTGCGCACCTCGCCCTCTTCGGCTTCGCCCTGCCCCTCGCGCTCTGGCTCCTGCCGCTGGCCCTCCTGCCCCTCGTCGCCACGGGGCGGCGCAGACATGCGGTGCCCGCCGTCGCGGCGGCCCCGCCGGATGCGCTGTCCCGGTGGATCGGTGCCACCCTCACCCTCGCGGGGGTTGCCGCCGTCGCCGGTCTGGTGCTCGGGCTGGCCGAGCCCTACCGGGTCGGCGAGCGGGTGACGCGGATCGGCATCGGCGCCCAGGTCTCGATGCTGATCGACCGCTCGGGCAGCATGAACGAGACCTTCGCCGGGCGGCAGCCCTCCGGTGCGGAGGCATCCAAGGCCGCGGCCTCCCGGCGCCTGCTCGCGGGCTTCGTCGGCGAACGGGAGCACGATCTGTTCGCCGTCACGGCCTTCTCGACGGCGCCGATGCTCGTCCTGCCTATGACCGACCGGCATGAGGCCGTGCGGGCGGCGATCGCGGCGATTGACCGGCCCGGCCTCGACTACACCAACGTCGCCCGTGGCCTCGCCATGGCGCTCTCGCAATTCGGCACGGACAACGGCATCTCCCGCGTGCTGCTGTTCATCTCGGACGGCGCGGCGGTGATCGACCCCAGGGTGCAGGACCAGCTTCGGGCCGACTTCGCGAAGATCCGCCCGAACCTCTACTGGCTGTTCCTGCGGACCAAGGGCTCCCCGTCGATCCAGGACCGGCCGGAGGGCGAGGATACGCCCCAGGCCGCCCCGGAGCGCCACCTCGACCTGTTCTTCAAGAGTCTCGGCATCCCCTATCGGGCCTTCGAGGCCGAGGGACCGCAGGCAGTGGCCGACGCCATCGCCCGGATCGAGGCCCTGGAGCGCGATCCGATCCCCTACACGGAGGTCCGCCCCCGCCGCGATCTCACCGGCTGGGCCTATGGCCTTGCCGCTCTGGGCCTCGCGGTCCTCGTTCTCGCGGCGCTCGCCGAGGCAGACATGTCCGCGCGCCGCCGGGTGGAGCGCCCGGCAGAAGACGCGCCCCTGCGGAGGGCGGCATGATCGGCCTTTCGGAGACGCGCCGCGGATCGACCGCGCTCAGCTTCCCGTCCTTGCGGGGTGGGGGAAGCGTGTGGCGCCGCCTGCGTCCGCAGATCGTCGTCGCGCTGCCCATCGTGCTTCTTGGGCTGGCGGCGGCTTTCGGCTTCCAGGCGTGGCGTCAGGAGATGGCGAACCGCACCATCGCCGCACTCGAAAGCGGGCGGGACGTGGCGGTGGCGGCCGATGCCCCGGCCCCGGTCCTCGCGGCGCGGGTCGGGTTCCTGGCGGGGCGCGGACGCTGGGAAGAGGCCGAGCGGCTGCTCGCCGCCCTCGATGCCGTCGGCGAGTCCGGCGCTGTCGCCCGCGCCCGCTACCAGATCGCCAACGCCCGGATGCGAGAGGCCTTCGGCCTGCTCGCCCGGGGCGACCTGGGCAAGGCCGGGCCACAGGTGACGCTGTCCCGACAAGAGTATCGCCGGGCCCTGACCGCGATGCCGGATTTCTGGGACGCGAAGTTCAACCTCGACGTCGCGTCCCGCCTGATCCGCGACTACCCGGAATTGAGCCGGGGCGAGGGCGACGAACTGCGCGTCGAGCCGAAGAAGATCTGGACCGACATACCCGGCCAGCCGAAGGGCGGCCCGTGAGCGCCGCCCTGCCGCTCGCCCGCAACCTGCGCGCGCCGCGCTTTCTGGCGCTCGCCCTGGCGCTGGCGCTCGCCGGCGCGGCTCTGGTCGTTCCGGCTGTTCCGTTCACGCGCACGGGGGTCAAGCTCCTGGCGGTCATCGACATCACCGGCTCGATGAACGTCCGCGACTATGCCCGCGACGGCCGTCCCGAGAGCCGGCTCGATCGGGCGAAGGCCGCCCTGCGCCGGCTCGTGGCCGAGCTGCCCTGCGGTTCGCGGGTGGCGCTCGGCCTGTTCACCGAGCGGCGCCCGTTCCTCCTGTTCGAGCCGATCGAAACCTGCGGCGACTTCGCCCCCCTCGACGGCACCCTGGCCGCCCTCGACTGGCGCATGGCCTGGGAGGGCGACAGCCGCGTCGCGGCCGGGCTGTACCGGGCGATCGACATGGCGGCCGGGCTCGGGACCGACCTCGTCTTCGTCACCGATGGCCAAGAATCGCCACCGCTGCCCGGCGGGGAGCCGCCCACGTTCGAGGGCAAGCCGGGGGCGGTGCGCGGCCTCATCGTCGGCGCGGGCGGATACGCCCTCTCGCCGATTCCCCGCTACGATGATCGCGGCCGGGAAAAGGGCTTCTACGGCGAGGCCGACGTGCCGCAGGAGAACCGCTTCGGCCCGCCCCCCGCCGACGCGGAAACCCGTGAAGGCTACAACCCGCGCAACGCGCCCTTCGGCTCGGCCGCCGCCCAGGGCACCGAGCATCTTTCCTCGGTGCGCGAGCCCTACCTGAAGCGCCTCGCGGCGGCGACCGGCCTCGCCTACGCCCATCTCGACGGTCCCGACGACCTCGAAGGGCCGGTGCGCGCCGCCGCGACACCCCGGGCGTTGCCGGGCTCCCTCGATCTGCGCCCCGTCCTGGGGGGCATGGCCCTCGCCCTGGTGCTCGCCACCCTGGGCGCCGGCCAAGCGGACGCCCTGCGCCGCCGCCTCCCGCGCGTTCTGTCCCCCTCGGAGAAAACCTGATGGTTTGGTTGCCGCGTCGCGTCCTTCCGGCCCTGTTCCTGGCCTTCGCCGCCGGTCCCGCCCTGGCGCACGGCCCGACGCCTCAGAAGATCGCTCAGACGGTGACGATCAAGGCATCGCCCGACGCCGTGTGGAAGGTCGTCGGCGATTTCGGCGGGATCGCCTCCTGGCATCCGGATGTCGCCAAGGCCGAGGCGACCGGCGGCAACGCCGAGGGCGCGACGCGCAAGGTAACGCTCAAGTCCGGCGGGACGCTGGTCGAGGGCCGCGACGAGTGGAAGGTGCCGGAGCGGACCTATTCCTACCGGATGTCCGACCCCGACCTCACGGCCTTGCCGGTCTCCTCCTACTCGGCCACCCTGACCGTGACCCCGGACGGCGACGGCTCCAAGGTCGAATGGATGGGTCGCTTCTATCGCGGCGACACGGGCAACGAGCCACCGGACAACCTCAGCGACGAGGCCGGACGCGAGGCGATGAACCGCTACTTCGCCGACGGACTCAAGGGCCTGAAAGCGAAGGTGGAGGGCGGGCGCACGCCATGACGACCCGGCGGTCCTGTCTCGCCTTCCTGATCGCGCTGATCGCAGGGCCTGCGGCCGGGCAGGCCGTGGTCGTCGCGAGCCAGCAGGGCGCGCGGCTCACGCGGATCGAGGGCGAGGCCGTCACCGGGTCTTTCACCGTTCCCGCCTCGCCGGCGGTCGTGGCCGCCGACGGACGCGGGCGGCTCTATGTCAGCCACCCGGACGGACGCGCGGTCTCGGTTATCGAGCCGGACGGCGCGGTTCGCCGCCTGCCCCTGCCGGCTCAGGTCTTCGGCCTCGCGGTCGAGCCGGATGGAAGCCGTCTCTATGTCGGTGACTGGTCGGGCCACCGGGTGCTGTGCCTCTCCCTCCCGACCGGAGCCGTCGCGGGCGAAATCCCGGTCGGACCGGACCCGGCAGGCCTCGTTCTCGGCGAGCCTGGGCGCCTCTACGTCGCCGAGCGGGAGGGGCGCTCGGTCGGCGTGATCGACACGGGCGCGCTCCGACGCGTCGGGGGTCTGCCGGTGGGCGACGGCCCCTTCGCCCTTGCCTACGATCCCGATCTCGCCCGGCTCTACGTGGCGAACGTCCGCAGCAACGACGTCACGGTCATCGACGCGGCGGCCAGGCAGGTGCTGGCCACCATCCCGGTGGGGACGGCGCCCTACGGCGTCGCCGTCGTTTCCGGTGGCGGCCGGGTGCTCGTCACCAACCAGCACGCCGCGTCCGTCTCGGTGATCGAGGCTCGGGCGCTCGCCGTCTCCGCCACGATTCCGGTTGGTCGGTATCCCGAGGGGGTGGCGATCCTCGGTCGCTTCGCCTACGTCGCCAACTGGTTTTCCGATGACGTCTCGGTCATCGACCTCGCCGCCCGAAAGGAAGTGCGCCGGCTCCCGGTGGCCGAGGGCCCGCGCACCCTCGCCGTGGCGCGGATCGCCCCACCGGAGGCGGCACGATGAGGTGTCTTCTGCTGTCCGCCCTTGCGCTCACGGTCTCGCTCACCGCCTGCAACCGTGGCGACGAGGAGGCGAATGCCGATCAAGCGGTGGTCGCCCGCACGTCGGAAACCGATCTGCCCGCTTGGCTCACGCACAGCGACGGAACCGATCCCGGCCGATGGCTCGCCGGCCGAGAGGCGGGGCACCCCCTGGCCCTCGACGCGCCGCAGGTGCAGGCGATGCGCGGGAGCCTCGTCCGGGCTGCGGAGGGTTTCGTCGAGGATCGCCGGATGATCGCCAACCGCACCGTGCAACTCGGCCAGATGCTCGGCGAGGTCGGCAAGGGTGAGGCCTACGGGACGCTCCTCGACGGTTTCGCGCAGATCGCTGCCACCCGGGGCCGACACAAGAGCCTCTACGGCGAGATGTGCCAGCACTATTTCAACATCCGCACCCGTGGCTTGGGGCACGAGGCGGCGCTTGCCGAACTCTCCGCGCACGAGATGCGGCCTCTCACCCGGAGCACGCCGTGAGCGCCGGCCTCGACATCGCCCCGCCCCGGAGGGCCTCTCGTTCGCCCGAAGGAATCCTGATGGTCGACGATCATCCGGTCGTGCTTCAGGGATTCCGGCAGCTCGCCGAGATGGACGAGATCGGGCCGGTGTACGAGGCGGGCGATGTCGTCTCCGCCTACAGGATCTTCCACCGGCATCGGCCCGGCCTCGTCGTGGCGGACCTGTCGCTGGGAGAGGACGGGCTGTCCGGCCTTTCGCTGATCCGGCGGATCAAGGCGCTGGAACCAGCCACCCGCATCCTCGCCTTCAGCATGTACGACGACCCGGTCATCGCCGCCCGCGCGGTCCAAGCCGGAGCACTGGGCTTCGTGATGAAGGATTCGTCCGTCGAGGTTTTCCTCGAAGCCCTCGAGGCCGTTCGGACGGGCCGGGGATACCTGCCGCACGCAATCGCGACCGGTATCGCGATGCTCGATCTCGCGCCCGACCGCTCGCCCCTCTCGCGCCTCACCGCGAGGGAGCTCCAGATCCTGTCGCTGCTCGGCAAGGGCAAAACCTATACGGAAATCGCCCGGATCCTGACCTTGAACTACCGCAGCGTCGTGAGCATCACCGCCGTCATGCGGGTCAAGCTCGGCGCGGGCAGCCTCGCCGAACTCATCCACATCGCCCTGGGCCAGTCCGGTGGGAGGGCTGGGTGAGGGTCACCGTGGGAGGAAGATCCCCGGGATAATCCGGCCCTTCTCACCGAACAGCTCCGCGGCCTTTCCGCAATTTGCCGGCACATCCTTCTCGTAGGCGGCAAGGTAGGCGCGGGCCTGCAGCATCAGCGCGTCGCGATCGATCTCTGCGGGATCGACTCCCATCGACCGGACCGCGCCTTTGAAGCGTTCCGCGTCCGATTTGAGCGCGCTGCAATGGAGGTTCACGAAGCCGACGAGACCGGCAAGCTTGGCCGCGTTGCGCTTTTCCGCAGGGATGTCGCCGGCCTCCTGGCCCCGCGCGGCCGGTCCGGCCGCGACGAGCATAGACGCCGCCAGAAGCACAGCGTGAAACCACATGGGGATGATCCTTCTTTTGAATTACAGACCGGTGCAGTGGGCACCATAGAGGGCCCTTGTCCGCTCCAACGCCTGGTAATCGGCCATGCTGGCCGGATTACGGAGTTCCGGGCCCTCCGGAAGCCGCCCGGCTACGCCCGTGGCGGGGTCGAAGACGAAGGGCCGTGCGCCGGTATAGGTGCCCATCCGGTTGCGGACATCGACACGTCCGCACAGGACTCCGCTCCGGCCCATCCGCAGGCCGCTCACCCTAGCATCGGCGCTGCCGAGCTGCCTCTCAATCGCGGCGGTGGCGACACCCATGATCTCGGGATCGGAAGCCGAATTGGCGATGTCGCCGGCCGGCGCGTAACCGGCGCTCAGCAACGCTACGGAGGCGAGGAGGAATACCGCCCGACTCATATCGCCGATCCCCGCCGCAAGGCGCCATCACGGCTCTTCGCTGGAGGGCTGCGCATGCAGCGAGACACAGGTGCGGACCATGTCGCTCAAGGTCAGGTTCCTCGTGTCGCCGATGTTGGCCGTCTCCTCCAGGCAGCGCATGAAATACTCGCGGGTGAGATCCGGCGAGAGCGCGACCATCGCCTTGCCCATACGGTTGGTGAAGTCGATCTTGTCAGTGATCGAGGCCCGCGGCCAGAGCGAGGCGAGATCGTCCATCTTCAGGCGCGCCCAGGCCGGCCCCGACCCCATGGCACAGCAGAAGACAAGGACGAACGAGAGCCTTTTCATCGCGACTGCCTGCCCGTGGATGAAGGACGCTGCGTCGACCGCGCGAACGTCATGGGTCGGTGGATCCTGAATGGTCGGATCGCAGCGAAGCTCAGGCACATTGATCGAAGATAAGGTCGGCCTTCGTTGTGTCGAAGTCCTATCAATCCGTCGACCGCCCGAAAGTGGGTCTAGGGTCCCTCGTTCTAACGCATGTCGTCAAGGCTATTATTGCTAAAATTTTGCTTATGATGACTGACAATCAGAGGCAAGATATATTGCCATCTGGGGCTGCCACTTCTCCTATATAATACAATCATAAAGAATTCCCGATCGCCATTGCCGGTTGCAGGGATCGGTCAATGCAGGTGCGATTCGATTCGCCATCGAGAGCGGTCCTGCCTTTCGCGGGACAGCAAGATCGCCATCGCGCTCTTCGATCGGGGCAGGGCGTCACCTCTTTCGCCCTACGCCTAAAACTCCCGGGCGATCTTGCCGAATATCCTTGGCCAAATTTTCTACAGTATCCCGGCCGATCTAGGGATGTTTTGGCGCCATTCTAGAACTAAGTCTCATTGTTGCAACAGTTTGTAAGTCCGTGAATGCAGCACAGGCTTTGATTGCAACAACAGTTTGACGAAATTCAGCCTGCCAAATTAGCGTTCGATTGCGCGCAAGAATGCGCTGCCGCGTCATAAGCGGCCAACCTATAAATTGGGGGATACATCGTGATCAGTTCGGGCATCGGCGGATTGCGCCGCTCGCTTCTTGCCGGCGTGCCGGCCTGGGCTGCTGTCCTCGCCGGGGCGAACGTCACAAGCGCCGAAGCGGCCTGCGCCCCCGGGACGCCCACAGCGGGCCAGACGGTGACCTGCTCGGGCGCGTCGGCCGCGTTCATCGCGCCGGCCGGCGTGAACTCCCTCACCGTCGCCATCACCCCCGACGCCACCGTCGCGGCGACGCAGACCAGCGGCGGCACCAATCCGAGCTTCACCAATATCCGCGTGAACGGGTCGAGCATCGTCAACAATGCAGGCACAATCAGCAATGCTGCGGCGCAGAATCGCGACAACTATGGCGTGAACCTCGCCGGCGACCTCTCGACGCTCAACAATACCGGGACGATCACGCTTACCGCGCCCGCCGGCAACACCACGACCCGGGTTTACGGCGCCTTTTCCAGCGCGCCGGACGGAAGCCAGTACGCGAGCACGACCGTCACCAACAGCGGGACCATTTCGGTCACGCAGAACGGCAACGGCATCGCCCGGGCCATCTATTCAGGCGAGAACACCTCGCTGTTCACGATCACCAATACGGGTTTGATCTCGGCAGCGCGGGGGAGCACTGCCACCGCCAGCACCAACGCCGTCGCGGGAATCGATTCCGATGACGACACCGACCGGCTGGTCGTCACCAACGGTGCCACCGGCCGCATCACGGCGAGCGGCGCCAATAGCCGTGCGCTGAGCGGGCGGGCCGCACAGTACGAGATCACCAATGCCGGCGTGATCGGCAACACCACGCCGGGCGAGGCGGCGATCGCGACCTTCGCAGTGAATGCCGGCAACGCCGGCGCGACGACGACCCGCGCCTACAACACCGTGATCGTCAACACGGCGACCGGCGTGATCAACGGCGACGTCCGCAACACCGATCAGGACCTCCAGACCGCAGCGACCGTCGTGAACCTGCGCCGCACTGGGACGCTCAGCAATGCCGGCACGATCAACGGTAACGTCGCCTTCGGCGGCGGCAACCAGACGGTGACAAACACCGGCACCATCACCGGCAACATCAGCTTCCTCGACGTCGCCGACACGACCAACACCGTCAATCTCGGCACCGGCTCGGTCATCGGCGGGGCGATCACCGCCAGGGGCCTCGGCACGAACACCCTGAACCTCTCAGGCACGGGCACCTTCGCGGGCAGTCTGTCGGGCTTCACGAGCCTCACTCAGAACGGCGTGGGCAGTGCCTGGACCCTCGGACCGAACTCCACCGTCGCCATCTCCGGCAATCTCACCGTGGCCGGCGGGAACCTCACCCTGGCGGCCGGCTCGCAACAGAGCGTCGGCGGCCTGATCCAGGTCACCGGGTCCGGGGCGCAACTCACCAACAACACGGCGCTCGCCAAGACGGTGAACCTGTCCGGATCGAACACGAGCCTCGTCAACAATGGCACGATCACCGGGACCGGCGCCTCGGGCCGCGCGAACACTGCCGCCAACCGGATCTACGGGGTGATCTCGAACTCGACGGGGGCGGACTTCGCCAATGTCGCCGTCGTGAACAACGGCACCATCGCGGTAACCGAGAACGGGATCGGCATCTCCCGTGGCATCTATGCGGGCGAGAACATCGCCTCCATGAGCATCACCAACGCCGGCACCATCTCCGCCACCCGCGCGGCGGGCTCGACGGGGACCGCCGCCGTCGCTGCCGTTGATTCGGACGACGACGTCGTCGCCCTCACCGTCACCAACCAAGCGGGTGCGCGCATCGCCGCCAGCGGAACGAATGCCCGGGCGATCCAGGGCCGCGCGCAGAGCTACACGATCGCCAACGCGGGCACGATCAGCGCCACGTCCGGCGCGCAGGCCATCGTCGTCTCCGGCGCCGGCACTGCGTCGCTGACCAATAGCGGGATCATTACCGGCGACGTCCGCTTCATCGATGCCGACCCGCAGAACACCACCACCGCCAATCGGCGCAACTCGACCACGGTGAACACCGGCACGATCAACGGCAACCTGGCCTATGGGATGGGTAACCAGACCCTGACCAATACCGGCACGATCAGCGGATCGATCACTTTCGCGGACGTCGCCACCAGCCGCAACAGAGTCACCCTCGGCACCGGATCGGTGGTCGGCGGTGCGATCACGGCGACGGGGCGCGGCACGAACGCCCTCACCCTCACGGGCACGGGGACGCTGGCGAGCAACGTGGCGGGCTTCTCCACCCTCACACAGACGGACGGCGCCTGGACCCTGGCCTCGGGCACGACCCAGACCTTCTCCGGCGGCGCGACGGTGGCCGGGGGCGCCCTCACCGTGAACTCCGCGCTCAACGCGGCGACACAGGTCGCGTCCGGCGCGACGCTCGGCGGGGCGGGCACGATCACGGGCGCGGTGACCAATGCGGGCACCGTTGCCCCGGGCAGCGCCGCTGCGCCTTACGGCACGCTGACCGTCGCGGGCAACTACATGCAAGCGCCGGGCGGCACCCTCGCCATCGCGGTGGCGCCGGGCGCCAACGCGCAGCTGGCTGTGACCGGTCGGGCGCAGCTCGACGGCGCCCTCGTCCTGAACGGGGCCGCCGGAACCTACGTGCCGGGCACCACCTACACCGTTCTGACCGCCGGTTCGACGACGGGGGCCTTCACCTCGGTCTCCTCGACGGGGCTTCCGACGCTTCTGGCTGCGGCCCTGGCCTCGAATGGCAATGCCACGACGGTCACCCTCGCGCAGCAGAGTTTCGCCCTCGTCGCCCGGACCGACAACCAGCGCAGCGTGGCGCGCGGCGTCGATACGCTGCTTGCCGGCAACCGGGCCGCGCTCACCGTGCTCGACAATCAGAGCGACGCACAGAATGCAGCGACCCTCGACCGGCTCTCGGGCCAGGGCTACGCCTCCGTGGCGGATCCCGTGTTGCGCTCCGGCCGCGCCTTCGGCAGCCAGATGATGAACCGCGCTTATGCGGCGGGCAGTGAGGCCGGATCGACCGGCTTCGTGCTGCCCCCGGCGGTCTATGCCGCCGACCTGCCCAACCGTGGGCCGGTACCGGCTCCGCGCTTCGTCGAAGTGAACCGCGGCTACGGCGTGTGGGCGACGGGCTACGGCCAATTCGGGAACGTCGATTCCACGGCCAACTCAGCGGGCCGTAGCGAGACCGTCGCGGGCATGGCGGCGGGCATCGACATGCATCCGACCATCAACACGGTCGTCGGCGTTGCGGTGGGCTACGGCTCCGTCGACGTGTCGCTCCGGCGCACCGGCGAGAGGGCGCATGTCGACAATGCGCAGGTTGGTGTCTACGGCGGCTACACGGACGGGGCGTTCTACGCCAACGGCGCCCTGGGCTATGCCCGCGCCGAGGGCCGCGTGAACCGTTCCCTTGGCCTGCCGCAACTCCAGCCCGGCGGCGCCCAGGGTGATATCGGCGGCGACCAATTCATCGCGGCAGGTGAACTCGGCTACCGGGTGCCCGTCGCCACTGCGACGCAGATCGTCCCCCTCGTCGGTTATCAGGTGAACACGTTCAGCCAGGATCGCGTCCGCGAGACCGGCGGCGGCCTGTTCGACCTGACCGTCGCGGGCAAGGACTTCCTGTCCGCGCGGACACTGGTCGGTGGACGGATCGAGACGGCCACGGCCGTCGCGGGCAAGCCCGTCTCGCTCTGGGTGAAGGCGGCCTACGTCCATGACTTCGCGGACGTGAACCGGACGATCAGCGCGAGCTTCACGCTGGCGCCGACCGTGCCGTTCCTCGTGACCGGACGGCGGCTCGACCGGGACCGCGCCCTCGTCTCGGCGGGTCTCGGCATGGAGTTCGCCCCCCGCCTCCAGGGCTTCGTCGCCTACGACGCGGAACTCGCCTCCAGCGACACGATCCAGGCGGTCCGTGGCGGGGTGCGCTACGCCTTCTGATTGGGATCAGCCGTATCGCGAAGAAGTGGTCACGAGCTTTGGACGGTGAGGACCGGGCGAACAACACCGTCTGCCCGGTCCTTGGAGACGACGATAGACCGTCACCGTTCGCGAAGCCGTGCAGAAGGGTCGATCTGGCGCGACGATAGGGGAGTCGAGGCCTTTCGGTCCCACGGAACGTCCGTGCGGGATCGTGGCCCGCAGCGCGTAGACGCAGTCGTCCAGCGACAAAGGTCTGTGACGACGAAAGGCGACGACGAACGATTCATCCTCGGGCGACAGCACCGTCGAATGCGGTTCCCTCGCACCAGTGCGCTGGACGGTTACCGAGGTCCGCTGCCGCCACTTGGCGACCGTCTCCTGGTTGATCCCGTCGCGCTATGAGAGTGCTCTCAGTCTCGCTTCACTATGCTGGATCACTTGACTGATTGCCTCAATCGTCGTGGCGCTGCCGTGAAGTTAGCCCATAGCGCGTCCCTCCGCTTCGATGTGTAGACTGCACCATCAAACTCTGGGATCAAACATCTAGCTCAAGGCTTGAACACGGAGCATCGACTAAGTCCTTCTCTGCAACTATCGACTGATCCACACCGATGTACTGAAGTTCACTCTCAGCTCGATCCCGCAGAAATGACACGATTTTCGATGGACAAGCCCTGCCCATAATCCCCAGCTTAGAACAACTTCAGATTTGAACCGATGTAAACGTGTCATTTATAACACTTTTCTTTCTTGATCGCGGAGTGGTCGACGGCGATGACTTCGGTACTGCGCCGCTTATGGCGCGTGCCTGCGTGATCCATGTCTCAACGCTTTTCGCTCCTCCCTGTCGTTCTCTCTTCCACTATCCTCGTCGGTCCGGCAGCCGCGCAGAATGCCGTGCAGCTCAACGAGCTGTCGGTCGAGGCAGCGGCGCCTGGTAATTCCGCTCCCGCGCCCAGCCCGGGGGGACTCAATCTCAGTGCCGGCGACGGCGGAACGGCAGCCACGAGTGGCGGCGGCGGTGGCCCCTCTGGGGTCACGGGCTATACGGCTCGAGTCTCGACTGCCGCGACGAAGACCAACACCCCCTTGATCGAGGCGCCTCAATCAGTCTCGGTGGTCACCCGTGAGCAACTGAACGACCGCAACGTCCAAACCTTTACGGACGCGGTCAATTACGTGCCGGGCGCCATCTCTGCCCGATCTGGTTTTGATCCACGCTTCGACCAGATTTTTATCCGCGGCTTCGACGTGTTGACGAATCAAGGCATCTACCGCGACGGTCTGCGTGTGATCGGCAGCGGCTTCGCCTACCCGAAGAGCGAGCCTTATGGCGCGGAGGCGCTCACCATTCTGCGGGGTCCGGCGTCCGGCCTCTACGGCCTCGGCTCACCCGGCGGCATCCTCGACATCACGAGCAAGCGCCCCGTCTTCGTGCCGTTCGGTGAGGTCCAGTTTCAGGCCGGCAGCTTCGACCGCTTTCAGGGCAATTTCGACTTTGGAGGTCCGATCGCTGGCTCGGATGGCACCATGGCCTATCGCCTCACCGGCGTGCGCCGCGAGGCGGGCACATTCATCGGCCTCGGTACCAGAGACGACCAATTCAACATCGCGCCCGCCTTCACTTGGAAGCCATCGGCCGACACCACCTTCACGTTCCTGAGTGAGTTCCAAATCACCAATACGCCGGCGGCGACGTTCTTCTATAATGACCCAGGCTTCCAGGTGACCAACTTCTATCAGGGTGACCCGCGCTTCATTGGCCTGGACCAAACGCAGTACCGGGTCGGCTACGCCTTCGAGCACTTTTTCACGCCCGATCTCGTTTTCCGCCAGAACTTCCGGCACTACGGCCTGTTCCTCAGCGGCAAGTACGTTGACATCAACAACATCAACGCTGAGCGCACTATCGGCACGCGTGACACCGGCTATATTCGCGAAGGGCTGGTGCAGCAAACTTTGGATAATCAGCTGGAGGCACGCTTCGCTACTGGTCCCATCGGTCACACCGTGGTCGGCGGCGTCGACTATGCCCGATACAGCCTAAGCCAGCGACTCGGGTTCGGCTTGGCCCCGGACCTGAACCTCGTCACGCGGAACTACGGCCAGCAGTTCATCCCGACGCCAGCCCTGGGATCCGCCTCGCGCCAGACGCAGGACCAGATCGGCGTCTACCTGCAGGATCAGGCCAAGTTCGGCGACTTCATCCTGACACTCAATGGGCGCCACGATTGGGTTTCCCAAGACAGCTTCGCCACACCTGACAGTCCGGTCTCGCGCCAGGATAACACCGCTTTTACCGGCCGCGTCGGCTTAGGCTACGTCCTGGCGCCCGGGCTCGTGCCCTACGCCAGCTACGCCACGACCTTCACGCCTCAGGTCGGCCTCGACCGGAACGGACAGGCGTTCAAGGCCGCCACAGGCGACCAGATCGAGGCCGGGGTGAAGTACCTGATCCCAAACACCAACATCCAAACAGCGTTCGCCGGCTTCGACATCAACCAGTCGAACATCCTTATCCCTGACGCAACCAATATTGCGTTTCAGACCGCTGGCGGTGCCGTTCGCTCGAAGGGCTTCGAAGCCGAGGCCACGGCCAACCTTGCGCCCGGAACGAACCTGACTATCGCCTACACGCACGTCGACATCCGGTTTGTGAACTCGACCTCGTTCACCGGCGAGTCTCTCAACGGGAACCGCGTATCCGGCATCCCCAGTGACACCTACGCTTCCTTCCTGACCTATGCGTTCCCACCTTCCTCGCCTCTGCGCGGTCTGCAAATCGGCGGTGGTATCCGCTACATCGGGTCGAGCCCTGCCGATGACCAGAACACTGTGCGCAACACCGCCGTCACGCTCTACGATGCGCTGGTCGCCTACGATTTTGCCGCGCTCGATCCAAAGTACAAGGGCTTCCGCGCGCAGATCAACGGCTACAATATCTTCAACCGGAACTACACGACCTGCTCGTTCGGCTTTTGCAACTTCAACCAGCCAGCGACGGTAATCGGCAGTCTGATTTATCGGTGGTGATTGGCGTCACCTTCGGCTGAGGATGGAGGCGCAGAGCTGCAGTGGGCGTGATGACCATGGCCCGCCCCATGGCGTGCCATGGTGACATGCCATGGCGTGGGAGGTAGCTGTGAGCGAGATCGACTTGACCCCAAGCTATCAGGACGCCCTCCGCCTTGCACAACTGCGCAAGCAGGCGAAGCGCTTCGGGCTGAAGCTGTCGAAGTTGCGTTGGCATCAGCCGTATGTCCGAAACCGCGGTGGTTTGCTCCCCCTCGATAGCCAGAACGACGTTGTCGCGGGCGCCGGCTACAGTCTCGATCTCGCATCCGTCGCGCGAATTCTATTCGTGATGGCAGATCAGATGCCACCATCGATGCCGCGACCGAGTAAGTATCCGAAATCTAGAACATCCCGTTCGGATTGGCTGAGGCATCCGGCATGATCTGCAGCACATCCCAGTGCTCCACGATCCGGCTGTCCTGATCGAGGCGAAAAATATCTATGGCCGCATAGTCATGATCACCCGGCCAGTGCTGAAGGCAGTGCAACACAACCAGATCGCCTTCAGCAATTGCCCGCTTGACCTCTACTCGCTTGCCCGGCCACTCGCGCGACATGCGCTCGAAATAGGCAACGAAGCCGTCCTTGCCCGTGGCGACGTGTGGGTTGTGCTGGATGTAAGTAGCGCCGACATAACGCTCGATAGCCTCGCGCGGACGGCAATCGTTGAACATTAGCTTATAGAACGCGATTACGTTCGCCTTGTTCTGTGCGAGATTTGGCATGCCGGCTGCGTTTGATGCTTTGAAGTCGTAGGCAAAGGAAAAAAGAGCACGCCTTGCGGGAGCAGGCAAGCGCTGGGAAGCGAACGTTCCCATTCTCAGCAATAGCTGAGTGCGATTCTCGCATTGATGTCGGCTCCGATGCATCCGCGGTCCAAAAGCGGGCCGGCAGAAACCCACCTTGCTCAAACGTTCGGAGGTGTAGGGCTCCGGGATTGGGCGCGCTGCTCACGGGCGTAGTGGATCGGCGGTCTGCCGACATGACGAGCAAAGACAGTGCTGAAGGAGCTGGAAGACCCGTAGCCCACGCGCTCGGCGACCTCCGCTACGCCGGCTCCCTCGCGACTGAGCAGATCCTTCGCCAGCGCGATACGCCATCGGCGTGACGCCCAACTCGCGCCCGAACCGTTCGAAGCGTGTCGAACGCGACAGTCCCGCTTCTCGGGCCAGGGCCGCGACGGTCTCCGACGCAATCGCTCAATGACCTCGGAAAGCCGTGGCGACCGGCTTTCAAGGGCGCCTGTCGCGTGCGGTCGCGTGAGTGCACTTGAATATGTCGTCGCCGTGAGGACCGGGATCAACAGACTTTCATAGACTTGCGGCCCGGCGACACGAGGGAAAATCCCACGCGCGCGTGTTTTTTCCGGTTCGGCGGGGCTTATTTTTCCTTACTTGCGGGCTTGGCCGTGCATGATGCGAAGAACGGCCACCGTTCACATGGCCGGGCACAATCGAACCAGGCCCACCACCACGTCGCAGGCGACGATCCAGGGGTTCAGCGGCAGGAACGAGGTGACGACCACAAAGGCGATGGTCGCCACGTCGAACACCAGCAGGGCGTAGCGGAAGCGGTGTGCGCGTCCGGTGTCCTCTTCGTAGAGTTCGCGCAGCGTCGCGGTGAACGTCGTCATCGGTCAGGGAGCCGGATGAAGGTGGAGATCAGTCGGCTCAGCGGTGAGACGGGCGGGCCGGGGCGAACCGGAGCACCAGTGCTCCGGCGGCCATGCAGGCGAGCGAGCCGATCAGCACGCCCACTTTGGTCTCGGCTTCGAGTTCGGGCGCGTTCGCGAAGGCGAGCAGACCGATGAACAGGCTCATGGTGAAGCCGACGCCGCAGAGCAGTGCGACGCCGTAGATCTGCCACCAGCCGGCATGGGCGGGGCGCTGCGCCAGCCCGAGCTTCACGGCCGCAAGGACGAGGCCGAACACGCCGACCTGCTTGCCCACGAACAGGCCCAGCGCCACGCCGAGCGTCACCGGGTCGAGGAGCATGCGCGGCGTGATCCCCGCAAGCGACACGCCCGCATTGGCGAAGCCGAAGATTGGAAGGATGAGATAGGCCGACCAGGGATGGACCGCGTGCTCCAGGATATGCAGCGGCGAAGTCGGATCGTCCGGCTTGCCGACGCTGAGGCGCAGCGGGATGGTGAGGGCGAGCAGCACGCCCGCGATCGTCGCGTGGATGCCTGAAGCGAGGACGAACACCCAGAGGACGATGCCGAGAACGAGGTAGGGCCACAGGCGCGCGACGCCGGCCTTGTTCATCCCGTAGAGCATTGCGAGCGTCGCCGCAGCCCCGGCTAGCATCGGGAGCGAGAGGTCCGCGGTGTAGAACAGGGCGATGATCAGCACGGCGCCGAGATCGTCGATGATGGCGAGCGCCGTGAGGAAGATCTTGAGTGAGACCGGCACGCGCGAGCCCAGCAACGCCAGCACGCCGAGGGCGAAGGCGATATCGGTGGCGGCGGGGATCGCCCAGCCGCGCAGCGTCTCGGGGGAGTGCCAGTTTACCGCCGCGTAGACGATTGCCGGCGCGGCCATGCCGCCGAGCGCGGCCAGCCCCGGCAGGATCCGGTCGGGCCACGTGCGCAGGCGCCCGTCGAGCACCTCGCGCTTGATCTCCAGGCCGACGAGCAGGAAGAACATCGCCATCAGGGCGTCGTTGATCCAGTGCAGGACCGAGAGCGGGCCGAGATGGGCCTTGAGGGCTGCGAAGTAGGTGTCCGCCAGGGGCGAGTTGGCGACGGCGAGCGCCAGCGCCGCGCTGGCCATCAAGACGAGGCCGCCGCCGGCCTCGCTGACGAGCATATCGCGGAACACCGACACGGGGCGGCGACGCCGCGGAACGGCTTGGGTGGTGGACGACACGGGCACGGGTCTCCGGCGCTGGCGGCCCGACCAGCGCTCGACCTACCGGTCCGAAATGACGGACCGCGCACCCTGCCGGGCCTATCGCATCGATCTGCAACAGGAACAACCCGCGCCCCGGATGATCCTGAGGTGGACGGGATTAAGGTACGCCTGCGAACCCGGCCCCCAAAGTCCGGTTCCCGGCGCATTGCAGGTGGCGTCGACGGGTTGCGAAAATCCTAACGACACACTCACGAAATCGGTGTCGCTTCCCGCTCGTACCCTTACGCGTTCGAGCCCAGCTTAGGGGCGCGGTTCCACGAGGACCGCGCGAACCCCAGACACACGATGTCTTCCATCATCCACGTCGCCGCCATCCACGCCGAGGCCCCTGCCTCGGAAGCCGCCCGGTTCATCGTTGGCCAGGACCCGGAAGGGCATTGGGTCGCCATCGAGACCCACGGACGGGCCGGCGGCCTCTTCCGCAGCCGGAAGGCCGCCGTCGACTACGCCGAGGACGAGACCGGCCACCGGCCCGACGCGGTCTTCCTGTCAGGTGAGCGCGTCGAACTCCACATCTGAGACCGTGCCCGGCCTATTGGAGCGGTCGGGCCGCGCCTCGCACATCGTTCCTGTCACCGATCCGAGTCGGAACCCGCTCATGCTCGCGATCAGCACCGCCGCCATCGATCCCGACGCCCAGGGGCGACGGCTCGCGCAGGCGTGCCTCGCGGGCAGCCTCGCCGACGTCGACCTCTCGGCCGTCACGACCCTGGAGGATGCTCAGGACCTCTCCGACGCGACCGTGCGGGCGCTGGGCTGGGCGCAGGTCGGCTACGCCCTCGTCGGCACGCATCCCGGCGTGGCGCGGATCCTCCGGCTGGACGCGCCGGTCGTCGGCCCGCTCCTGCGCGAGGCCATCCTTGAAAACGGTACGACCCTCCGGCTGCCGCGCGGCGTGCTTGGCGCCGGGGTGGGACTCACCTTCCTGATCGGCCGCTCGTACCCGTTCACCGACGAGGAGGCGACGACGGCGCGCAACGCCTACGGCGCCTGCGCCGCCTGCCGGCTCGACCTCCACGTCGTGGGGAGGCGCACCGCGCTGCCGACGGTACTCGACGCGCGGGCAGCGACGGCGGACCTCGGGCTGGAAGTCGCCCACGTGGCGGGACCGTGGATCGACGGCTGGATGAGTGCTGACATCACCGCCGGCGAGGCAAGCCTCGCCATCGACGGAAACGTGGTCACCCGTGGCCACGGGCGCGACGTCATGGGTGATCCCCCTTGCCGCGGTCGCGTGGCTGGCACGCCATCTCGCCGACCGTGGCTCGGGCCTGAACGGCGGCGACCTCGTATCGGTCGGCAGTTGCTGCGGCCTCGCACAGGTCCTGCCCGGTCAGACCCTGACGGCCCGGCTCGGCGGGCTCGGCCCGGTCTCGCTCAGGCTTTGCTGAGCGTCCGGGCGCCGACGACGGCGTGGAGCGTGGCGCCGTCGCGGGCGCCGCGAAGGGCGGCCGCCGTCTCCGGATCCCGCAGCCACCGCGCCACGCAGGCCAGGGCGTTCAGGTGTTGCCCCTCGCTGTCGGCGGGGAGCAGCAGCAGGAAGACGAGGTCGATCGGGCGGTCGTCGACCGCGTCGAAGTCCAGCGGATCGCGCAGCCGCGCGAGCAGGCCGAACGGGCGATCAATGCCTTCGAGCCTCGCGTGGGGCAGCGCTACGCCGTCCCCGACGCCGGTCGAGCCCAACTCCTCCCGCTTGACGAGCGGGGCGAGGATGTCATCGACGCCGAGGCCGAGCCGGTCCGCCGCACGCGCGGCCAGGCTTTCCAGCAGGGCCTTCTTGGAGGGCGCACGCAGGTTCGCGAGGACGTCCTCGGGCGCGAGGATTTCGTCGATGGTCATGGTGCCGGCCGGCGGAGCGTCGTGAGCGGCATCAATGCGTTGTCTCCGTCGTGCGCGGCTTGATGTTCGGTTCGTCGTCCGGGGCGCGGAGCCTGTAGCCGACGCCGGTCTCGGTGAGAAGGATGCGCGGCCGTTCGGGGTCGGCCTCAAGCTTCTGGCGGAGCTGGCGCACGTAGACGCGCAGATATTGCGGGTCCGAGGAGACCGAGACCTCGTTCATGAGCTGCGCGTGGGTGAGCACTTTGCCGGCATGGAGCACGAGCACGCGCAGGAAATCGTATTCCCGTGGGGTCAGCTTCACCTCGGAATCGTCGACTTTCACGATCCTGCGGACGAGGTCCACGCTGAGACCGTCGACCCGGAACACCGGACGCTCGCCGCGCTGGGCGAGTTGGTGGCGGAGCGCCGCGCGCAGACGTGCCAGGAGCTCGGCCATGCCGAACGGCTTGGTGACGTAATCGTCGGCGCCGAGATCGAGGGCCTCGACCTTGCCGCCCTCGTCGTCCCGGCTCGACAGCACCACCACCGGCAGGCCGGGATGGCTCGCCCGGATCGCGCGGAGCAGGTCGTGGCCGCGCATGTCCGGCAGGCCGAGGTCGAGGAGGACGAGGTCCACGCCCTCTCGCCCGAGCACATCCAGGGCGGTCGCCCCGTTCGGCGCCTCCAGGATGGCGTAGCCCTGGGTCGAGAGGCCCATGCGCAGCAGCTTGCGGATCGGCGGCTCGTCGTCGATCACGAGGACGGTCGGGCTCATGCGGCGATGTCCTTGAGCGTGCGGGCGGGAACCGGCAGGGTCACGGTGAAGACGGCGCCGGAGCGGTCCCGCCGGTTGGCTGCGGTGACGGTGCCACCCATCGCCTCGACGAAGCCGCGCGAGATGGCGAGCCCCAGTCCGGTGCCCGCGCGGACACGGTCACTCTTGCGCACCCGGTAGAACTTGTCGAACAGGCGCTCGACGTCCTCCTCCGGGATGCCGTTGCCCTCATCGAGGATTTCGATGCGGACGGACCGTCCGTCCTGCCGGGCCCGCACCGTCACGGTCGTGTCCTCGGGCGCGTACTTCGCGGCGTTGTCCAGGAGGTTGACCAGCACCTGCTCGAACAGGACCGGGTCGAGCCGCAGGGTCGGCAGGTTCGGCGCGAGATCGACCGCGATCCGGTGCCCGCGCAGCATCTTCTCGAGCCGGCGCAGGGCCGTGTCGACGGTCTCGGCCACGTCCTGCGGGGCGAGGTTCGGCGCGACCGCGCCGGCCTCGAGGCGGGTCATGTCGAGGAGGTTCGCGATGAAGCGGTTCAGCCGCTCCGATTCTTCGATGACGGTCGAGAGAAGGTCCGCCTTGGCCTCCGTATCGAGGACGGCGTCGAGGTCGCGCAGCGTGCTGGCCGCGCCCAGAACCGAAGCGAGCGGCGTGCGCAGGTCGTGGCTGATCGAGGTGAGCAGCGCCTGGCGCAGGCGGTCGGTCTCGGCGGCGCGCTCGGCCCGGTCGAGATCCTCCACCAGCCGCACCCGCTCGATGGCGAGCGCCCCCATGTCGGCGAGGGCATCGAGGAGGCGGCGGCCCTCCGGCGTCAGGATCGGGCCGGTCCCGTCCGCGTCGAGGCCGATCACCCCGATGGTGCCGCGGCCCGTGCGCATCGGCAGGAACAGGCGCTTGGCGCCCGGCAGCGTGTCGGCGCCACGGCCCGCCGGGCGGTCGTTGTCGAAGGCCCATTGCGCCGCCGCCACGTCGGCCTCGTCCAGCATGTCCTCCGGCGGGTAGCCGGCCCTGACGGTGACGGCCTTGCCCTCGGGCAGGAGGAGCACCACGCGCACCTTCAGCATGGCCGCGACCTGGGCCGAGGTCGCCCAGAGCACGTCGTCGAGGGTGCCGCAGGCGGCGAGCTTCCGGGAGAACCCGAACAGGCGCTCGGTGGACCGCGCCCGGCCCTGGCTGACCACCGCCGTGAGTCGCGCGCGCGCGGCGAGGTTCGACACGAGCACGGCGACGAGGGTGAAGAGGAGGAAGGCCGCGACGTTGGTCGGGTCGGCGATGGTGAAGGTGTAGACCGGCGGCAGGAAGAAGAAGTTGTAGGACAGCGAGGCGGCGAGGACTGCCGCGAGCGCCGGGCCGAGGCCCCACCGGACGGCGACGCCCACCACGGCGGTGAGCAAGAACAGGTCGGCGTTCTCGACGCCCGCATACGGTTGGGCGAGGATGGCCGTGCCGAGGCCGGCCCCCACGGCGGCGAGGGCGACGAGGTAGGGGCGGGGGTCGAAGGTCGCCCGGGGCGCGGCGGTCGCGACCGCCCGGCGCGTCGGCTTCTCGAGCTGCACCGCCTCGCCGGGCACGACGTGAACGCAGATGGCGCCGCCCTGGCGCACGAGGTCGTGCACCACCGATCCGTTGACGAGTTCGAACAGGCGGGAGCGCTCGGACTTGCCGACGACGATGTGGTTGACGTTGGCCGAGCGGGCGAAGGCCAGGATATCCTCGGCGATGCGGCGACCACCCGGCAGGGTCACGGCGTCACCCCCGAGCTTGTCGGCGAGCCGCAATGCCTCGGCGATGCGGTCGCGCTCCGCCTCGCTCAGGGAGGCCGAGCGCATCCCCTCCACAGCCAGGGCCGTCCAGGGGGCGTGCAGGCGGTCGGCGAGCCGCTTGGTGTAGCGCACGAGGCCGGACGAGCGGGGGTCCTCGCTGACGCAGACCAGCACGCGCTCCCCCGCACCCCAGGGCCCGGGGATCGCGTTCGCTCGCATATGGCCGAGAAGTTCGTCATCGACCCGGTCGGCCGTCCGGCGCAGGGCCAATTCGCGCAGCGCCGTGAGGTTTCCGCGCGAGAAGTAGTGCTTCAGGGCACGCTCGGCGTTGGTGGGGACGTAGACCTTGCCGGCTTTCAGGCGGTCGATCAGGTCGTCGGGATTGAGGTCCACCACCTCGATGTCGTCGGCCCGGTCGAGGACACCGTCCGGCACGGTCTCGCGGACGCGGATGCGGGTGATGGAGGCGACGACGTCGTTGAGGCTTTCGACGTGCTGGATGTTGAGGGTCGTCAGGACGTCGATGCCGGCGTCGAGCAGTTCCTCGACGTCCTGATAGCGCTTCGGATGGCGCGAGCCCGGCGCGTTGGTGTGGGCGAGTTCGTCCACCAGGGCGATCTGGGGGCGGCGGGCCAGCAGGGCGTCGAGGTCCATCTCCTCCAGGACGGTGCCGTGATACGGCACGGGCCGCCGGGGGATCACCTCGAACCCGTCGATCAGGGCCTCGGTCTCGGCGCGGCCGTGGGTCTCGACCACCCCGATCACCACGTCGGCCCCGGCCTTCGCCTTGGCGCGGCCGATGGTCAGCATCTCGTAGGTCTTGCCGACGCCGGGGGCGGCGCCGAGGAACACCTTAAGTCGGCCGCGCGTCCGCTCCTCCCGGCGCGCCGCTTCGAGCAGCGCGTCGGGCGAGGGGCGGTTCGGGTCGCGGCCGGTCTCGGGCATCCTGGCTCCTCAGCGCTTCGCCATATCGTCCAGGGCGAGGTTGAGCGCCAGGACGTTGACGCGCGGCTCGCCGAGTAGGCCGAGCGTGCGGCCCTGCACTTGGCTGGCGACGAGGTCGCGAAGCTTGTCTTCGGACACGTTCCGGGCCTTGGCGACGCGCGGCACCTGGAACAGGGCCGCATCGGGGCTGATTTCGGGATCGAGGCCGGAGCCGCTGGTGGTCACGAGGTCGACGGGAACCGGCTGGCCGGGATTCTCGGCCTTCAGCGTCTCGAGGTCGGCCTTCACCCGCTCGGCCAGCGCCGCGCTCGTCGGCCCGAGGTTGGAGCCCGACGAGTTCGCCGCGTTGTAGGGCGCCGGCACGGTCTTGGTGGCGTCGGCGGGGTCGGCCGCCGTGGTGGCCGAGGGGCGGCCGTGGAAGTAGTTGGCCCCGGTGAAGCTCTGGCCGATCAGGCTGGAACCGACGACCTTGCCGTCGCGCTCGATGAGGCTTCCGGCGGCCTTGGCCGGGAAGATGGCCCCCGCGATGCCGGTCATGGCGAGCGGGTAGGCGAGGCCGGTGACCGCCGTCAGGGCGACGAGGAGGACGAGGGCGGGGCGAAGCTGGTTCAACATGGGAGGTCTCCGGGACCTTAGGCGAGATGGAGAGCGCTGACGGCGAGGTCGATGACCTTGATGCCGACGAACGGCACGAGGACGCCGCCGAGGCCGTAGATCAGCAGGTTCCGGCGCAGCAGCGCGGCGGCGCCGACGGCCCGGTAGGTCACGCCTTTCAGGGCGAGCGGGATCAGGGCGATGATGATGAGCGCGTTGAAGATGATCGCGGACAGGATCGCGCTCTGCGGCGAAGCGAGGTGCATGACGTTCAGCGCCTGAAGCTGCGGGTAGAGCGTCAGGAACATCGCCGGGATGATGGCGAAGTACTTCGCCACGTCGTTGGCGATGGAGAAGGTCGTCAGCGCCCCGCGCGTCATCAGCAACTGCTTGCCGATGCCGACGATCTCGATGAGCTTCGTCGGGTCGCTGTCGAGATCGACCATGTTCCCGGCCTCGCGGGCGGCCACCGTGCCGGTGTTCATGGCGACGCCGACATCGGCCTGGGCGAGCGCCGGGGCGTCGTTGGTGCCGTCGCCGCACATGGCGACGAGTTTGCCCTGCGACTGCTCCTTGCGGATCAGCGCCAGCTTGTCCTCCGGGGTGGCCTGGGCGAGGAAATCATCGACGCCGGCCTCGGCCGCGATGGCGGCGGCGGTCATGGGGTTGTCGCCGGTGATCATCACCGTGCGGATACCCATCTGGCGCAGCTCGGCGAAGCGTTCGCGGATGCCGCCCTTCACGATGTCCTTCAGGTAGACCACGCCGAGCAGGCGTCCGTCCTTGGCCACGGCGAGCGGCGTGCCGCCGGCCTTGGCGATCTCCTCCGCGATGGCGCGGATCTCGCCGACGACGCCGGTCTCGGCCTCGGGGCGCACCGCCAGCGCGACGTTCGAGCCGCGCGACGCGACGGGCTGACCCGAGACCGAGGCGATGACGGCATCGACCGCGCCCTTGCGGATCGACGTGCCCTGCAGGTCCACCCCCGACATCCGCGACTGGGCGGTGAAGGGCACGAAGGTGGCGTTCAAGCTGCCCATATCCCGGGCGCGAATGCCGTACTTTTCCTTCGCGAGGACCACGATGGAGCGGCCCTCCGGCGTCTCGTCGGCGAGCGAGGCGAGCTGCGCCGCATCGGCGAGGTCCTGCTCGGAGACGCCACGCACCGGGCGAAACTCGGTGGCCTGCCGGTTGCCGAGGGTGATGGTGCCGGTCTTGTCCAGCAGCAGGGTGTCGACGTCGCCCGCCGCCTCGACGGCCCTGCCGGACATGGCGAGCACGTTGAAGCGCACCAACCGGTCCATGCCGGCGATGCCGATGGCCGAGAGCAGCGCGCCGATGGTGGTCGGGATCAGCGTGACGAACAATGCCACCAGTACGATCACCGGGATCGAACCGCCGGCGTAGCTCGCGAAGCTCGGGATCGAGGCCACCGCGAAGACGAACACGATGGTCAGGCCGGCGAGGAGGATGTTGAGGGCGATCTCGTTCGGCGTCTTCTGCCGGGAGGCGCCCTCGACCAGCGCGATCATCCGGTCGACGAAGGTCGAGCCAGCGGCGGCCGTGATGCGCACCTTGATCTCATCCGAGAGGACCTGCGTGCCGCCGGTGACCGCCGAGCGGTCGCCGCCGGATTCGCGGATCACCGGGGCGGACTCGCCGGTGATGGCGGCCTCGTTCACCGAGGCGACGCCCTCGATCACCTCGCCGTCGGAGGGGATCAGGTCGCCGGCCTCGACGAGCACCACGTCGCCGACCTTGAGGGAGGTGCCGGGCACGCTCTCGTAGGTTCGACCCTGGCCGGTCAGCCGCTTGGCGGTCATCTCGGTGCGGGTGCGCCGCAGGCTGTCGGCCTGGGCCTTGCCGCGGCCTTCCGCCAGCGCCTCGGCGAAGTTGGCGAAGATCAGGGTGAACCACAGCCAGAGGATGATCTGGCCGGAGAAGAGCAAGTCGCTGCCCCCGGTGACGAGGTCGCGGAGGAACAGCACGGTGGTCAACGCGGCCACCACCTCGACGACGAACATGACCGGGTTACGGATCATGGCGCGGGGGTCGAGCTTCCTGACGGAGCCGAGGAGGGCCGGCCCGACGAGGGCGGCGCTGAACAGGGATGAGGACTGGCGGGACATGGGATGACGTGTCCGATGAGGGGCATCGAGGCCCGGCCTCATGGGCCGGGCCTGCCGGGTTCAGGCGTTGCCGGCGGCGAGGACGAAGGCTGCGGTGAGGGCGAGGCCGCCGAGCATCACGACACCGAGCAGCGCCAGGACGAGGTCGGAGGTCCGCAGGGGCTGGGCGCTGGCGCGCTCCCGCCGTTGCGGGGGCCGGTGCAGCGCGAGGTGATGGCGCGGCACACGCCGGGACGGGAAGGCGCGGGGCATCTCAGCCCCCCGTCGTAAAGGTCTGGCCGGCCGACCCGGCGAGGTGCTCGACGATGGGTCCGAGCGCCAGGGACGGGAAGAAGGTCAGGCCGCCGACGATGAGGATCACGCCCACGAGGAGCCCGACGAACAGGCCGCCGTGGGTCGGGAACGTGCCGGCGGAGGCCGGGAGCGTCTTCTTGCCCGCGAGCGAGCCCGCGATGGCCAGGGCCGGGATGATCACGAAGAACCGGCCGACCAGCATGCCGATGGCGAGCAGGCTGTTGTAGAACAGCGTGTTCCCGCTCAGGCCGCCGAAGGCAGACCCGTTGTTCGCCGCAGCCGAGGTGAAGGCGTACAGGATCTCCGAGAAGCCGTGAGGGCCCGCGTTGGCGGGGCCGGCGAGGCCGGCGGCCGCCACCGTGGCGACGGCGGTCCCGCCCAGCATCATCAGCGGCAGGCACAGGATAGCGAGCATCGCCATCTTCACCTCTCGCGACTCGATCTTCTTGCCGAGGTATTCCGGTGTGCGGCCGACCATCAGGCCGGCCACGAAGATCGTGATGACGACGAACACGAGCATGCCGTAGAGGCCGGCGCCGACACCGCCGACGATGATCTCGCCGAGCTGCATGTTGATCATCGGGATCAGGCCGCCGAGCGCCGTGAACGAGTCGTGCATGGCGTTGACGGCGCCGCAGGAGGCGGCGGTCGTGACCACCGCGAACAGCGCCGAGGCGACGATGCCGAAGCGGGTCTCCTTGCCCTCCATGTTGCCGCCGGTCAGCCCGAGGCCGTTGAGGACGGAACTGCCGTTGGCCTCGGACCAGTAGGTGACCGCGACGCCGGCCACGAACAGCACCGTCATGGCGCCGAGGATGGCCCAGCCCTGGCGCTCGTCCCCGACCATCCGGCCGAAGACGTTGGTGAGGGCGGCGCCGAGCGCGAAGATCGAGACGATCTGCACGAAGTTCGACAGGGCGGTGGGGTTCTCGAAGGGATGCGCGGCGTTGGCGTTGAAGAAGCCGCCGCCGTTGGTGCCGAGCATCTTGATCGCCACCTGGCTGGCCACCGGCCCGACCGCGATGGTCTGCTTGGCGCCCTCCAGAGTGGTCGCGTCCACGTACGCGCCCAGTGTCTGCGGCATCCCCTGCGAGACGAGGAACAGGGTGTAGACGATGCAAATCGGCAGCAGCACGTAGAGAGTGCAGCGGGTCAGATCGACCCAGAACGAGCCCACCGTCTTGACCGAGGCCCGGGCGAAGCCGCGGATCAGCGCCACGGCGAGCGCGATGCCGGTGGCCGCCGACAGGAAGTTCTGGTGCGTCAGGCCCAGCATCTGGGAGAGATACGAGAGCGTGCTCTCGCCGCCGTAGTTCTGCCAGTTCGTGTTGGTGACGAAGCTCGCGGCGGTGTTGAAGGCGAGGTCCGGCGCCACCGCCGATTGCCCCATCGGGTTGAGCGGCAGCACGTCCTGCAGGCGCAGCACGGCGTACAGCAACAGGAAGCCGAGCAGGTGGAAGGCGAGCATGGCGAGGCCGTAGCCGAGCCAGGTCTGCTCGTGGCGGGCGTCGATGCCGGCCACGCGGTAGAGCCCGCGCTCGACGGGTGCGAGGACGGGCGAGAGGACAGTGCGCTCTCCGGTGAAGACGCGGGTCATGTAGGCCCCGAGCGGCTTCACGAGCGCCAGGACGACCGCGCAGAACAGCGCGATCTGGATCCAGCCGGTGGTTGTCATGGGCGGAGGTCCGTCTGGCCGCTCAGAACCGCTCGGGGCGGACGAGGGCGTAGGTGAGGTAGACGAGGAGGCCGGCGGTCACGAGGGCGCCGAGGGCAAGGTCGAGGGTCATGCGGCGGCCCTCAGAGGCGTTCGCAGAGCGCGGCGTAGCCCGCCGCCGCGGCGAAGAACGCGAGCGCACCCGCGATGAAGACGATGTCGAGCATGATGGTCGGATCCGGTTCGGCGTGCCGACCGCGGGGACGCCGCGACCGGTCTTGGCCGACCCTGAATGTGGACCGGAACCGCGTTAGGGTTCGAGACGGAGCCAAGGGCGATCTTATAAGGAAGCCGTTAGGATCGCTCGGATTCCGGGCCGTCCGCGCTCGCCGGACAGGTGCCTGGCCGCCAGGCGGAACGCAGTTCCTGGCAGGCGCCGGGCGTGTCGATGTGCGCCGCCCGATGGCAGGCCGCGCGCCACGAGGCCCGGTCGACGCGGACCACGCTTGTCTCCGCACCGGCGAAGCCGCTGAACGGGATGCCGCACGCGGTGCAGCGGCCGTCGATGTGGCGAAGGACGGCGTCCGTCGCGGCTGCGGCTTCCGGCGCCGGGGAGGCTAAGGGAAACCTGGGGGTCGGGCACGGCAACCGGCCGCGCAGGCCCAGGCGGGGACCGACACTCAAGATGCCGACAGCACGGCGAGGACGTTCAGGGCGAGCAGTGCGAGGGAGACGGCCGTCCACGATCCGAGGACGAGGATCATCACGGCGAAGACGCGGTCGTCCCTGTATTCCGCAGCGATGTGCCGGAAGACGGTCATCTGGATGCTCCACGCGGGCGAAGGCCCGGTGGTGCGAGAGGTCCCGCTTACGCCGTTAGGGAACAAGACGGAGGCGGGCGCCGCGATATAGGTAAGTCATAAGGCGCCGCGGTCGGGTCTCGGAGCATGTCTCGCGAGTTAGCGCTTGCCCAAGGGGCGGTGATCCTTGATCGCACGCCGGGTCGCCCCGCTCAGGCCATGCCCGGGACCAGCCACAGCGGTGACCTGTCGAGGCGGAACCAGGCTCAGAAGGCGGAGCAGCCGGACCCAGTCACGCCGGTCGCCAACGGCGGCCAGCAGCCGCACACCAGATGCACAAGCTCGAACGGTACCGTGACTTCGCCTTCTCAAGTCACCCGCACCGCCTCGTTGGTAGGGGGGAAGCATCGCGCTTGGCGAGACTCAACTCTTCGTCGGACGTCCGATTTTCGAGTTCGACGCCTGAAAGCAGACCGTCGCCAATTGATCATTAAAGTGACCTCAGAAGTGAACATCCGCAATCCCCTAGTTTTGGCGCAGCTAGACTAGCGCGTAACCGGCATCTTTGCGCTCGATCCGTCCTCTCGTCGCGAGGTGCATCCCGGTCACCGTCAAGCCGTCCACTGCCGCACGATCGAGGATGCGCCGTCGCGTCGTGATCGCTTCCGCTGGATCGGTGTCCCAGATCACCGTCCAGTCCGGATGCGGCATCTGCAGAATTTGCGAGTGGACGATATCGCCCCAGATCAGCAGGCGGTCGGAGCCGTCCGCGATCAAGACGCCCATATGTCCCGGCGTATGGCCGGGCAGCGGCACAGCATGGATACCCGGTGCAAGCTCCGCCTCGCCGGAGATACGCCGGACCCGGTCGGGATAGGCCGCTAGCACCGCCTGTGCAGTCTCGAACATTGGGCTCAAGGGAGCCGAAGCGGAGGCTCTGGCCGCCGCATCCGACCAGTAGGCCACCTCACGCTCCTGCAGCACCAGTTCCGCATTCGCGAACCGCGCGAGGCGGTCCGGCGTCAAGAGACCGCCGGCATGGTCTGCGTGCAGATGGCTGAGCCAGATGGTCTCGATCTGTTCCGGCCGCACGCCCTCCGCCGCCAGTGCCGCGGTTACGCGGTCGAAGCCTGGCCCGAGGACGGTGCCGCAGCCCGCATCGAGCAGCCAGTGCTGTTCCCCGCGTCGGATCAGGAACGCGTTGACCGGCTCCGGCGAGGGGCCCTTCGCAGGAAGACCGGCCCCCTTCAGCAAGGCTTGTCCGGCTGGGCTTTCGGCGGCCGGGATCATGCTCGGCTCCAGCGGAAAGAGGCCGTCACGCAACGGCGTCACCGTGAACGCACCGACCCGGTAAGAACCGCTCGAGGCTGCGGCGACAGCAGGCCCCTGCAACCCCAGGGGTAGCAGGGCGGACGCGGCCAAGAGGCTGCGGCGAGAGAGGTGAAGCGTCATGGTCGGCTCCATGGAGCAGGGACATCACCATCTTCCGGATCGTGACGGGATCAGACCAGGGAAGTCCTCCCGCTGAAGCCCGGGCATTCTTCCCGTCCGAATGATCGATGGCTTGCGCACCCCGACGGTCCCGGTGCCAAATCAGAGCCTCGCTTCGAGCCCGGCTGCTTGATCCATGAGCCTACCCACGCATCTCGGTCTGCGCCTTCTCGTTGTGGCTGCGCTCTGCCTAGTGGGGGCGATCGCATGGGCCGTCTGGGACGCTCACGCGAGCCTCCGCTGGGAGGCCGCCATGTCGGCGGATCGGATCGCCGCACAATTGGCGCGTCAGCCGGGCCTCGGAAGCGCCGGACCGGCGGCCATGCCCGCCAGCGCACCACAGGCGGCCCCGGCCATCGTCACGCTCCTGCCGGGCATCTGCGCCGACATTCATCTCGGCGTGGAATTGCCCCGCCGCTTCTGCGGTGACTGGGACGGCCTCGATGCCGCCCCCGCGTGGTTCCGCGACACCCTCGTCTGGGAAGCCGCCGCCACGCCGACGATCCGGGCGATCGTGTATCGCGAACGCACCATCGGCAGTGTCACGGCGTGGCCCGATGCAATGGCGTCGGCGGCTCGTCTCTGGCGGCGCGTGCGCCTCGCGGGCGGGCTGGCCCTCTGTGTGGCGGCAGCGACGCTCCTGCTCAACTGGCTCGCCGTGACGCGCCTCGTCGCCCCGGTCGGGCGGATCGTGCACGGGCTGGAAAACCTCGACGCGGCCAGCACCCGCCCGCCGCTGCCACGCTTCGCCGCCACCGAGTTCGACCGGATTGCCCACGCCTGCAACGCCCTCGCCGACCGGCTTGCCGACACTGAGGCCGAGCGCGCCGGCCTGATGCAGCGGCTCGTCACGGTTCAGGAAGAAGAACGGCAGGCTCTCGCGCGCGACCTGCACGATGCCTTCGGCCAGTGCCTGGCCGCTGCGGGGGCACGGGCCGCGGCGATCGAACTGGCGGCCCCCCCGGAGCGCGACGATCTTCGCGACGACGCCCAGGGTATCGAAGCCATTATCGCCACCATGCGGGAGAGCCTGCAGGGAGCCCTGGCCCGCCTCGAACTGCCCGATCTCGCCGAGGCCGGATTGGAGGAGGCGCTGCGTGGTCTCGTGGCGGACTGGCGAGGACAATTCAGGTCCGGCCCGGCCCTGCATTTCGATGTCAGGGGGGATCTCACCGACATACCCGAGAACGTGGCGGCGAGCCTCTATCGGATCGCGCAGGAACTGCTGACGAACGCCTTGCGCCACGGCCGGCCGAGCCGGATCTTCCTGCGCCTCGGTCGTTCGGAGGCCGGACCACGAACGGTGACGCTGACTCTCGACGATGACGGCGGGGGCAGTGTGTCCCGAACCTCTTCTCACAATGGTCGTGGGCTCGTCGGCATCCGAGCACGGCTCGCCGCCCTCGGAGGAAGCTTTTCGCTCACCGGCACCGGTTCGGGCATCCGTGCCTGCGCATCCGTCCCGACGGCTGGCTGAGAGCGCCCCATGGCCACGACCATTTTGCTCGTCGATGACCATCCCGTCGTGCGCGAGGGCTATCGCCGCCTGATTGAGCGACAGCCGGGCTTCGTGGTGGTCGCGGAGGCCGAAAGCGCGGCAATGGCCTATTCCCAGTACAAGGCTCACGCCCCCGATCTCGTGATCCTCGACCTGTCGCTGCCCGGCCCCAGCGGCATCGAAGCCATCCGTCACATCCGCCAATGGGATGGGTCCGCCCGCATCGTCGTGTTCAGCATGCGCACCGGGGCGATGATCGCGCGCCAAGCCTTCGCCGCCGGGGCGAGCGGGTATGTCAGCAAGGCGAGCCCACCCCGTGAGCTGCTGGCGGCGGTTGCGACCGTGCTCCGCGGCGAGCAGGCGATGAGTACCGACATTGCGCGCGCGATCGCTCAGGACGAGGTGGCCGGGGGGCGCACGGCGCTTGACGACCTAAGCCCGCGGGAGTTCGAAATCTTGAGTCTGACCGTCGGCGGGATGACCGCCCAAGCCGTCGCCGAGGCACTGTGTCTGAGCCTCAAGACGGTGCACAACAACCTCTCGGTGATCCGCGCCACGCTCGGGGCACGCACCGATGCGCATCTCGTCTGGATCGCGATTGGGGCTGGGCTTGTATCGTCTACGGAGGAACTGTCACTGAAGGAGCCCTAGTACTTCGTCTGCACCAACCCGGGTCTGCATTGCGTTGTGAATCGAGCGTGATGCCAATAATGACGGCTCAATATTGTTCCGGTGTTGATCAAACATCCAAATTTTTGATTTTCGTGCCGAAGTTTATCTTGCAATTAATTGAATTCTAGCAATACTGTATTCCGGTGGATGCGGATTTGCTTACGTTTACGGGCTAATGCGTCTACTTACGCGTTAGAGCGATAGGCCCAGCCCCCGAACAATCGCGTCTAAGCCGTCAGTCAGTGCCGCCGGCCCCGGCTGCAGGATGAGTGGCGACTTGATTTCGACGATCCGTCCTTCCGCAACTGCCGGCATCGACGACCAACCGGGCCGCGACGCGATGCGCGACGGCACCACCTTCTTCCCGCACCAGGATGCCAGGATGACCTCCGGCTGGGTGGCCAACACCGCCTCTGGCGTGACGATGCGGTCCTTGGCGGCCGGTTGCCGGGCGAGTTCGGGGAAGACGTCGTCACCGCCCGCGATGCGCACGAGCTCGGACACCCACCCGATGCCGGAGATCAGCGGCTCGTCCCACTCCTCGAAGTACACCCGGGGTCTCGGGCGTCCGTGCGATTGTCCGGCGACCGTTGCCAACCGTTCCTCGTAGCCGCGGGCTAGCGCCTCCGCACGGTCCCTCGCGTCCACGAGGGCTCCCACCGTCCGGATCATGGCGAGGATGCCGGCCACGTCTCGTTGGTTGAAGAGATGGACCGCAACGCCGGCCCGGGCGAGGTCGGCGACGATGCCGGCCTGCAGGTCCGAGAAGGCCAGGACCAAGTCCGGCGCGAGGGCCAGGATCTTGGGGATGTCGGCGCTGGTGAAGGCTGACACACGGGGCTTCTCGCGACGCACCCGTGGCGGGCGGACGGCATAGCCTGACACGCCGACGATCCGGTCCTCCTCGCCCAGAAGATACAGGGTCTCGACGGTCTCCTCCGTGAGACACACGATCCGTTCAGGCGGGAAGCAGCGCATACCGACACATAACGCAGGCGACAGTATCGGCTACAGGACGAACCGGTTCAAGTTCATCCCGCCACGAAACCCGTGCTCGTGCGACCCGGCCTGGGACGGGCGCACGAGCTTGCCAAGCCAGGTCGTCAGTTGGCGCGCGAGACCTCGACGAGGTTGTCCGAGAAGGACGGCGCGTGGCCCATGTCGGTGAAGGCGCCCGACGAAATGCTGTTCACCGTGCCCTCGTTGAGCTGGCGCCAGTAGCCCAGCGTCGCCACCACGATGCCGGACTTCACGTCGTCGGTGATCCGCGCCACTCCCTTGAAGGCGCCGCGGTCGTTGGCGACCTTCACCCGGTCCCCGTCCAGGATGCCCCGCGCCCGCGCATCCTCGGCGCTGATCATCACGAACTGCTCGCCCTGGCCCTTCTGCTTGTCCTCCATGT
>NZ_JBBXMY010000008.1:0-252643 GCF_038442315.1 Methylobacterium litchii | reverse complement strand
CCCAGTTCCGCCGCCTTGCCATCCGCTACGAACGACGGGCCGACATCCATCTGGCCTTCTCGACCCTGGCGGCCGCCCTCATCGTTTGGCGCTTCATCGAACGATGGTTTTGTTAGGCGCTCTTAGACCGAGGCTCTGCAGTGGATAGCCCATCGGTTCGATATCGAGGTCCGCTGTGATGCCCGAGCTCCCCGTAAGCGAACCAGCTGCGATCCACCCTGAGCGGTCCTCTGCTTACGGCCCATGCTGGGCATTCAGCTGCGACCGGAGGTTTCTCGGAGGCTAGCATTTGCAAGCCTAAGCGGAACCTCCTTGCGTCCTGCGATGCTCGCCGATGACTTCTCCCCCCCAGTTGAGAATGAACGTTCATTGACATGAGAATGAGTGTTCATTATCAAGCCGAGGAGAAATGATGGTGTCGAGCATGACCTACGCATCCGCTGACCACGTCGAAGCCCCCGCCGGCGCGGCAGCGTTGCGCGCCCTAGTGCGTCCGGCGAACCAGATCCTCGGCGCCGCGGTGCTGTTGGGGTGGGCATGCTTGTTGTCCTGGACCGGCACCGGTCCGGGCGGCTGGCAGGCCCGAGCCTGCGCCGGTCTCGACCACGCGCCCCGCGCCTGCGCCGACCTCGCCCCGGTCAAGGACCAGTCCAGGGTCGTCCCGCACGGATCGGGTTACGCGTCGTGAGCGCCGGGACCGCGACCGTCGTTGAGGTCACCGACGCCCAGGCTGCGCGGCGCGAGCGCATCCTCGACGCGGCTGAGGCCTGCTTCGTCCGCAACGGTTTCCACCGCACCACGATGTCGGACCTCGCCCGCGAGGCCGCCATAAGCCAGGGCAACTTCTACCGTTACTTTGCCTCGAAGGAGGACATCGTCCTGGCAATGGCGGAACGCGACCGCGCCCGCGGGGCTGCCCTCGTCGCCGAGATGGAGCGGGACGGTGACCGTCGCGCGTCCCTGAACGGCATCCTTGAACGGTTCTTTACCGGCATCACCCGGGAGGCCGCGGTGCTGCGTCTCGACCTATGGGCGGAGACCACGCGTAACCCCGCCATCGCCGCTCTGGTCGACCGCAGCGAGGCCGAGGCTCGGGAATGGCTGTGCGGGATGTTCTCGGCACTCGCCGCTTCGCCCGCTTGCGAGCCCGCCTCCATGTTCGAAGCGGTCAACTCGCTGATGAAGGGCATCGTCGTCGGCCGAGCCATCCTGCCGGGTTACGACCCAGCCCCTGCCGTCGCCCACCTTCAGACCCTGATCGAGGCAGGCCTGAACGGCGCACTGGCGCGGTCGACCGTCGCCACTCCGGAGACCGGCCGATGATCCGCGCCGCCTTGCTCGCTACTCCCGCCCTGCTGGCGCTGGGCCTGTCGGCCGCCTCCGCCCGCGACGAGTCGCCCATAACGGCCAAGCCGATCCTGGCGCCTGCCGTCAGCGTCGTCGAGGCAACCCGGCGCGAGACCGTAGAGACCGTGACGGTGACCGGCACCCTGGTGCCCCGCGACGAGATCCTGGTGACGCCAGAGATCGACGGCTACCGGGTCACCGAGGTGTTGGTTGAGGAGGGTGCGCGGGTCGCAAAAGGCCAGGTGCTCGCGCGCCTCGCCCGCGACCTGATCGACCGCCAAATCGCACAGCAGGACGCAGTTGTGGCTAAGGCCGAGGCCGCCGTGCCCCAGTCCCAAAGCAACATCGAGCAGGCCGAGGCTGCCGAGACCGAGGCCCGGCTTAGTCTGGAGCGGGCAAAGACGCTCATCGCCACGGGCAACACCACCGCCGTGGTGATGGAGACCCGGACTTCCACCCTGCGCCAGGCCGAGGGCCGACTGACCTTCGCCCGTAACGGACTTGCCATGGCCAAGGCCGACCTCGCCCAGGCTCGCGCCGTGCGCGACGAGCTGTCCCTGCGGCTCGCCCGCACCGAGATCCGCGCTCCCGAGGCCGGCATCGTCAGCCGCCGCACCGCCCGGGTCGGCCTCGCCGCCTCGGCAAGTTCGGAGCCGCTGTTCCGCCTGATCGCCCGCGGGGAGATCGAGCTGGAGGGCGAGGTCGTGGAGACCAAGCTGCCGCTTCTCCGCGAGGGCGCTTCAGCCTGGATCGACCTCGGCGAAGGCGGCAGAGTCGCCGGTCGCGTGCGCGCCGTCTACCCGGAGGTCGACAAGGCCACCCGCCTCGGGAAGGTCCGCGTTCGCCTAGACGCCGACCCGCGCCTACGCATCGGGACCTTCGCGCGCGGCGAGGTCGAGCTCGCCCGCAGCCGCGGCGTGAGCATCCCCCAGGCGTCGGTGCTGTACAGCGGCGGGCGTCGCAGCGTGTTGATCGTGTCCGGTGACCGGGTCGAGGATCGCACCATCCGCACCGGCATCGCCGACGAGGACACCGTCGAGGTCCGCGCCGGCCTGAACGAGGGCGAGCGCGTCGTCGCCCGGGCCGGCTCGTTCCTTCGCGATGGCGACCGCGTCCGGCCGGTGCTCGAAGCTCCGGCCCCCACGCACGCGGTCGCCGCGATACCGGCCCCGCGGGACACCGCCGAAGCTGGCGTGCCGTAGGCTGCGGCGTTCGTCACACGATCACCGTCACCGAAAGACAGGGCCGCCCGATGCGCCTGAACATCTCCGCCTGGGCGATCCGCAACCCCATCGCGCCCCTCGTCCTGTTCCTGGTGCTGGTCGTGCTCGGCCTCGTCAGCTTCCGCGGGCTCGCGGTGACGAAGATGCCCAACGTCGACGTGCCCATCGTCTCCGTGGCCATCACCCAGTCCGGCGCGGCGCCGTCCGAGTTGCAGACGCAGGTCACCAAGTGGGTCGAGGACTCGATTGCCGGCGTGCGGGGCGTCAAGCACATCACCTCGGCCATCACCGAGGGCGCCTCGGTGACCACGGTCGAGTTCCGATTGGAGGTGAACACCGACCGCGCCGTCAACGACGTGAAGGATGCGGTCTCGAAGATCCGCATCAACCTGCCCCGCACCATCGACGAGCCGGTGATCAGCCGCGTCGAGGTCGCCGGCCTGCCGATCCTCGTCTACGGCGTGAAGGCGCCCGCGATGACGCCCGCCGACCTGTCCTGGCTGGTCGAGGACAAGATCGCCCGCACGCTCCAGGGCGTGAAGGGCGTGGGCGGCGTCGAGCGGGTCGGCGGCGTCGCGCGCGAGGTCCGGGTCGTGCTGCAGCCCGACCGGCTGCTGTCGCTGGGCATCACCGCCGCGGACGTGAACCGGCAGCTGCGCCTGACGTCGGCCGACATGGCGGGCGGGCGCGGCGAGGTCGGCGGGCGTGAGCAGTCAATCCGCACGCTCGCCGCCTCCCGCACCCTGCGCGACCTGAAGGCGACCTCCATCGTCCTGCCGGGCGGTCGCAAGGTCCGCCTCGACGACCTCGCCAGGGTCGAGGACGGCATCGAAGAACCCCGCACCTTCGCCCGCTTCAACGGCAAGCCGGTCGTCGCCTTCGCGGTCTCGCGCGGCTCGGGTGCGAGCGACGCCGAGGTCGCGGCAGGGGTGCAGAGGAAGATCGCCGAGTTCCAGGCGAGCTACCCCGACCTGCAGTTCGAGCTGATCGACTCCTCGGTCTCCTCGACCATCGGCTCGTACGATTCCGCCATGCACACGCTGATCGAGGGGGCGCTCCTCGCGGTCATCGTGGTGTTCCTGTTCCTGCGCGACTGGCGCGCCACGCTCATCGCGGCGGTGGCGCTGCCGCTCTCGGTGTTCCCGACCTTTTGGGCGATGGACGCCCTGGGCTTCACACTCAACGGCATCAGCCTGCTCGCGATCACGCTGGTGACCGGCATCCTCGTCGACGACGCCATCGTCGAGATCGAGAACGTCGTCCGACACATGCGGCTGGGCAAGTCGCCCTACCAGGCGGCCATCGAGGGCGCCGACGAGATCGGGCTCGCGGTCATCGCCATCACCGCGACCCTGATCGCGGTGTTCGCCCCGGTGTCGTTCATGCCGGGCATCGCCGGGCGCTACTTCATCCAGTTCGGCCTGACCATCGCGGTCTCGGTGTTCATGTCGCTGCTCGTGGCGCGCCTGATTACCCCGATGCTGGCCGCCTACTTCCTGCGCGACCACGGTCACGCCGAGGAGCGCGAGGGTCCGGTGATGCGCGCCTACGGCCGCCTGGTCGGCTGGTCGGTGCGCCACCGGGTGATCACGCTGTTCGCCGGCCTCGCACTGTTTGCCGCCTCCATCGTGTCGACCGGCCTGCTGCCCTCGGGCTTCATCCCGAAGCAGGACAACGCCCGCACCCTGTTCATGCTCGAACTCGCGCCGGGGGCGAAGCTCGCCGACACGGTGGCGATGTCCGACCGCGTGGTCTCTCGCATCCGGGCGCTGCCCGAGGTGACCTCGGTCTTCGTCGACGGCGGACGGCAGGTCGGCGGCAAGAAGGAGACCCGGCTCGCGACCCTGACCGTGAACCTGACGCCGAAGAATGCGCGCGCCAAGCGGCAGTGGACGGTCGAGGCCGAGATCGCGGCCCTGCTCGCCGAGGAGCCGGATATCCGCTCCTGGACCCTTCGCGACAGCGGCCAGCGCGACCTCGCCCTGGTGGTGAGCGGTCCCGACGCCGACGTCGTCACCGACGTCGCCGCCCGGCTACAGCGCGACATGGCCGCCATCCCGCACCTTGTGGCGGTGATGTCGACGGCGCCGCTGAACCGGACGGAGGTCCGCATCCGGCCGAAGCCCGGCGTGGCCGCCGACCTCGGCGTCTCGACCGACGCCATCGCCGAGACCGTCCGCGTCGGGACCATCGGCGACATCGGCCTGAACCTCGCCAAGTTCAACGCCGCGGACCGGCAGGTGCCGATCCGGGTGCAACTGCCCGAGAGCGCCCGCGGCGCGGTCTCGCGGCTAAAGAACCTGAAGGTGCCGGCCAAGAACGGGGCCGCCGTGCCGCTGGCAGTCGTGGCCGACATCGAGCTCGACCAAGGCCCGGGCGCCATCGACCGCTACGACCGGGCCGTGCGCGTGGCCGTCGAGGCCAACATGCAGGGCTCGGAGGCGCTGGGCTCCCTCATCGCCGAGGCCCTTCAGACGCCGACGGCGAAGAACCTCCCGCCGGGGGTGACCATCAAGCAGACCGGCGACGCCGAGATCATGGGCGAGGTGTTCTCGGGCTTCCTGATGGCGATGGGCGCCGGCATCATGATGGTCTACGCGGTCCTCGTCCTGCTGTTCGGCTCGTTCCTGCAGCCGCTGACCATCCTGTTCTCTCTGCCGCTCTCCATCGGCGGCGCCATCCTCGGCCTGCTGATTTGCCAGATGCCGATCTCGATGCCGGTCGTCATCGGCATCCTGATGCTGATGGGGCTGGTGACGAAGAACGCGATCATGCTGGTCGACTTCGCTGTCGAGGAGATGGGGCGCGGCGTCGACCGGGTCACGGCCATCGTCGATGCCGGCCGCAAGAGGGCGCGGCCTATCGTGATGACGACCCTTGCGATGGCCGCCGGCATGGTGCCGTCCGCGATGGCGTTTGGGGTCGGCGGTGAGTTCCGCGCGCCGATGGCGGTGGCGGTCATCGCCGGCCTCATCGTCTCAACCCTGCTCTCCCTGGTCTTCGTCCCGGCCGTGTTCCTGCTGATGGACAGCCTGAGTGGCCTCCTCGGGCGTCTGCTCGGCCGCTTCGTGGGGCCCCGGGACGACGCGACTAGACACGCAGCGACGATGCCGTAGCGAAACCTCCCGACGACGTTATCAAGATTGAGTCCAGGATTGGTCTACTGTTAAGCGTCCGCTAGTCCGACACTGAGCTCGGAAGCGGAACTACGGCAATCCACCCCAAGCCGCCCTTCGCACGGTCGGTCCCTAACTCACCTCCACCTGCGCCACCCCCGGCATGGCGCGGAGCATGCCCGCCAGTTGCGGCGTCGCCTGGTAGCGGCCCGGCAGGCGGATCTCCACCTCGCGCCCGCCGCCGTCGAGGCGCAGCACCAGGGACACCTCCCCCTCCCCGCGCATGGTCAGGCGGCTCTGCACCGCCTGGATGCCGCGCGGGTCTTCCAGGTGGATGCGCATGCCCTTCTGGAACCGGGCGACGGCTGCATCCAGGGGCTCGGCGGTCATGATGCGGGCGCGGACGTCCTCGCCCTCCAGATTCGCCTGCAACTGGAGCACCAGCGGGCGGCCGGGCTCCAGGATGTCCCGGTACTGGCCCAGCCCTTCGGAGAAGATGATCGCCTCGAAATGCGCCGTCCGGTCCGACAGCGTGACGATGCCCATCTTGTTGCCGGTCTTGGTGCGCCGCTCGGCCCGGTCCAGCACCGAGGCCGCGACCCGGCCGACGCTCGTCGTGCCCGCCCGCACCGCCCGGCAGAAATCCGTCCAGCTCTGCACCCGCAGCTTGTCGAGAAGGTCGCCGTACTCGTCCAGCGGATGGCCCGAGATGAAGAAGCCGATCGCCGCGTATTCGCGCTTTAGCGTGTCGGCCATCGGCCACAATTCGTGGGGCGGGATGCGCAAGCCGACATCGGCAGAGACCACACCGCCGAACATGTCTTTCATGTCCGACGTCGATGTCGCTCCTTCCTGAGCCAACTTCATCATCGGCTCGACCGCCGCGAAGGCCCGTGCCCGGTCGGGCTCGATGCCATCGAGCGCGCCGGCCTGGACGAGGCTTTCCATCGTCCGCTTGTTCACGAGGCGCGGGTTGAGGCGCCGCGCGAGATCGGAGAGGTCGGTGAAGGGCTTGTCGCCCCGCGCCTCGACCAGCGCCCGCACCGCCTCGCGGCCCACGCCCTTGATGGCGGCGAGCGCGTAGAAGATCTTGCCATCGCGCACCTCGAACACCTCGCCCGAGGCGTTGATCGAGGGCGGCTCGACGGTGATCTTCAGGCGCTGCGCGTCCTGCCGAAATTCGGCGATCTTGTCGGTGTTGTCGATGTCGAGCGTCATGGCCGCGGCCAGGAACTCGACCGGATAATTCGCCTTCAGGTAGGCGGTCTGGTAGGTCAGCAGGGCGTAGGCCGCCGCGTGGCTCTTGTTGAAGCCGTAATCGGCGAACTTGGCGAGCAGATCGAAGATCTCGTTCGCCTTGGCCTTGGTGAGCCCCCCCGCCTCGCAGCCCTTCACGAAGCGCTCGCGCTGGGCGTCCATCTCCGCGCGGATCTTCTTGCCCATGGCGCGGCGGAGCATGTCGGCCTCGCCGAGGGTGTACCCGGCGAGCACCTTGGCGATCTCCATCACCTGCTCCTGGTAGACGATGATGCCGAAGGTCTCCTTCAGCATCGGCTCCAGGCTCGGGTGCGGGTACCAGTTGGCCTCGTTGCCTGCGTCGCGGCCGAGCTTGCGCTCGCAATAGACGGGGATGTTGGCCATCGGGCCCGGCCGGTAGAGGGCCACGAGGGCGATGATGTCCTCGAACCGGTCGGCCTGCATCTCGCAGAGCGCCTTGCGCATGCCGGCCGATTCCACCTGGAACACGCCGACCGTCTCGCCCCGGCCCATCGGCTCGTAGGTCGCCCTGTCGTCGAGCGGCAGGCCGGCAAGATCGATCTCGATGCCGCGCAGCTTCAGCAGATCGGTGCAGCACCGCAGCATCGTGAGGGTCTTGAGGCCCAGGAAGTCGAACTTCACCAGCCCGGCCTGCTCCACCCACTTCATGTTGAACTGGGTGACGCGCATCCCCGTCTTCGGGTCGCGGTAGAGGGGGACCAGCTCTTCCAGCGGCCGGTCGCCGATCACCACGCCGGCCGCGTGGGTCGAGGCGTGGCGGTGGAGCCCTTCGAGCTTCTTGGCGATGTCGATGAGGCGGCCGACGATGGGCTCCTCCTCCATCGCCTGCTGCAACTTGGGCTCGCCCTCGATGGCCTGGGCCAGGGTGACGGGGTTGGCCGGGTTCTGCGGCACGAGCTTGGTGAGCTTGTCCACCTGCCCGTAGGGCATCTCCAGCACGCGGCCGACATCGCGCAGCACGCCGCGCGCCAGCAGCGTGCCGAAGGTGATGATCTGCCCGACCTGCCGCTCGCCGTAGCGCTCCTGCACGTAGCGGATCACCCGCTCGCGGCCCTCGACGCAGAAGTCGATGTCGAAATCCGGCATCGAGACGCGCTCGGGGTTCAGGAACCGCTCGAACAGCAGGCCGAACCGCAGCGGGTCGAGATCGGTGATGAGGAGCGACCACGCCACCAGCGAGCCGGCGCCGGAGCCGCGCCCCGGCCCCACCGGGATGTCGTGCTCCTTCGCCCACTTGATGAAGTCCGACACGATCAGGAAGTAGCCGGGAAACTTCATCGAGACGATGACGTCGAGCTCGAAGGCGAGCCGCTTGCGGTAATCGTCCTCCGTGAAGCCCGGCGCGGTGCCGTGCTGCTGCAGGCGCAGTTCGAGGCCGGCTTCCGCCTGACGGCGCAACTCGGTCGGCTCGTCGGCGGCGATGGCCTGGGCCACTGCGCCGGACGCCTCGGCGAGCGTCGCGGCCTCGCTGCCGGCCACGCGGGAGAAGTTCGGCAGGATCGGCTTGCGGGTCCGCGCGCGGACGGCGCAGCGCATGGCGATCTCGACGGTCGAAGTCAGGGCGTCGGGCAGGTCGTGGAACAGGGCCGCCATCTCGGCCCGGGTCTTGAAGTTGTGGCGCGGCGTCAGCTTGCGGCGCCGGTCGTCCGAGACGATCCGGCCGTCCGCGATGGCGAGCAGCGCGTCGTGGGCGTCGTAATCGTCGGCCTTCGAGAAGAACGTCTCGTTCGCCGCCGCGACGCCGAGGCCGTTCCGATCCGCGAGATGCAGGAGCGCCGTCTCGATCCGCCCCTCCTCGGGCAGGCCGTGGCGCTGGATCTCGACGTAGAGGTTGTCCTCGCCGAAGGCCCGCTTCAGGCTTTCCAGCCGGCTCGCGGCGAGTTCCGGGCGACCGGCGCGCAGCGCCGCGTCGAGGGGGCCGCCCGCCCCGCCGGTCAGGGCGATGAGCCCGCCGGCGTAATCCGCCAGCACGGCGGCGGCGACGCGGGGCGCCTCGCCCAGCGGCGAGTCGAAATAGGCCCGGCTCGCCAGCCGCAGCAGGTTGGCATAGCCCTCCTCGTCCTGCGCCAGCAGCACCACGCCGTGATAGGTCGGCAGGGTGCGGGCATGGGGATCCGCCCCCTCGAAGGCCACGGAGAGTTGCACGCCCGCGATGGGCTGCAATCCGTCCTTGGCCGCCTTCTCGGAGAATTCCAGGGCGCCGAACAGGTTGTTGGTGTCCGTCAGCGCCAGGGCGGGCTGCCGGTCGGACACGGCGGCCTTCACGAGGTCGCCGACCTTCACGGCGCCTTCGAGCAGGGAATAGGACGAGTGGACGTGGAGGTGGACGAAGCCCACTTCCTTCAAGTGACGTGTCATGTCCGGCCTTGTTCGGGGGCCGTGGAGGATCGGCCCTGTGTGCCCGAGAGTCGACCACCGGAGGGTCGCATCGGGCACTTATCCACTGCCCGCGAGACGATTTCGCGCCCCTGTGGCCGCCCTGTGAAAAGCGGGGACGGCCTGTGGACAACTCCGTTTTCGCGGGAACCTTCGCCCCGTTGGAAGGACGCCCTCAACGGATCGGTGCGAGGGCTACCGCCCAGGCGCCGAACGCCCCGAACAGAATCCCGAAGGCCATGAACTCGACCATTCCGGTCAGGATCGCCCGCTTGAGCATCATCGCCGCCTCCCGCATTCGTTGAGGCAGTATGTTCTTGTTTTGTTCTTTTGGAAGCGGAGTTTTGCACGGTAGGCGGGTGGCTTTTGAAGATGGTCAATGAAGGGTTGCGAGGACGCCCGGCCGTCTAATCGAGCGGCGTGATCTGCCCGTCGCGGATCGTCACCCGCCGGTCCATGCGCGCGGCGAGGTCGAGGTTGTGGGTCGCGACCAGGGCGGCGAGGCCGGAGGCCCGCACCAGCGACATCAGCACCGAGAAGACATGGCCGGCGGTGCCGGGATCGAGGTTTCCGGTGGGCTCGTCGGCCAGGAGCAGGCGCGGGCCGTTGGCGACCGCGCGGGCGATGGCCACCCGCTGCTGCTCGCCGCCCGACAGTTCCGCCGGTCGGTGGGAGAGCCGGGCCTGCAGGCCGAGGAAGGTCAGGAGTTCGGAGGCCCGCGCCTTCGCCTCGCCGCGCTTCAGGCCCCGGATGAGCTGGGGCATCATCACGTTCTCCAACGCGGAGAATTCCGGCAGGAGGTGATGGAACTGGTAGACGAAGCCCATCTCCTCCCGGCGCAGGCGGGTGCGCTCGGCATCGGCCATCGCGGAGGTCGGGCGGCCGCCGATATAGACCTCGCCCCCATCCGGCCGCTCCAGAAGGCCGGCGAGGTGGAGGAGCGTCGACTTGCCGGCCCCCGAGGGGGCGACCAGGGCGACGAGTTCCCCCGGCCAGATCGCGAGATCGGTCCCGCGCAGGATGTCGAGGGCGCCCTCGGCCTGGGCGTAGCGCCGCTCGACCTGCGCGAAGAACAGGGCCGGCACCGGCGGGGCATCGGCTGGCGGGGAGCCAGAGCTCATGGTGATGGCCTCAGCCGTAGCGCAGGGCCTGCACCGGATCGAGCCGGGCGGCGCGCCACGAGGGATACAGGGTGGCGGCGAGCGACAGGAGCAGCGTGGTCACGACCACCGCCGTGATCTCGCGCGGGTTCATCTCGGCGGGGATCTCGGCGAGGAAGCGCACCGTCGGATCCCAGGCGCCGGGGAAGAGGAAGCGCTGGATCGGCTTGATGTTCACGGTGATGAGGATGCCGAGCACCAGCCCCGAGAGCGTGCCCACCACCCCGATCAGCGCGCCGTTGATGAGGAAGACCCGCATCACCGTGCCCGGCGTCGCGCCCATGGTCCGCAGGATCGCGATGTCGCTCGACTTGTCGCGCACCAGCAGGATCAGGCCGGAGACGATGTTGAGCGTCGCCACCACCACGATCAGGCTGAGGATCAGGAACATCACGTTCCGCTCGACTTCGAGGGCCCCGAAGAACGTCCGGTTGCGCTGGCGCCAATCCGTCAGGAGCAGGGGCCGCTCGGCCGCCATCTCCAGGGGCTCGCGCATGTCGCCGACATGGTCGGGGTCATCGACGTAGATCTCGATCAGCGAGACGTCGCCCTCGCGGTTGAAGAAGGTCTGCGCCTCCGCAAGCGGCATGAACACGAAGGTCTGGTCGAACTCGGTCATGCCGACCTCGAACACCGCCTTCACCGCGTAGCTCTTGGTGCGCGGCGCCGTGCCGAAAGGCGTCGAGGCGCCCTTGGGCGTCGAGAGGGTGATCGTGTCCCCCGCCTGCAGGCCGAGGGAATCAGCCAGCCGCTTGCCGATCAGCACGCCGCTGCCGTCATCGAAGCCTTCCAGCGTGCCGCCCCGGACGGAGGTGGTGACGGCGGCCAGCGAATCGAGATCCTGGGCGCGGATGCCCCGCACCAGCACGCCCGAGCCGCCATATTGCGAGGAGGCGAAGGCCTGCCCCTCTACCAGCGGCACCGCCGCCTTCACCCCCGCGACCTTCGACAACCGGTCGGACAGGTCCTGCCAATCGGTGAAGGAGCGGTCGATGGGCGTGGCGAAGAGATGGCCGTTGATGCCGACGATCTTCGAGAGCAGTTCGGCGCGGAAGCCGTTCATCACCGAGAGCACGATGATGAGGGTGGCGACGCCGAGCGCGATGCCGAGCACCGAGAAGAAGGCGACCACCGACACGCCGCCGCCCCGGCGCCGGGCGCGGAGGTAACGGCCGGCGAGCAGCCACTCGAAGGGCGCGAAGGGCGGCGTGCCCGCCTTCATGTTCGCGGCGAAGCCGGAGGCCCAGTCCGCCGCGCGGCCCCTTAGCCGGCCAACCATCGGTGCGAGCCCCGCCATCGGGCCGCCTTAGACGCGCTTGATGCGGGCCAGGAGGTCGATGGAAGCGAGGCTCTCCCGCTCGCCGCCGGCCCGCCGCTTCAGCTCGATCTTGCCCTCGGCGAGACCCTTCGGCCCGACGATCACCTGCCAGGGCAGACCGATCAGGTCGGCGGTGGCGAACTTGGCGCCCGGCCGCTCGTCGCGGTCGTCGTAGAGGACGGAGAGGCCGGCGGCCTCCAACTCGCCCTGGATCTGCGCGCAGGCGGCATCGGTGCCCGCATCGCCGACCTTGAGGTTGATGAGCGCCACGTCGAACGGCGCCACCGCGTCCGGCCAGATGATCCCGGCTTCGTCGTGGGACGCCTCGATGATCGCGGCGACCAGCCGGCTCGGGCCGATGCCGTAGGAGCCCATGTGGACCGGGCGCTCGATCCCGTCCGGCCCGGCGACCTTGGCGCCCATCGGCTCGGAATACTTGGTGCCGAAATAGAAGATGTGCCCGACCTCGATGCCCCGTGCGGAGAGGCGGCTCTCCTCTGGGACCTCGGCGAAGGCGGCCTCCTCGTGCATCTCCTCCGTCGCGGCGTAGCGGGAGGTCCAGGCGTCCACGAGGCCCTGCAGCCCGGCGACGTCGTCGAAATCCACCGTCTCCGGCGGAGTTTCCATGTCGAGATAGGCGTGATCGCAGAACACCGCGCTCTCGCCGGTCTGGGCGAGGATGATGAACTCGTGCGAAAGGTCGCCGCCGATCGGGCCGGTGTCGGCGCGCATCGGGATCGCCTTCAGGCCGAGGCCGGCGAAGGTGCGCAGGTAGGCGACGAACATGCGGTTGTAGGCGTGCCGGGCGCCGGCCTGGTCGAAATCGAAGGAATAGGCGTCCTTCATTAGGAACTCGCGGGAGCGCATCGTGCCGAAGCGCGGCCGCACCTCGTCCCGGAACTTCCACGAGATCTGATAGAGGTTCTTCGGCAGGTCCTTGTAGGAGCGCACGCTCGCCCGGAAGATCTCGGTGACCATCTCCTCGGCGGTGGGGCCGTAGAGCATCTCGCGCTCGTGCCGGTCCTTCAGGCGCAGCATTTCCTTGCCGTAGGCGTCGTAGCGGCCGGATTCCCGCCACAGCTCGGCGGATTGCACCGTCGGCATCAGGATCTCGACGGCGCCCGCGCGGTCCTGCTCCCGGCGGATCACGTCGCACACCTTATTGAGCACCCGCAGGCCGAGCGGCAGCCACGCGTAGATGCCCGCCGATTCCTGGCGCACGAGACCCGCGCGCAGCATCAGCCGGTGAGAAACGATCTCGGCTTCCTTGGGCGTCTCGCGCAAGGTCGGCAGGAAGTAGCGGGAGAGACGCATCGATCGCTTCGAACGGGAGCCTTGCGGGGCTCGGTGGACCCGGCGCGGGGCACACAACACGTCACTGTGGCAAAATACAAGCGGATCATGGTTCCGGCGAAAGATCGCTCCGGTTTCTCACCGCGAGGATGCGCAACCGGGGCGCGAACACGCCGTTCCCCGTGGTCGGCAAAAAAGCGCAGATTTTTTCTCCGACCCCGGTGACAGCACGCATTGTTGTTCCTATAAGCGTGCCGCGATGTTTGCGACGCCCGAGAGGGCCGGCGCAGGGTCCGAGTCTCGGGAGGAAAAACCGGCCACCACGCAGGCAATGCGTCGGGTAAACCAAGGCCGAAAGACTGCCATTTCTAAAAGCAAGGCCTCGTGGCCTTGCTTTTTTGTTTGTGCGCACGCCGCCGAGATCATGGAACGGCCACCGAAGCCCTCCCATCACGGCCACGCTTACTTCAACCCCACGCTGTATTCGTGAGGCGCGGACCTCAGCAGATGCCGGCCTCGGCGAGTTCGCGGCGCCAGCAAGAGGCGGAGATCTGCGCGCCCTTCTCCGTGGAGAAGGCATAGGGCGACTGCCGCAAGGCGGACCCGTCCGGCCGGCGGATGATCCAGCGGAAGCTCGGCGACGCGCCCGTGCAGGGCACGATCTCGACGGTGTGGGTCTGATCGATCTGTACGCTCATGCAGCACTAACGTTCGCAACCGCGAGATTGCTCCGCGCGGTGTTCTGCGGAGCCCCCGGCTGTGGCGCGGATACCACAATGCCTGGTTGATCTGTCCCAGAACGGATAAGCTGCCACACTCTGCCCGAACCGGACCCGCAAGGATTGCGCATTCGAGGAACAGGAGCGGCGGAGCCGATGAACAAGCGCAGCCAGCAGGCGGACGAGGCGACGGTCGTGGCCTTTCCGGCCAGGCTCGCCCCGACGGTCGCCGACGAAGGCGTCGCGTCGGTGATCGAGGTGTTGCAGGAGCAACTCGTCCTGGCGCGCGAGGGCAAGCTCCGCTCGGTGGCGGTGGTGTCGGTCTCGGCGGACGGCGAGGCGATCGGCACGCAATGGTCCTGCCGCAAGGGCGACCTGACCAGCCTGATCGGCAAGCTGACCGTCCTCACCCACGACATGATGGCCTCCCGCGAGTAGCGCGGGGCGGGGCGCACCGTCCTACGGGGTGGGGCGTCCGCACAGCCGAACTCAAGCACACTTGCAACGCCCGGACCGCTCGCGGGACCGGGCGTTGAATCGTGACCGCGATCGCCAGCCTCCACGCCGGGCATAGCTCCCAGGCCCGATGGCAAACCGCGATGGTCCGCGCCGCCCGCGTCACGCCGGCGAATCGCGCTACAGTCTAAGGCATTTCCGACTGGGTCGGTCACTTCGATTGCACCAAACGATCCTGCGGCTAGCGAGTATTCATTGCGGTCGACATTGCCTTAGCGTGTCCGTATGCTGTTAGGAGGCGGATCTTGGTCCGGGATTTTCGTCATCGGACTGGATATGCATGTTTAGATAATTGGAGGGACTATGGGCCATTCAAGTATCAAATCGTTGTATAAGAGCCTATCTCCGAAATTCATGAAGAAAATAATTCGAGAGAATCGAATTAAGTTTATTAAACGTAACTACATTGATAATTATATAGTCGGAAAGCATCTCCGGCATGTGTTGCTATCCCGAGACATTGACCTTGTTATCGACGTAGGCGCGAACGGCGGGCAGTTTGCACGTCTTCTTCGGTCGAAGGCTGGCTACAAAGGCCCGATTCTCTCCTTCGAGCCTCAGCCGCACATGTTTTCACAAATACAAGAGCAGGCCAGGAAAGACCCAGATTGGAAAGTTTTCAATCTCGGCATCGGATCGTCAGCCTCAGTGCTGACGCTGAACGTCATGAGATCCAATGTCTTCAGCTCGTTCCTTCAACCGAAGGACGGATTGCTCTCGGACCTGAATGAAGTTGTCGAGACCGTCGAGGTTCCCGTTGCCCGACTGGACGCGCACCTGAAAAGCCTGAATGTTAAATACAGAAATATACTATTAAAGACCGATACGCAGGGCTACGACCTGGAGGTTATCAAGGGCGCCGAAGGTATTTTGGACGATGTACAAGCGATCGTGGCAGAGCTATCGTTTGTGCAGATTTACGAAGGGGCCCCTCGTCACACGGACATGATGAGTTGTTTCACCGCAATGAATTTCACCATGTCCGGCCTTTATCCCGTTTCGTTGTCGCACGGTCAGGCAATCGAGTGCGATTGCATCATGGTCAAGGCGAAAGAATCCGCCGTCAAAGATCACATGCCGTACATCGATGTTCTGGTTTAGAGCGGTCGATTGGTGAGCGACTTGTCACATCAAGTCGCCTCAAGCAGATCTCAACTCGGCGGGCGAACGATCCCGGGATCGATCTGGGCACCTTAGAAAATCTCAATAACAGCAAGACGCTTCAAACGTGTGGTGCTGCGCTGAGACGCGCGCCGATTCTTGAGGGATACTTTAGAGGTCACGATGCCGATGAAAGAAATGAGCGATCCCGCAACCCTTCTGCACACGACCACAAATCGTATGTTCATAGCGGCCATCGCCAAAACGTTGGTACAACGACAAATTATATCGGGCCCCGATCTCGCGAGTGAGCTGTCTCGCATGTTGGACGACATCAAGCGCAACAGCGGAGATCCGCAGATTATCGCGGAGATCGAGTCGATCGTCTCGATCGTGGCGCTCTGGAAGCCCTACCTGCCCCCGGACACCCCAGCCGAGAACGGATGAGGGCAGAGGCCTCGCCCTGCGGCGTGAGCCCGCCTCTCCGCACCCGCTACGGGCGCGAGAGCGGGCAAGCAAGTCGTCTGACGATGTTTGGGAGTTGATGGCTCCCCGAGCAGGACTCGAACCTGCGACAAGGCGATTAACAGTCGCCTGCTCTACCAACTGAGCTATCGGGGATCGCGGGGGTGTCTCTACACAGCGCTGGCGGAGGGCGCAAGCCCTGTTTGCCGGGATAAATGCCGGCGATGCCCCCGTGGCCGAAAGGCAACGCCAGAGGCAGACGCCAAACGCCGAAAGCCCCGGCCTTGCGGGCGGGGCTGCGTCGAACCGAGCGATCGAGAGAAAGAAAGGATGGAGGCCTCGGAGGGAATCGAACCCCCGTACAAGGATTTGCAGTCCTCTGCGTCACCACTCCGCCACGAGGCCATCCGGTCGCGGCGCAAGGCCGCGCGGGGCCTGGCGGATGGCCCCGGAGGCCGCGTCTCTAGCAGAGGTCGGCCCCGGCAGGCAACGGGCGAGACGCACCCAATTCAGGTCTGCCACACCCGCGGCATCGGCAGGCCGCGATAGGCCGCCGTGAACCGGGCCATGCGCTCGCGCAACGGCCCCACGATCGGCCCGAGCATCCGCAGGACGAGATGCCCGTTCCAGGCGCTTGCCGCCGCCTCGATCCCCTCCTCCGGCCGCTCCAGCCCGGCGAGGATCGCGCGGGCCTCCTCCAGCCGGGGCTCGGCGCCGGGGGAGGCGTCGAGCAGGGTGGCCGCCGCCCCGGCGCCGCCGCCGATGGCGGGGCGGGCCAGCAGGTCCGTGACCGGGCCTTCGAGGAGGGCCGTGTCGGCATAGGCGAGGCGCCCGCCCCGCCGCACCCGCCACGCGTCGACGAACAGCCCCTGCCCGATCCGCTCCCGCCGGGCCGCCCGGCCGAAGGCGACAATCTCCACCGCCAGCAGCCCCGCATCGGCCGCGAGGTCCACTTCGAAGCGGCGGCGCAGCCGCGCGTGGTCGAACAGGATCGTCTCCTGCGGCAGCCACGCCAGCCGCGCGCCCTCCCCGATCCGCACCCGGTTCTCGATCACGCTCTCCGGCCCGTCCGAGCGGTAGATCTTCTCCGCCGCCGTGGTGGTGAAGACGAGGTCGCTGCCGCCCGCGAGGTCGAGATCGACGTGGAAGACGTCGCCGCAGGCGATGCCGCCCGCCGTGTTGACCAGCACCGCCTCCGGCACGTCCCCGACCCTGGGAAAGCGCAGGCGCGAGGGGCCGGATTCGGCGAGGTCGCGCAGGCGCGTCGGCCCACCCTCCCCGCTTGGCCCCACCGCGAGGCGGATCGTGCCCATAGAGCGCTGCCGCATGGGAGCGCCGATTGCCTTTTCCGTGTGCATCGCCCTCACCCGCGCGCTGCCTGTTCCGCAGGCAACGGCTCCGGCGAGGACGGCCGGTCGAGGATGCGGCGGCCGAACAGGCTCGCCACCAGTTCGACGAGCACCCGTGCCGAGCGCCCGCGCTCATCGAGGAACGGGTTCAGCTCGACCACGTCCAGCGAGCCGACGAGGCCGCAATCGTGCAGCATCTCCATGATCAGATGCGCCTCGCGGAAGGTGGCCCCGCCCGGCACTGCCGTCCCCACGGCCGGCGCGATGGACGGGTCGAGGAAGTCGATGTCGAAGCTCACATGGAGATGGGCGCCCGCCTCGGCCGCCCGTTCCAGCACCCGGCGCAGGGGCGCGACGACGCCGAACTCGTCGATCTCCCGCATGTCGGTGACGCCCACTTTCCGGGCACGGACGAGGGCGCGCTCCCCGGCATCCACCGAGCGCAGGCCGAAGAGATGGACCCGGCGCGGGTCCAGCGGCGGCGGCGCCGGCTGGCGGAACAGGGCCGCGAAGCCGGGCTCGCCGCAGAGCGCCGCCAGCGGCATCCCGTGGACGTTGCCGGAAGGCGAGGTCTCCAGGGTGTTGAAGTCGGCATGGGCGTCGAGCCACAGCACCATCAGCGGCCGCCCGGTGCGGGCGCAATGGCGCATGGCCCCATCGACGGAGCCGAGCGAGAGGCTGTGGTCGCCCCCGGCGGCCAGCGGCACCGCCCCTGCGTCGAGCGCCGCCTCGACGGCCTCCGAGAGCGCCTGCGCCCAGGCGGCCACCGCCGGCAGGCCCGTGGCGCCGGGCGCGAGGCCGGTGGGGGCGATGTCGCCCCTGTCTTCCACCGCGTGGCCGAGGTCCCGCAGCGTGCGCACCAGCCCGGCGGTGCGCAGGGCCGCCGGCCCCATGAGCGCGCCCGGCTCGTGGGTGCCGACCTCGATCGGCGCGCCGATCAGGGCGATGCGCTGCGGGGCCGCGTCGGACTCATGCATCGTCGCTCTCTCCGGACTGACGGCCCGGCTTTAGCAGAGACCGGACCGCGCCGGCATGACGGCGCCGGTTTGTGATCGCTCCGGGGCTTCAATCCACGGTTTTGCCCAAAAAACTGGCACGGCCATTGCCTAAGCCTGCGACGTCTCGTGCAGACGACAAGGGGAAGACCGTGAAGACTTGGAAGACCTGGAGTTCGGCCGCCGCGCTGGCCGCCGGCCTCGCCCTCGGTACGCTCTCGACGGGCGCCGCACGGGCGGAAGAGACCATCAAGGTCGGCATCCTCCACTCGCTGTCCGGCACGATGGCGATCTCGGAGACGACCCTCAAGGACGTCATGCTGATGCTCATTGCCGAGCAGAACGCCAAGGGCGGCGTCCTCGGCAAGAAGCTGGAGCCGGTGGTGGTCGATCCGGCCTCGAACTGGCCGCTCTTCGCCGAGAAGGCCCGCGAGCTGATCTCGAAGGACAAGGTCTCGGCCGTGTTCGGCTGCTGGACCAGCGTCTCGCGCAAGTCGGTGCTGCCGGTGTTCAAGGAACTCGACAACATCCTGTTCTACCCCGTCCAGTATGAGGGCGAGGAGAGCGAGCGCAACGTGTTCTACACCGGCGCCGCGCCCAACCAGCAGGCGATCCCGGCGGTGGATTACCTGATGTCCGAGGATGGCGGCGGCGCCAAGCGCTGGGTGCTGGAGGGCACGGATTACGTCTACCCGCGCACCACCAACAAGATCCTCGAAGCCTACCTCAAGTCCAAGGGGGTCGCGGCCGAGGACATCATGATCAACTACACACCGTTCGGCTTCTCCGATTGGCAGACCGAGGTCTCGAAGATCAAGGCGTTCGGCTCGGCCGGCAAGAAGACCGCCGTGGTCTCGACCATCAACGGCGACGCCAACGTGCCGTTCTACAAGGAACTCGGCAACCAGGGCATCAAGGCCACCGACATCCCGGTCGTCGCCTTCTCGGTGGGTGAGGAGGAACTCGCGGGCATCGACGCGAAGCCGCTGGTCGGCCACCTCGCGGCCTGGAACTACTTCGAGTCGATCAAGACGCCGGAGAACGAGGAGTTCATCAAGAAGTGGCAGGCGTTCAAGAAGAACCCCAAGGCCACCACCAACGACCCGATGGAGGCGAGCTACATCGGCTTCAACATGTGGGTGAAGGCGGTCGAGAAGGCCGGCACGACGGATCCGGACAAGGTCATCGCGGCCCTGCCGGGCATCGAGCAGAAGAACCTCACCGGCGGCACCGCCCAGATGCTGCCCAACCACCACATCACCAAGCCGGTCTTCATCGGCGAGATCGAGGCGAACGGCCAGTTCGACGTGGTGTGGAAGACCGACAAGCTGATCCCCGGCGAGGCGTGGTCGAAGCAGCTCGACGGCTCGAAGGACCTCGAGGCCGATTGGGTGAAGCTCAATTGCGGCAACTACAACACCAAGACCAAGAAGTGCGGCGGGGCGTAGCCGCCTGAACCTCCCTCCCCCCGCCCGGGGGGAGGGACCGTCCGGCCCGGCCCACCCGAAATGACCCGATGACCCGCCTCCTTACCCTCCTGTTCCTGCTCCTCGCCGCCCCGGCGCTCGCGCAGGCGCCCGACCCCTACGCGCAGCTTGCCGGCGACGGCTATGCCGAGATCGAGGCCGGCGTCGCGGGGCTCGCGGCGAGCGGCGATCCCCGGGCGGGGACCGTCCTGTCCGCCCTATCGGACGGGCGCCTCCTGGCGCGGCCCTCGGATAAGGCGCTCTTCATCCGCCAGGGCAACGCGCTCACCGACGCGAAGACCGGCGCCGCCGCGCCCGACGATCCCGCCCTCAAGCCCGTGCGCGCCAACAACCGCGTCCGCCGGGGCATCGAGGCGGCGCAGGGCCAGTTGAACCTCGTGAGCCCCGATCCGGCCAAGCGCCGGGAGGCGGCGGATGCCGTGTTCAAGGCCCGCGACGCCGCCGCCCTCCCCGCCCTCGACACCGCGCTGGCCCGCGAGAAGGACGCTGGCGTCAAGCAGGTGATGAGCGAGGCCCGCGCGGCCGTCCTCCTCGCCAAGCCCGGCACGTCCGAGGCGGACAAGCTTGCGGCCCTGCCCGCCATCCAGGCGCGGGGCGACGGCGACGCGATGGGCATCCTGCGCGGCCTCGGCGCCGACCCGAGCGAGGCGGTGCGCGCCGCCGCCGGCCGGGGCATCGCGGCCATCGAGACGCGGCTCGCGATCCTTGGGGCGCTGCAGAACGTCTGGTACGGAATCTCGCTCGGCTCGGTGCTGCTGCTGGCGGCGATCGGGCTCGCCATCACCTTCGGCGTGATGGGCATCATCAACATGGCCCACGGCGAGATGGTGATGCTCGGGGCCTACACGACCTACCTCGTGCAGGAGGCGATCCGCACCAAGGCGCCCGCCTTGTTCCCGTGGTCGCTGGCCATCAGCATCCCCTGCGCCTTCCTCGTGGCGGGGCTCGTCGGGGTGCTGATCGAGCGGTTCATCATCCGCTTCCTCTACGGGCGGCCGCTGGAGACCCTGCTCGCCACCTTCGGCGTCAGCCTCGTGCTCCAGCAGGCGGTGCGCTCGCTCTTCGGGCCGACCAACCGCGAGGTCGGCGCCCCGGCCTTCATGAGCGGCGCCTTCGACTTCTACGGCCTCGCGATCACCTGGGGCCGGATGTGGATCATCCTGTTCTCGCTGGCCGTGTTCATCGGCCTGCTGTTCGTGCTGCGCAAGACCTCGTTCGGGCTGAAGACCCGCGCCGTCACCCAGAACCGGCGGATGGCCGCCGCGATGGGCATCCGCACCCCTTACGTCGATGCCCTCACCTTCGGGCTCGGCTCCGGCATCGCGGGCATTGCCGGCGTGGCCCTGTCGCAGATCGACAACGTCTCGCCGAATCTCGGCCAGGGCTACATCATCGATTCGTTCCTCGTGGTGGTGTTCGGCGGCGTCGGGAACCTCTGGGGCACGCTGGTCGCGGCCCTGACGCTCGGCGTCGTGAACAAGCTCGCCGAGCCGTATGTCGGCGCGGTGCTCGCCAAGATCGGGCTCCTGATCTTCATCATCCTGTTCATCCAGAAGCGCCCGCGCGGGCTGTTCGCGCTCAAGGGCCGGGCGGTGGAATCGTGAGCGCCATGCCCCCCCGCACCCGCCTCATCGACCTGAAGGGCTGGATCTTCCTCGGCGTGCTGGCGCTCTTCTGCCTCGCCGTGCCGGTGCTGAACCTCGCCGTGCCGGAGGGCTCCGGGCTCCACCTGCCGACCTATCTCGTCTCGCTGTTCGGCAAGTACCTCGCCTACGCCCTGCTGGCCGTCAGCCTCGATCTCGTCTGGGGCTATTGCGGCATCCTCTCGCTCGGTCACGGGGCGTTCTTCGCGCTGGGCGGCTACGCGATGGGCATGTACCTGATGCGCCAGATCGGCTCGCGGGGCGTCTACGGCAATCCGGTCCTGCCCGACTTCATGGTGTTCCTGAACTACAAGGAACTGCCCTGGTACTGGCTCGGCTTCGACCACTTCGCCTTCGCGGCGCTGATGGTACTCCTCGTGCCGGGGCTGCTCGCCTTCGTGTTCGGCTGGCTCGCCTTCCGCTCGCGGGTGACGGGGGTCTACCTCTCGATCATCACGCAGGCGATGACCTACGCCCTGATGCTCGCCTTCTTCCGCAACGACATGGGCCTCGGGGGCAACAACGGCCTCACCGACTTCAAAGACCTACTCGGCTTCAACGTCCAGGCCCAGAGCTTCCGGGTCGGCATCTTCGTGGCGACCGGTGTCGCCTTGGCACTCGGCTATCTCATCGCCCGGGTGATGACGGTGTCGGCGTATGGAAAAATCCTGATCGCCGTGCGCGATGCCGAGAGCCGCACCCGCTTCCTCGGCTACCGGCCGGAGCACTTCAAGACGCTGGCCTTCACCGTCTCGGCGATGATGGCGGGCGTGGCCGGCGCCCTCTACGTGCCGCAGGTCGGCATCATCAACCCCGGCGAGTTCGCGCCCGGCAACTCCATCGAGGCGGTGATCTGGGTCGCCGTCGGCGGACGCGGGACGCTGGTGGGCGCGGCGCTCGGCGCCGTGATCGTCAACTACGCCAAGACCATCCTGACCGGGGCGATGCCCGATGCGTGGCTCTTCGCACTCGGCGCCCTGTTCGTGGTGGTGACGCTGTTCATGCCGCGCGGCATCGTCGGGACGCTCATGGAGAAGTTTGGCAGCCGCCGGGCGGCGGCGAAGCTCCCGCCGGAGCCCGAGATCGCTCCGAAGCTCGCGGAAGAGGGACGAGGCTCGTGAGCGCCACCGCCGTGATCGACCGCCCGGCGACCGCCGCCGGCCCGGCCAACAAGACCAAGGTGACGGGGGCGCTGCTCTACGTCGACGATCTGCGTGTGACCTTCGACGGCTACAAGGCCCTGCGCGGCCTGTCGCTGACGTTGCTGCCGGGGGAGATGCGGGCGATCATCGGCCCGAACGGCGCCGGCAAGACCACGATGATGGATTGCATCACCGGCAAGACGAAGCCCGACAGCGGCATCGCCCTGTTCGACGGCGCGCACGACCTCCTCGCCCTGGACGAGCCGGCCATCGCCGACCTCGGCATCGGCCGTAAGTTCCAGAAGCCGACCGTGTTCGAGAGCCACACGGTGGCCGACAACGTCCTGCTGGCACTGAAGGGCCCCCGCGCGGCGGCGGCCTCCCTGTTCGGCTGGCGCAACCGGGTGGCGGCCGAGCGCATCGACGCGATCCTCACGACGGTCGGCCTCATCGCCCACCGCGCCCGCCCGGCGGCGGACCTCAGCCACGGCCAGAAGCAATGGCTGGAGATCGGGATGCTGCTGGCGCAGGACCCGAAGCTCCTCCTCGTGGACGAACCGGTGGCGGGCATGACCGACGCCGAGACCGCCCAGACCGCCGAGCTGCTGCGGCGGATCGCGGGGGACCACGCGGTGGTGGTGGTGGAGCACGACATGCATTTCGTGCGGGCGCTCCAATGCCGCGTCACCTGCCTGCACGAGGGCGCGGTGCTGGCGGAGGGCTCCATCGACGCGGTCTCGGCCGACCCGAAGGTGGTCGAAGTGTATCTGGGGCGGTGACCATGCTGAGCGTCGAAGGCATCGACCTGTATTACGGCGCGGCGCAGGCCCTGCGCGGCGTCTCGCTGACCGCCGAGGCCGGGCGGGTCACGACCGTGCTCGGGCGCAACGGCGTCGGCAAGACGTCCCTGCTCCGGGCCATCGTCGGGCAGCAGCCGGTCAAGGGCGGGGCGATCCGCCTCGACGGTCGGGAGATCCAGGGGCTTGCCCCCTACGACCGGGCGCGGGCGGGCATCGCCTTCGTGCCCCAGGGCCGGGAGATCTTCCCCCTGCTCACCGTGAAGGAGAACCTGGAGACCGGCTTCGCGCCCCTGAAGCGGCGCGACCGCCACGTGCCCGCCGAGATCTACGACCTGTTCCCCGTCCTGAAGGACATGCTGCACCGGCGCGGCGGCGACCTCTCCGGCGGGCAGCAGCAGCAGCTCGCCATCGGCCGCGCCCTCGTCACCCGCCCGAAGCTCCTCGTCCTCGACGAGCCGACGGAGGGCATCCAGCCCTCGATCATCAAGGACATCGGCCGGGCCATCACCTACCTGCGCGGCAAGGGCGAAATGGCGATCGTGCTGGTCGAGCAGTACTTCGAATGGGCGCGCGACCTCTGCGACAGCTACGCCGTGATGGATCGCGGGCAGGTCGTGCTGGCGGGGCCTCGCGCCGGAATGAACGAGGCCGAGGTGCTGCGCTGGATGTCGGTGTGAGCGGAAACCACGCATATCCGGCGCGGGACCGCAGGGTCCTTAAATCTCCCTCAAGGCAAAGCGCCTAGCGTCCCCTGCAATCCGAATTTGCAGGGATCTGTTATGCGTCTTTCTTCGCGGCTGAGTGCGCGCCTTCCGGCGATGACGATCGGCTTGGCCCTCATGAGCGCTGCGACCATGGGGGGTATCAGCTGGTACTCGGCGCGGACGAGCCTGCTGAAGGCGGCGAGCGAGCGGCTTCACCTCGCCGCCTCGGCCCGGCAGGACAGCATCGAACTCACCGCCGACCGGATGCAGGCGGATTTCGTCGCGGTGGCGGCGCATCCGCAGATCGTCTCGAACTTCCCCGACCTGATCGAGACCCTCGATCCCGCCAAGCCCGAGACGGCCGGCATCGTGGACGCCTTCCGTGCGCCCAAGGCCGTCGCGGACCGGATCGCCCTCGACGGCGGCCCGGCGGCGGGCATGTACGGGCGCCGGCACGGCAAGGTGCAGGAGATCGCCCGCAAGCTCGTGGCCCAGCCGGGCTATGCCGACCTGATGTTCCTCGATGAGGCGGGCCGCGTCGTCTACACGACCACGAAGGGCGAGGATTTTGCCGCCACCGTCGCGGACGGCCCGCTGAAGGCCACCGGCCTCGCCCGCCTCGTGGAGCGCCTGAAGGCGGCCGAGCCGAACGCGGTCCTGTACGAGGATTTCGCCCCCTACCCCGTGGGCTCCGGCCCCTCGGCCTTCGTCGGCCGGGCGATGTCGAAGCGCGCCAACGTCGCCATGGGCACCTCGCAGGCGGTGGAGCGGATCGGCTTCGTCGTGATGCGCGTGACCCCCGGCCTGTTCGATCAGGTGCTCGCCAAGCGCACCGGGCTCGGTGAGACCGGGCAGGTGCTCGCCGCCGGGCCGGACGATGCCCTGCGCAGCAACCCGCCCCTCGCCCCGCAGGCGAAGGCCGGCTCGCCGGTCTCGGGGCTCGGCCTCAAGGTCGCCGACATCACCGGCCGCGAGGGCTTCACCTTCGAGGCCGCCGACGGCCCGCAGATGGGCGCCGCCGCGACGGTCTCGGTCCTCGGCGCGCCCTGGACCGTGATCGCGGAGCAATCGCAGGCGGAGGCTCTTGAGGACGCGCAGGCGCTCTCGCGCACCCTGGTGATGATCGGCCTGATCGTCCTCGCCGCGACGGCCGCGCTCGGCCTGTGGCTCGCCCGCTCCATCGTGCGCCCGCTCGGCGCCCTCACCCGCGCCCTGAAGGCGCTCGCCGCCCGCGAGGATCTGGCCGAAGTGCCGGGCAGCCGCCGGGCCGACGAGATCGGCGACATCGCCCGCGCCGTCGTGACCATCCGCGACATGACGCTGGAGGAGGCCGCGCAGCAACTGAAGACCACCGAGGCCGCGCGCCTGCGGGAGGAGCAGGCCCGCCGGGCGATGCTGACGGACCTCGCGGACCGGTTCGAGCACTCGGTGGTGGGCATCGTCGGCGAGGTGACGGGGGCGGTGTCGAGCCTGGAGGGCACGTCGGGCACCATGCGCCACGCGGTCGGCGAGACGTCGAGCCGGTCGGCCAACGTGGCGAGCGCCGCCCACCAGACCGCCGCCAGCGTCAACACCGTGGCGGCAGCGGCGGAAGAGCTTGGCGCCACGGTCGCCGAGATCAGCCGTCAGGTCGAGCAGGCGGCCGGCATGTCGGACGCGGCGGTGCAGGAGGCGCAGCGCGCCGGGCAGACGGTGGCGGACCTCTCCGCCGCCGCCACCCGCATCGGCGACGTGGTGCGGATCGTCTCGGCCATCGCCGGGCAGACCAACCTCCTGGCCCTGAACGCCACCATCGAGGCCGCCCGCGCGGGCGAGGCCGGGCGCGGCTTCGCCGTGGTGGCGAACGAGGTGAAGGAACTCGCCGCGCAGACCTCCCGCGCCACGGACGAGATCGGCCAGCAGGTCGCCTCGATCCAGACCGCGACCGGCGGCGCCTCGGAGGCGATCCACTCCATCGCCGCGCAGATCGAGGCCATGAACCGCACCACCACCGGCATCGCCGCGGCGGTGGAGCAGCAGGGGGCGACGACGCAGGAGATCGTGCGCAGCATGGGCCAGGCGTCGGAGGGCACCAGCGCCATGACCTCCGACATCGCCGAGGTCGCCCGCGTCGCCGACGAGGCGGGCCGCGCGGCCTCCTCGGTGGCCGCCGCGACGGGGCAGCTCTCCGCGCAATCGGAGCGGCTGCGGGCCGAGGTCGCGCAGTTCCTGCAGAACGTCCGGGCGGCCTGAGGGCGCTTACGCCGCCCGCGCGGCCGGCGCTTCCGGCGCCGGCTCCGCCGGCCTGCCGCCGGAGAAGTCCCGCGCCGCCAGGGGCAGTTCGAGGGCCGCGCAGAGGCCGCCCTCGGGGCGGTTCTCCAGGATCAGCCGCCCGTCATGGGCCTCCACGATGGCCTGGACGATGGACAGGCCGAGGCCGAAGCCGCTCGCCGCGTTGAGGTTGCGCGCCCGGTCGCCGCGCACGAAGGGCTGGAGCATCGTCTCGCGCTCCGCGTCGGGGATGCCCGGCCCCGTATCGAGGACGCAGACCCGCACCCCGCGATCCGAGCCCTCCATCACGAGGCGGGCCTGCCCGCCGTACTTCACGGCGTTGTCCACGAGGTTAGTGATCGCCCGCTCCAGCTCGTCGGGCTGGCCGCGCACGAGGACGTGGCGGCTCCGCTCCACGGCGACCGGGGCGCCGATATCCGCGAAGCCGTCGCAGACGGTCTGCACCACCGAGGCGAGATCCACGAGGCTGTGGCTTCCCGCGTCCCGCTGCTGCCCGTCGCGGACGAAGGACAGGGCCGCCTCCACGAGGCCGTTCATCTGGTCGAGGTCGCGCAGGGTCGCGGCCCGCGCCCCCTCGTCCTCGATGAACTCGGCGCGCAGGCGCAGCCGGGTGATCGGCGTGCGCAGGTCGTGGCTGATGGCGGCGAGCATCTGCGTGCGGTCGTCGATGAGGCGGCGCACGCGGGAGCGCATCCGGTCGAGCGCGCTCGACACCGCCAGCACCTCCTGCGGCCCGGCCTGCGGCAGGGCGACGTGGTCGTCCCGCGCGCCGAAGCCCTCCGCCGCGCTGGCGAGCCGGGCGAGCGGCGCCGTGAGCGCCCGCGTGGCCCAGACGCAGAGCAGGGCGAGCGTCAGGGCCAGGAACACGCCCGTGAAGATCAGCGCGCCCTGGCGGGGCGGGCGCAGGGGATCGTCGGCGAGCGTCGCGCGGAACATCGCGCCGTTGCCGGTGGCGATGCCGACATGCAGGTACTCGCCGTCCCCGGTGGGCCGGAGGCTCGTCACCGTTACCGGGCGCCCGGCGGCGGCGCGCAGGCGGCGGATCACCGCCCGGTCGGGCGCCGGCTCGGCCCCCTGCGGCGCCACCCCGTCCCAGGGCTCGACCTCGACGAGGGGCAGGGAGCGCGCCCCCGCCGCGATCAGCGCGGGGCGGACGGAGGGTTCGGCCACGTCGAGGAGGCGGGCCAGGACGCCGACCCGCGCCGCCGCGACGCCGGGCAGGGCGTCGGGGTTCTGCGGCTCGTGGAGCAGGAAGAACGAAGCGGTGGCCACCACATGCGCCACCGCGATGCCGGCCACCACGAGGAGGGCGATCTGCCCCGCGATACTGCGCGGGCGCAGGCGGGCCCGCAGACCGGCCAGGGTCATGACCGCGTGACCTCGGGCGTGAACAGGTAGCCGCCGGAGCGGATGGTGCGGATGTATTCGGGGTTGCGCGTATCGATCTCGATCTTCTGGCGGATGCGCGAGACCAGCACGTCGATGCTGCGCTCGAACGGCCCCGCCGCCCGCCCCTGCGTCAGGTCGAGGAGCTGGTCGCGGGAGAGCACCCGCCCCGGCCGCAGGCAGAGGGCGTGGAGCAGGTCGAACTCGGCGCCGGTGATCGACACCCGCGCCCCCTCGGGGCTGAGGAGTTGGCGCAGAGAGACGTCCAGCGTCCAGCCGGCGAAATGGAGGCGCTTGCGCTCGTCCGGCTCCGGCGCCTCGGCCGAGACCCGGCGCAGGATCGCGCGGATGCGGGCGAGCAGTTCGCGCGGGTTGAACGGCTTGGCGAGGTAATCGTCCGCCCCGAGTTCGAGGCCGAGGATGCGGTCGACCTCCTCCGACTTGGCGGTGAGCATCAGGATCGGGATCTGCGAGGTCTCGCGCAGGCGCCGGCACAGGCTGAACCCGTCCTCGCCCGGCAGCATCAGGTCGAGGACGATGAGGTCGATCCGCGCCTCGGCGAGCGCCCGCTCCATCTCGCGGCCGTCGCCGGCCAGCGTCACGCGGCAGTCGTTGCCGCGCAGGTAGCGCGCCACGAGGGCCGAGATCTCGCGGTCATCTTCCACCACAAGGATGTGGGGTGTGGCGGGAGCGGTCATCGCGCGGGAGTCTAGGAGTGGATCGGCGAGCGTCATCCCCGGATTATGGACCGGCCGCGCCGATATTCGAAGATCGCGGAGGGAACCATTTTGTAAACCGGTGTTTCCGACCCCGCGAGATCAATCGGGGACCGTCCATGACAGGGACCGCACGCATCGAACCGCGCCCGCCGGAACTGGCCTCTCCGTGGCGGACGGAGGCCCGCGCCGCCCTCCAGGCCGAGGCCCGCGCCTTCGCCCGCGACACCGTCCTGCCGCTGGCCGACGAACTCGACCGGCACAAGGCCGAGATGCCGCGGTCCCTGATCGCCGCGATGGCCGACCGGGGCTGGTTCGGCATCACCATCCCCAGGGAACACGGCGGGATGGGCCTCGGGGTGTTCGAGTATTGCCTCGTCTCCGAGGAACTGGCCCGGTCCTGGCTGTCGGTGGGCTCGATCCTGGCGCGCGGCCAGGGGCTCGGCACCCAGACCCTCGACCCGGAGCGCCGCGCCGACCTGATGCGCCGCTCGGCGCGGGGCGAGTGGATCGGCTCGATCTCCCTGTCCGAGCCCAATGCCGGCTCGGACCTCGCGGGCGTGACGACGAAGGCCGTGCGCGAGGGCGACACCTGGGTGCTCACCGGCCGCAAGCGCTGGGCGGGTTTCGCCAAGGGCGCGCATTTCATCGAGGTCCTGGCCCGGACCCATGAGCCGGGGCCCGGCGAATCGCGCTCGGCCGGGCTGGAGCCCTTCCTCGTGGTGAAGGAGCCCGGCACCTTCCCCGCGAACATGACCGGCCGGGTGATCGACAAGATCGGCTACCACGGCTTCGAGACCTTCGAACTCGATCTCGACGGCGTGCGGGTGCCGGAGAGCGACCGCCTCACCGGCCTCTACGGCGACCAGGGGGCGGATGCGGATTCCGGCGGGTTCGCCGCCGTGCAGCGGGGCCTCAACATCGCCCGGGTCCACACCGCCGCGCGGGCGGTGGGCGTGGCGCGGGCGGCGGTGGAGGATTGCCAGCTCTACCTGCAGGAGCGGGAGCAGTTCGGCCACCCGATCGGCGACTTCCAGGCGCTGCGCTTCGCCTTGGCCGACATGGCCGCCGAGGTCACGCAGGCCCGCGCCTTCTGGCAGCAGGTGGCCCACCTCCTCGATGAGGGCGAGCCGGCCGAATCCGAATCCGCGATGGTGAAGCTCACCTGCACGGAGATGGCGGTGAAGGTGACGAACCAAGCGATGCAGCTGCACGGCGGCAACGGCTACACCACCGAGCGCCGGGTGGAGCGCTATTGGCGCGATGCCCGCCTCACCACGATCTTCGAGGGCACCAGTGAGATCCAGCGCCGGATCGTCAGCGACAGGATGCTCCCGCGCCCCTGAGCCCGTGCGGCGAATCGTCGAACCGGACTCCTCACCACCCCGCTGCCGGCTACCTGAGCAGCGAGGGATGTCATCCGCCGCCCGTGCGGCGGCCCAACCGGTATGCCAGTGTCCAAGCCTATCAGCGATTACGCCCTCGTCGGCGACACCCATTCCTGCGCGCTGATCGCCCGCGACGGCTCGGTCGACTGGCTATGCTGGCCGCGCCACGATTCCCCCGCCCTGTTCCTCAAGCTCCTCGACGACGAGAAGGGCGGCTCCTGCGCCATCGCCCTCGACGGGCTCGACCGGACCCATCGGCGCTACCGGCCCGAAACCAACATCCTCGAGACGACCTTCGAGACGCGCACCGGCCGCGCGGTCCTCACCGACGCGATGCCCGTGAACCCGCCCGCCCCCGAGCCCGAGGAGGGCCCGGACGGCGAGGGCGAGAGCCGGCTGATCCGCCGCCTCACCTGCGAGGAGGGCACGATCGAAGGCCGCTTCACCGTGCGCCCGACCTTCGACTACGCCCGCCGCCCCTGCGAGCCGATGGACGACCGCGGCTCGGTGCTGTTCGAGGCGGGCGATTGGCGCCTGCGGGTCAACGCCTCCCCGGCCCCGCGCATCGCGGACGAGACCGCCATCGTGACGTTCCGCCTCAAGGCGGGCGAGACCGCCTACCTCGTCCTCACCCATGGCGAGGACAACGAGGACGCCGCGATCGAGGATCTGGCCGGCGCCGACCGGCGGATCGCCACCACCGAGGAATACTGGCACCGCTGGAGCGCCCGCTGCACCTATCGCGGCCCCTACCGGGACATGGTGCTGCGCTCGGCGCTCTGCCTGAAGCTCCTCACCTATTCGCCCTCCGGCGGCATCGTCGCGGCGGCGACCGCCGGCCTGCCCGAGGCGGTGCCCGGCAACCGCAACTTCGACTACCGGTTCACGTGGATGCGCGACGCCGCCTTCACGGTGACGGCCTTCGTGATGCTCGGCTACGTCCGCGAGGCCTCCGAATTCCTGCGCTTCCTGCGCGAGCGCGACCCCACCTACGGCCGCGACACGCGGCTCATGTACGGCGTCTGCGACACGATCCCGCCCGAGGAGGCGCTGACCCATCTCTCCGGCTGGAACGGCATCGGGCCGGTCCTCATCGGCAACGCCGCCGAGGACCAGGACCAGCACGACATCTACGGGGAGTTGCTGCGCGCCCTCTGCGTCTTCCTCGAAGCGGTCGATTACAACCCGCCCGAGAAGGTCCACGACCGCCTGCCGGAGGTGCTCGACAACCTCACCGACCGGGCGATCCGCCACCGGCACGACGCCGACAACGGCATCTGGGAATTGCGCACCGGGCCGCGCCAGCAGTTCCACACCAAGGCGATGCTCTGGGTGGCGCTCACCGACGCCGCCCGGATCGGCCGCCACATCCGGGGCGTGCCGGAGGACAGAATCGCCGAATGGGAGCGGGTCGCCGCCGAGATCCGCGCCGAGTATCTGGAGAAGGGCTGGAGCGAGGGGCGCGGCGCCTTCACCGGCGCCTACGGCTCGCACCATCTCGACGCCGCCGTGCTGCGCGTCGCCCTGTTCGGGGCCATCGACCCCTCCGATCCGCGCCTGCGCTCCACCCTGGCGGCGGTCGAGCGGGAACTCGGCGTCGGCGACCTGATCTACCGCTACCGGATGGAGGACGGGTTCGAGGGCGACGAGGGCGCCTTCACGGCTTGCGCCTTCTGGCGGGTCGGCTGCCTCGCCCTCGACGGCCGGACGGGGGAGGCCAAGGCCGCCTTCGAGCGGCTGGTCGCGCGCGGCAACGATGTCGGCCTGTTCGCGGAGGAGATCGACCCCGCCACCGGCGAGCAGCGGGGCAACACCCCACAGGGCTTCTCCCACATGGCGCTCATCAACGCCGCCCTGCGGCTCGACGCGTCCATCGCGAAGTTCGGCCTGCCCGGCGACGGCGCGGCCGAACCGGAGCGGCGCGCAGCCGAATAGGCCCACTATCAACTGGTTGTGATCCGCTACCCGAATGATGTCTTTCCGTTCACCGGAGTCGATCTTCTGAATTCGCCAGCATCCTGTCTTTAATTTTTGCCGACCAGCTTGGCGGCATCGGTTGGAGACAGGCAATGTTACGGTTGGCGGACCTCAAGGTTCTGACGAAGCTCACGGGCGTGATCGGGTTGATCGCGGTGATCGTCGGGGGATGCATCTGGTACGCGCAGGGGCGCATGACCCAGATCGACGATGCCTACAGCGCCTTCATCGACCAGGAGGCGGAAGCCGCCATGCTGGCGCGCCGCACCAACCGGCTGATCTTCGAATTGAACTTCTGGGTCTTCCGGGTCATCGCGGAGACCGAGGACGGCCAGATGCAGGCCGCCAGCCGGGGCTTCGACGCGGCCGTGCCGGCGATGAAGCAGGCGCTCGCCGAGTTCCGGCAGAAGGCGCCGGCCTTCGCGGACCGGATCGAGGCCCAGGCCGCGCGCATCGAGCGCTTCATCCAGGATACCGGCGAGGTCCGCCGCCTCGGCATGTCGAACCAGAACGCCGACGCCATCGCCCTCGTCCACCGTGCCATCGACCCGAACTTCACCGCCATGGTCGAGGAGGGCAACAAACTCGGCGACGCCATCCGCGACAGCATGCGCCAAGGGTCGGCCGAGCTCTCCACCCAGACCAACGCCACCCGCCACACGCTGATGGCCTTCAGCGGCCTCGGCATCCTGGCCGGGTTCCTCGTCGCGTTCCTCGTGGCCTCCTACGGCATCACCCGCCCCCTCGGCAGCCTCGTCACGGTGCTGCAGCGGATGGCGAAGGGCGAGATCGACGCGCAGATCCCCGAGGCGCGGCGCGGCGACGAGATCGGCGCCGTCGGCAAGGCGGTTGAGGGCATCAAGGCGATGGTCGCCCAGAAGGCCGCCGAGCAGGCCGAGATCAAGCGCATCGCCGACGAGGCCGCCGCCCGCGAGCGCAAGCGCACCATGGTCGAGTTGGCGGACGGCTTCGAGGCGGCGGTCGGCGGCATCGTCGGCATGGTCTCCTCCTCGGCCACCGAGTTGCAGGCCACCGCCCAGCAGATGAGTTCGGCCGCCGGCGAGACCGCCGCGCAATCGACCACCGTCGCGGCCGCCGCCGAGGAGGCCGCCTCGAACGTCGGCACCGTCGCGGCGGCGGCGGAAGAACTCGGCACCTCGGTGCAGGAGATCGGCCGGCAGGTGCACGGCTCCGCGACGCTGGCCCAGGCCGCCGTGGGCGAGGCCGACCAGACCGCCGCCCTGGTCCAGGCCCTGCGCCAGACCTCGGCGCGGATCGGGGACATGGTCGGGTTGATCTCGAACATCGCGTCGCAGACCAACCTGCTGGCGCTGAACGCGACCATCGAGGCCGCCCGCGCGGGCGAGGCCGGGCGCGGCTTCGCCGTGGTGGCCGCCGAGGTGAAGGAGCTGGCCAACCAGACCGCCAAGGCGACCGACGAGATCGCCGGGCAGATCGGCGAAATCCAGGGCGTGACGGATCAGGCGGTCTCGGCGATCGGCGCGATCACGGGGCGGATCCGCGAGATCAACAGCGTGGCGACGTCCATCGCGGCGGCCGTGGAGCAGCAGGGGGCGGCGACTCAGGAGATCGTGCGCAACGTGGCCCAGGCCTCGGCCGGCACCTCGGAGGTGACGAGCAACATCGTGGGCGTGGCGCGAGCCTCGGAGGATACCGGCGCGGCGGCACAGCAGGTCCTGTCGGCCTCCGGCGAGTTGTCCCGCCAGTCCGAGCACCTGAATGCCGAGGTGACGCGCTTCCTCAACACCGTCCGCGCGGCGTGATCGGGAGACGAGAAAGCCCCCCGCCCTGACCGGGCGGGGGGCTTTCGTCGTTCCGGGGACGCTGCTTCAGGCGGCGATGGCGATCCCATCCTTCACCGGGGCGATGCGGCTCGCGCGGAACTCCGCGATGAGCGCGGCATCGAGGTCGGCGAGGACCGCGTCCGGCACCGCCTGGGCGGCCGTCCGGTCCCGGCCGCTGCGGAACCATTCCAGGATCTGTTCGGGCAGGGATTCGAGGATCGCGCCGACCGGGTCGGTGCGGCCCTCCCCTGCGGCGGGCGGCTCCACCGCCGGGGCCTCGGTGCCGGATTCGGCCCGGCGATGAGCCTCCAGCGCCTCGCGCCACGCGGCGTCGGCGGCGATCCGGCGGCGCTCGGCGGCCTCGCGGGCCGTCGCCTGGGCGAGGATCGCGCGGGTCGTCTCACGCGCCTCGTCGCGGGCGGCCTCGGCCTCGAAGCGGGTGAGCAGGGCGACGACGCTGCGGATCTCCGGGCTCTCCCAGCCCTCGCAGGCCGCGATGGCGTGCTCGATCATCCGCCGGGACAGGCCCGCGCCTTTCGCGCCGCCCGCCGCCGTGGGGGCGGTGTCCCGCCACGCGGCGAGCACCGCGTGCATCGCCGGCAGGAGCGGCGCGGGCAGGCCCGCCTTCTCGTGCAGGTCCGCGACGGCGCGGGGATCGCGCATGGCGCGGGCGACGCTCGCATGGTCGAGGCCCGACAGGTCGGCGAAGGCGGTCTGGGCGAACTCGATCCGGCCGGACAGGATCGCCCGCAGGATCAGCCCGGCATTGAGCTGGTGGCTCGCGCGCAGGTAGCTCACGAGGCGGGACGTCGCCGCCGCGCCGGCCCCGGCGCTAAGATCGAGGGCCGTCCGCTCCGCGACCTCGCGGTTCATGCGCTCGCAGCGCGCCTCCCCGAGCCAGCCGCGCTCGGTGGCGAAGGCCGACAGGCTGCGGGCCAGGGCGACCGCCACGGCGTGGCGCACCTCCGGCGGCAGGTCGTGGCGGGCGAGCAGCGCCTCGCGCAGGTCGGCCTCGTGGCCGAAGCGCTCGATCATCCGCAGGAGCCGCCCCCCGGTGATCCGCGCGGTCGGGTTGCCCGCCAGCGCCACGAGGGTCGGCAGGTCGGCGATCTCGGCGAGCGCCCCCGAGACGGCGGGGGTGAGGTGATGGCGCCGGGCGATGGCCGCCCGCGCGTCCTCGTCGCCGAGGGCCGCCGCCTCCACGAGGTCGGCCTCGGTGAGGACGGGGGAGCGTGAGAGAATCGGCTCGGCCACCGCGAACGCATCGCAGGACAGGGCGACCACGATGGGGCGCGGGCTGCGGGCGGAATCGGCGCAGACCTCCGCGAGCGCCCGGCGCACCGAGGGGGCCGGGTCGTCGAGGAGGCTGAGCAGCGCCGTCTTGGCCTCCCAGAGGGCGTCGGCGTCGAGGTCGCCGTAGAGATAGGCCCGCGCCAGCGCCGCCCCGCCCTGCGCCCGGCGGTCGGCCGGGGCGTTCAGGGTCAGGGCCAGGAATTGGCGGATGATCATGGACTTCTTGATCATGGGCCTCTCCGGGGCGCGAACAGGGAATTTGGAAGGGGGGCCGCGCCGAACTCCGCCGGGCGGCGGGGCGGCAGGGGCGCGTGGACGAGGGCCGGGCCGGGCGGCACCGGCCTGTCCGCGAGGCTGCCCGTCGTCGCCGGGACATCCTCGGGATCGGCCGAGGCCAGCATCGCCGCCGGGGCGGCGCTCGGGCCTTCGTCGGAGCGCGGGAAGTAGGAGGGCGCCGGCCGGGCCGTGGCGGTGCCGGCACTGCGCCCCTGCCAGAGCTTGGCGGCGGCGTCGGTGGCGGTGACGCGGCGGTCGGTCTGGAACAGGCTGCGCAGGTCCGATCCGCCGCCGAAGGCCGTCGCCGTCATGGCGTAGGCGGTGGCGGAGGCGGGCACCTCGCCCCCCTCGGGACGGGACAGCACCACGACGGGATTCGCGCCCTGCGCCGCGCCCTGCGCCGCCGCCGCGAGGCTGGCGTAGAGCTCGGCGGCCGTGCGCGGGCGGCCGGTGCGGTCGTAGAACAGGGCGCGGTTGGCGGCCGCCGCCTCGGGCAGGTCGAGGGCGGCGGCGCGCTCCGGGAAGGTCTTGGCGGTGCCGATGAGGCTCGCCGCGCCCTTCGCCCCGAGGACGTGGGCGGCGTAGAGGTCCCCCGGCGTCGGCTCGTGGCCCAGGGCCGCCTGGAGCGCCTGCGCGTTCTTCTGGGTCAGCGCCCCGGCGAGGACGGCGGCGACCTTCGGGTCGCGCCGCAGGTCGAGGATCGCCTGCTTCTGGCCGGGGTCGGCCACGGCGTAGGTGCCGTCGGATTGCCGGGAGATGGCATCCGCCTCGGCCTGCAGGCCGAGCTGCGGGCCGGCGTTCTTCATCGTCCCGAGCCAGGTCTGCTCGATGAACTGGAACAGCCCCGTGGCCGAGGAGGTCGGCGCCTTGGCGGAGGGGTCGAGGGCCGATTCGCGGCGGGCGGTGGCGAGGAGGTAGTCGAATCCGACCCCCGTGGCGCTCGCCCCGTCGCGGATCGCCTGCACGACCGGCGCCGGCGCCGGGCGCACGAGGGCCGGGGGCGTCGGAATCTCCGGGGGGCTGGCCGTGGTGGTGAACAGGAACATCCGGCGTCGGCCAGTCAGGTGGGACCGGCCGACCCTGCTCCCGCTATGGTAAACAAAGCCTCAAGGATGACGGGGACTTAACGGGGGCTTACGCCGCTAACGTTCGGTGAACTCCGCCGCCCCCTTCGGGCGCCGCATGGTGAAGCGGCTTTCGGCCGTGACGTGGAAGTAGTCGAAATAGCCGCCGCGCATGATCGGATGCATCGCGCCGGTATCGACCATGCCGTCCGCGACGAAGCGGTCCTCGACGTAGATCGAGACCACCTGCCCGATCACGAGGAAGTTCTCGGCCTCGCCGCCGCCGAGGGGCACCAGCGGCACCGTCTGCAGCCAGCGGCATTCGAGGGCGGCGGGCGAGGCGGCCACGCGCGGGGGGCGGACCTTCTGCGAGGGCGCCGTCTCCAGCTTGGCGAAGGCGAACTCGCTCTCCCCGCGGGGCAGGGGCGCGGAGGAATCGTTCATGCCGTCGCGCAGGTCCCAGGTGGCGAGGCTGCACACGAACTCGCCCCCCTCCTCCGCGAAGGTCATGGCGTCCTTCCGCCCGGAGGACGAGAAGGCCACCATGGCATCGCCCACCGCGTTGAAGAACGAGTAGGGCGCGAGGTTCAGGCGGCCCTGCTTGTCCATGGCGCTGATCCAGCCGATGGGCCGGGGCGCGACGATGGCCTTCAGCGGGTTGTGAGGCAGGCTGCGAGCGTCGCGGGGCAGGTCGAGATCGTAATGCACGAAGGCCTCACAGGGTGGTGACGATGTCGGCGAGCGCCGGCCGGGGCCGGTCCGAGGGGATCTCCCGCCCCTTCCCGATATGCACGTAGCCCGCGAGACGTTCCTGCGGCGCGAGGCCCAGCGCGTCGAGCACCCGCCGGTCGTAGGCGTGCCACTCGGTGAGCCAGGAGGTGGCGTAGCCCATGGCGTTGGCGGCGACGACGAGGTTCATCGAGACCGCCCCGGCCGAGAGCACCTGCTCCCATTCCGGGATCTTCACGTGCGGCCCCGCCCGCGACACGATGGCGACGACGACCGGCGCGTGCTGCAGGCGGCGGCGCTCCTGGTCGAGCCGGTCCGGCCCGGCCTCGGGGTTGTCGGCGGCGAAGGCGGCGGCGATGATCTCGCCGACCCGCGCCCGCGCCTCGCCCGCGATGACGATGAACCGCCAGGGGGCGAGCTTGCCGTGGTCCGGCACCCGCGCGGCGAGGGTGAGCAGGGTCTGCATCTCGTCCACGGTGGGGCCCGGCCCGTCGAGGAGGGGCGGCGGCACCGAGCGGCGGGTGCGCAGGAGGTCGAGCGTTGCGGTCATGGCTCCCGTCCGAAGGAGGTCGCGGCGTCTCCGGCGGGTGTCGCACGGGGCGCCGCCGGGCGAAAGGTGCGGCCTTGCCGCCGCCATGGTCGCGCGGCACAGGGGCGGCGGCGGGCGAGAGGACGGACGGCATGGGCACGGGACGGCGGACGAGGCGGGGCATTCTGCCGGCGGCTCTGGCGATGGCGCTCGTGCCCGCCCCGGCCCCCGCGCAGCAGAGCCTCGTGCCCGGCACGGGCACGCCGCTGCTGACGCCCTCCATCACCAGCCCCGCGCTGCCGCCCTCCCTCCCCCCGGCCGAGCCCGACGCGCAACTCACCCTGTCGGCGATCTTCACCGGCAGCGGCACGCCCCTGCGCGATGGCCTCGCATGGCGGATCTTCGATGACCGGGGCGAGGGCGCGCGGCCGGCGATCGTCGCCCGCTCCACCGAGGCCGAGCCGCACTTCACCCTGCCGCCGGGGGCCTACGTCGCCACCGTGACCTACGGATTCGCCAGCGCCTCGAAGCGCATCGTCCTCGGCGGGCAGGCCGCCAGCGACACGCTGCGGATCGCGGCCGGGGCGCTGAAGCTCTCCGGCGCGGTGGGCGACACCAAGATCCCGCCGGACCAGCTGAGCTTCTCGGTCTTCGTGCCGGTGGGGACGAACTCGGAAGGGCGCCTCGTGCGCTCGGGCATCCACACGGGCGAGTTGCTGCGCCTGCCCGAGGGCACCTACCACGTGGTCTCGACCTACGGGGAATCGAACGCCATCCAGCGCGCCGACCTCAAGGTCGAGAACGGCAAGGTCACGGAGGCGACCCTCAACCACCGGGCAGCGACCGTCACCCTGAAGCTGGTGGCCACCCCCGGCGCCGAGGCCTTCGCGGGCACCGCCTTCTCCGTGCTGACGCCGGGCGGCGACACGATCCGCGAGGCGATCGGCGCCTTCCCGCAGGTGACGCTGGCCGAGGGCGACTACGTCCTCATCGCCCGCCACGACGGGCAGGTCTTCACCCGCGAGTTCAAGGTGGAGAGCGGCCTCGACCGGGACATCGAGGTGCAGGCGAAGTCCGAGCCGAAGCCGGAGCCCGCCCCGGCGAACTAGGCGTCCTCGCCGGCCCTCGGCGAAGCTCGGTTCGGTTCCATGTTCCGGCCATTAACATTTCCGTCAGGCGGCGGAACGATCGGCGCGAACGGGCCATTCTATGCCGCCCGTTCCGGGTGGTTGGAGAATTCCATGCGCCGTCTCGTCCTTGCCTCGCTCGCCGCCGTGCTGCTCGCCGGTCCCGCCCTGGCCGCCGAACACAATGCCACCCCGCCGACCGTGGCGCCGAAGTTCGTCAACGTCCCGCAGGACGCGGTGCTCAGCTACAATCTGATCGGCCTGAACGTCACGGACGCGCAGAACAACACCGTCGGCGAGATCAAGGACCTCGTGATCGAGAGCCAGAAGCTGGCGGGCTACATCCTGTCCGTCGGCGGCTTCCTCGGCATGGGCGAGCGCTACGTGGTCGTGGCCCCCGATTCCGTGGCGCTGGGCTACGATGCCGACGCCAAGAAGTGGAAGGCGATCATCGGCGCCAGCAAGGACCAGCTGAAGTCCGCGCCGGAGTTCAAGTACGACGGCAAGTTCAAGCGCTGAGCGGCGCCGGCCCCTCCCCCCTCGGGAGGGGCCCCCTCACGCGTCCTTCTCCTCGCCCGGACGCAGCAATTCCCCGGCGACGTCGGTGAGGCGCGGCGGCTCGATGCGCACGAAGGGCAGCGGGCGGCACACGGCTAAAGCCGCGAGGCCGAACCGGGCGGTCATCAGCCCGTTCATCACCCCCTCCCCGAGCTTGGCCGAGACGCGGGCCGCGAGGCCGAGCCCCAGCACCTGCTGCATCATGCTCTCGCCGACCGCCATGCCGCCGGTCACGGTGAGATGCGCCAGCGCCGAGCGCGCGAGCCGCAGGAACCCGAGGAAGCCCGGCCGTCCGCCGTAGATCGTCGCGATCCGGCGCAGCAGCCGCACGCCCGCGAACAGCACGAAGGCGACGTCCACGATGGCGCGGGGGCTCAACGCCGTCACCGCCGAGACCTGCTTGGCCGTCGCCGCGATGGCGTTGCGCGCCTGCCGGTCGAGATCGGTCAGCAATTCCCGCTCCGCGAGGCCGATCCGGTCGTCCACGTCGAGGATCGCATCCGCCGAGGCGTCGAGGCGGGCGCGGGCGGCACTCAGCCGGTCGCGGCCGGCATAGAGGGCGGAGACCTCCTTCACCACGGCCAGCGCCCCGGAATGGTCGCGGGTGGCGATGGCGTCGATGGCCGATTGGCGCAGGCGCTCGATCCGCTTCTCCCGCCGCAGGCCCACGAGTTCCCGCCCGAGGATGACCGCGAGCGCCAGCAGCGCGAGGCCGAGCAGGGCCAGCGCCACCCAGCCGAGCCAGGGCGCGGCCTGGAACAGGTCGGCGATCATCCGCTCGAGGGAGAGGCCGATCCCGAGGGAGACGAGGCCGCCCGCCGCCGACCAGAACAGCGCCCCCCAGGGGGACCGGCTCTTCGGCGCCACGGGCACGGGCACGCCGTCGGCGGCGTCCACGATCTCGAAGGGCTCCTCCACGATCACCGGGGCGGGGGCGGCGCGCTCCGGCGGCGGCGCGAAGCCGGGGCCGGGCGGCGGCTCCGGGGACAGGCGGAAGGCGCGGGGTTTCTGGCCTGAGGTCATCGCGAGGGATCCGAGAGGGTCAGGCGAGCCGGTCGCCGATCAGGAACTGCATCGCCCGGTCGAGGCGGATCTGCGGCAGGTGGCCGGGGCGGCCGAGGGCATCCGGCCGGACGAGCGGCGGGCGGAAGCGCGGGAAGCGCAGGGAGCCGGGCTCGACGGCGCCCTCCAGCACCGCCTCCGGCCGGGCGGGCAACTCGCCGGGGAAGACCGCCGCCTCGCTCTGGCCGTCGAAGGTCTCGTCGCCGACCACCTCCCCGGCCTCGGGCGTGCCCGCCACCGCGCGCAGCACCTCCCCGTCGTCGTGGACGGTGGTTTCGCGGGTCGCCCGCACGGAGGCCAGCGCCACCGTGCCGACGCGGGCGCCTGCCGCTTCCGTGCGGCGCATGGCGCGGGAGACGAGGAGGCGCAGCAGCGCGTCGAGCCGGTCGTGGCTGGTCTGGTGGAGGTGGTCGGCCTTGGTGGCGGCGAACAGCACCCGGTCGGCACGGGGGGCGAAGAGGCGCGACAGGATCGAGTTGCGGCCGATGTTGAGGCTGAGCAGAACCGCGTCGATGGCCTCTTCCAGCTCGGCGAGGGCGGTCGGGCCGGCATCCACCGCCGAGAGGACGTCGACCAGCACGATCTGCCGGTCGACCCGCTGGAAATGGTCGCGGAAGAAGGGCGTCACGACCTTGGACTTGTAGGCCTCGAACCGGCGCTGCATCAGCCCGGCGAGGCTGTCCGGGTCGATGGTGTCGGGCAGGCGGTCGAGGGGGGCGAAGGTCAGCGCCGGGGAGCCGGCGAGGTCGCCCGGCATCAGGAACCGCCCCGGCGGGGTGGTGGCCACCGCCTCCGGCCCGGCCCGCAGCGCCGAGAGGTAGGTCTTGAACGCGTCGCTCGCCCGCTCGGCGGCGACCTCGTCCAGGGGCGAGGCCGGATCGAAGCCCTGGAGGGCGGCGAGCCACGGGGCGGCGATGGCAGCGCGGCCGGGCCGCCGCGTGCCGGCGATGGTCGAGCGCGACCACGCCACGTAATCGGTCTCGATGAGGGCGAGGTCGAGGAGCCATTCGCCGGGGTAATCGACCACGTCGAGCATCAGCGTCGCCGGGCCGGAGCGCCAGCCGGCGGCGCGCTCGTAGGCGATCTCCAGGCGGAACTGGCTGATCCGGTCGGTGGAGCGCGGCCACACGCGGGCCTCGGTGAGGGTCGCGAAATGCTCCTCGAAGGGGAAGCGCGGCACGTCGTCGTCGGGTTGGGGCACGAGCCGGGCGCGGCGCAGGCGCCCCTCCTGCGCGACGGCGAAGGCCGGCAGGGCGTGGGTCTCCACGAGGTGGTGGATCAGCGCCGTGGTGAACACCGTCTTGCCCGAGCGGGCGAGGCCAGTGACGCCGAGGCGGAGCGTCGGCTGGACGAGGAGGTCCTGGGACGCCTCGGCGAAGGCACGCAGGGCCGAGCCGGCGCGGGAGGCGAGAGTGTGTGCGGGAGGGGCCAAGGGCCGACAAGCTCGGGGGGAGGGATCGCGGGCGTGAGGTGGCGCGGCCGGGGCGCCGTCGCAAGGGCGCGCCCGCCTATTGCTGCGCCGAGGCCGATTGTTCCTGCGTGAGCCGGCCGATCGCGCCCGCCACGAGGTCCGGCCCGGCGCGGAGGGTGCCGAGTTCCACCGCCGACATGACGAGCATGACGGCGGCGAGGTTCGGCAGGGGCGATCCGTCTGGGGCGAACAGGTGCAGGTCGTCGCCCGGCTTCACGCCGACGCTGCCCGCGATCCGCGCGGCATAGGCATTGATGCGCACCTCGTCGCCGGAGCACAGGGGGGCCGGCAGGCGCAGGTCGAGGACCGGCAGGCCGGCGGCGATGGCCGGCAGCAGCGCCGATTCCGCCACCATCCTGTCCGCGCTCGGCACCCGCCCGCCCGACAGCAGCGCGGACGGGTCCGCGACCGGGCGCGGGGCGGGGGTCGCCGTCGTCCCGATGCCGGAGGCGATGTCGGCCACCGGACGGGGCGCGGCGATGCGGGCGCGGGGGCGGCCGCCGAGGCGGGCGAGGGGCGACCAGGGCTGGACCCGCAGGGCCCCCGCAGGCGCGCGCCGCGCCACCGCGACGCGGGGGGCGCCGCCCGGCCGGTGGCGGGCGAGGAAGCGGGCGCGCAGGGTCTTGCCGAGCCCGCGCGGCGCCAGCGAAGCCGAGACGGCGGGCGTCGCGACGGATGCCCGGCCCGCGCTCGGGGCGGCGCTGCGGCATTCGGAGGGCGCCCAGCGGCGCACGATGGCCAGCGCGCTGCGGCGGTCGTAGTCGCGGTAATATCGGCGCAGGAGCCGCGCGGCGGCGTCCGCCCCGTCGTCCAGGGTGGCGAAGGCCGTGTGCCCCTCCCCGTCCGCGCCGATCTCGCCGGTCCAGCGGGCCGACTTGATGCACCAGCCGTTGTTGAGCCGCACGCAGCGGGCGACGTAGGGAGGGTCCTTGCTGAGGCTCGCCGTGAGGGCCAGCGCCCTGGGCCGTAGCGACTCGGCCGTCTGCGCGTGCCAGTTCGACACCGCCCGCGTCGCCGGGTCGAAGCGCGGCGCCTCGGCCGGAGCCGGACTCGCCGGCGGAAGGAAGGGGCGCGACGGCAGGGCGGCGTGCAGGCTGCCCCATAGGCTCGCGGTGGCGAGGAGGAGGCTCAGCAGCACGGACCGCCCATCGTGCCCCTCACGGGTTCAGCACCTTGAGGGCCGCCTCGTGCAGCCGAGGGTCGCCCGCCGCGACCACCCTGCCCCCCTTGGCGGCGGAACCGCCGTCCCAGGCGGTGACGCGCCCGCCCGCGCCCTCGATGATCGGGATCAGCGCGCAGATGTCGTAGGGCTTCAGCCCGGCCTCGACCACGAGGTCGACCTGCCCCGCCGCGAGCATGCAATAGGCGTAGCAATCGGTGCCGTAGCGGGAGAGGCGCACCCGCCCCTCCAGGGAGCGGAAGCGGTCGGCCTCCTCGCCCTCGGCGAACAGGCGCGGGTCGGTGGTGGCCAGGAGCGCCTGGGCGAGGTCGCCGCAGCGGCGGGTGCGCAGGGTGCGCTCCCCGGCCGGGCCGCGCAGCCGCGCCGTTCGCCCGTCGCCTGTGAAGATCTCGTTCAGGTAGGGCTGGTGCATCAGCCCGCGCACCGGCACCCCGTGGCGGGTGAGGCCGATCAGCGTGCCCCAGGTCGGCAGGCCGGCGATGAAGGCGCGGGTGCCGTCGATGGGATCGAGCACCCAGACGCATTCCGCATCCTCCCGCTCGGTGCCGAACTCCTCGCCGAGGATGCCGTGGCCGGGGAAGGCCTTGCCGATCATCGCCCGCAGGACGACCTCCGCCGCCCGGTCGGCCTCCGTTACCGGATCGAACGGCGCGCCGCCCCGCGCCTTGTCCTCCAGGGCGAATTGCGCCCGGAAGAACGGCAGGATCGCCTTGCCCGAGGCGTGGGCGAGGTCTTCCATGAACCGGCCGAGTTCGACGACGCTCATGCGGGGAGTGCTCCGACGGGCCGGCGGCCCGCCGGCGGTCAGACGAAGGCTGGCGCGGGTCCCCGGCGTCAAGCCCCCTGCCCTACGACTGAGGGGGCCAGAGCCGCCGGCGCGGGCGCCTCCTGCCGGGGTCGCGGGGCGGCCTTCGCGTCCGCCTCGGCGGCGGCGAGCACCGCCTCCACCGCCTCGTGCAGGGAGCCGGCGGTGATGTCCGCGTCGAGGGTGACGGTCGGGCGCCGCTCCTCCTGCCCGGCGAGCCACAGCCCGGCGAGCACCGGCACGGCGGGCATGCGCTGCCGCAGGCGGGCGATGAGCCGGTTGAGGTGCTGCGGCTCGCCGCCATGGGCGATGGACACGACGCAGGCGATCCGCGCCGCCCCCGGATCGAGCCGGGAGAGCCGGGCCGAGGCGGTCTCGGAGAAGGGCACCGTCCGCGCGCCGATGCCCCGCTTGGCGAGGATCTGCGCCAGGATCGCCACGGCGGCGGCATCCAGGAAGCCCCGGCCGGAGACGCAGAGCACCGCGCCCTCGCGGGTCCAGCCCTCCGGCAGGTCGCCGGGAATCGGATGCACCGGCAGGGGGCTGCAGGCGCCTTCGGCCTCGCAGGCGTCGGCGGCCGGCTTGTCCCTGTGCCCGCCCTCGACGGGGCCGTCCGCCCGGTCGGCGAGGTCGTCGATGAGTTCGGAGAGCGTGCCGCGCATGGCGCTCTTCTGGGCGGGGGTGAGGACGCCGCGCGCCGCGTCCCCGGCCGCCAGCTCGAGCGCCTTCAGCACCACGTCCTCGTAATACGACGAGAGGGAGCAATGCTGCAGGATCAGCTCGGCATGGCCCAAAACCTCCTCGGAGTCGCCCGCGAGGATGCGTTGATAGAAGTTCTGCACGGGTGTCAGCGCGGGCCTGTCGCCGAACAGCACGTCGAGGAACTCGAGATGGTCGGCATGGCGCCCGAGCACCACGAGGCAGGCGGTGAGCGGCGTCGAGAGCAGCAGGCCCACCGGCCCCCACAGCCACGTCCAGAACAGCGCCGAGACCAGCACGGCGGTGGGCGAGAGGCCGGTCGACTGGCCGTAGAGCATCGGCTCGATCACCTGCCCGGTGATCGGTTCGAGGATCAGGAACAGGATCGCGGTGGCGATGGTCATGTTCCAGCCCGGCTCGATCGCGGCGGCCAGCAGCATCGGCAGCAGGGCCGAGAGGAAGGCGCCGAGATAGGGCACGAAGCGCATCAGCGCCGAGACGATCCCGCACAGGACCGGGTTCGGCACCCCGATCAGGTACAGCCCGACGCCGATCACCACGCCGAAGGCGGTGTTGAGAGCGAGCTGCGCCACGAAGTAGCGCGAGAGCCGCTTGGCGGCGTCGTCCATCGCCACCGTGGTGCGGTGGAGGTCGCGCGAGCCCGCCAGCCGGATCAGCCGGTCGCGCAGGTCCTCGCGCTGCATCAGCACGAAGAGCAGCACCACGAAGACGATGCCGAGGGTGGCGAGCGGCTGCATGATCGGCGAGAGCAGCGTGCTCGCGGTCTCCAGCGGGCTCGGCGGGGTCGCCGTCATCTCCACCAGCATCGGCTTGCGCTCTTGCGGGGGCTCCCCCTTCGCGGGCGGGGGCGAGGCGGCGGGCTTCGGCTGCGTCTCGGCGTTGCCGGCGTTGTGGATCGCCCGGCCGATATTGGCGACGTAGTCGGTCATGCGCCCGGCGGGGCTGTCGCGCAGGCTGTCGAGCTTGCGCTCGATCGTGGCGCGGTAGCGGGGCACGTCTCCGGCGAGGTCGGCGACCTGGATGCCGATCAGCGTCCCCAGCGCCCCGACGATGCCGAGGGTCATCAGGACAGTGAGCCCCACGGCGACGAGGCGCGGCAGGCGCCAGCGGCGCAGATAGTTCACCAGCGGTCCGAGGACGAAGGACAGCAGCAGGGCGATGGCGATGGGGATGAAGATCTCGCGGCCGAAATACAGCCCGGCCACGAGAATGGCCCCGATCACGAGGGGCGAGGCGAGCGCCGCCTTGGGCCGCTCGGCGGCGGCGACGCGGGTCGGACGGGGCCGGATCGACGGACCATCCATGCCGAGCCCCGCACTGCTCCTGTTCACCATCGACGACCCACGAGCCCCCACGACGCCACACGTGGCGCCGACCGGGGCCGGGGCGCCGGCTGAGGAACCGACCGGGAGGCGAAAACGATCCCAGCCGGATGAAGCTCAGCCGTCAGGCGCGCGAATCGACCAGCAGGAGGGCGAGCAGGTCCGTGGCTTCGGGGGCGTCGATCCGGGCGAGCGCCTGCATCGCGCGATCCGCCGAGTCGCAGACATCCTGCGCGTCCGCCGGCCTGAAGACGGCCTGCGGATCGTAATCGGCGGCGTGCCTGAGAGCCTGGAGGCGGTGGAAGTTCTCCGCGAATTCCCTCGCCGCCTCGGATGCCACGTCGCGCCCGAGGATTTCCCGATACCGGCGGGAGAGGGTCGGCCGCTCGATGGCGATGCAGATCTCCCTCATCCGCCCGTGGGAGAATCCCCGGTAGAGCAGCCCGTAGGCCGGGCTCGCACGGCCGGCCCGCCCCACAAACCGTTCCGCCGCCGCCTTCAGGGTCGCATGGAACAGGGCGTAATACGCGGTCGAGATCGACCGCCTCAATTCGCCGTCCCGGGCCGAACCACGCCCGGCCAGATCGCGCGCGAGCGCCAGCAGCTCAGAGGGGTCGAGCACGGAGGTCGGCGGTCACGTCGCTTCGGGAGAGGAAGCGGACGAAGGGGTAATGTTTGTCCCCGCCATTCACGAGGACATCGCGAATGGTCCGCCGGATCCGGCTCTTCGCGGCCGGATGGAGGGGCGGATCCTCGTCCTCCTGCACGATCGTGATGTGCCAGACGAGATCCTGCATCCAATCCAGGCCGAGTTCGGCCTTCGCGTCGCTGGCCGAGCGGCCCGCGACGCGGTGGACCGAATCGAGGCTGATCTCGCGAACCTTCGCCGGATCGAATTCACCCATGCCGGCAGAGTGCCGACCGGCCCGGGGCCGGTCAACACACGTTTAACGGGTGGGGCTCACGCCCCCTGCACCCCCGCCCGCGCGACCTCGCCCGCGTCCTTCAGGTCGGGCAGGGAGCGGCACAGGGCGAGCACGCGGTTCGCCTGGGTGGCGGGGAGGATGCCGTCCGCGAGGTCTTTGAACTTCGCTTCGAGCTGGGCGTCCGTCATCGGCTTCTCGACGCTGCCGATGGCGTGGTCGATGTGGCGGTGGATCGTGCGGCCGTCGTTCAGCGTCACGATCATGTCCACCTGCGCCGGGTCGACGCCCGGCGTGACCACCGGGTTCACCTTGCTCCGCAGCGCCACGACGCGGGGGTCGTTCACCGCCCGGTCGCTGAACTGCTTCTCGCCGCCCGCGCCCTCCACGAAGGCCACCGCCACCGCGTGGTAGATGCTGAACTTGCCCTCCAGACCGGTCTTCGGCGTGGTCTTGCCCGTCAGCTCCAGCACCAGCGGATGGACCTTGAGGTCCACGGACTTGATGTCCTCCGGCTTCACGTGGTCCTCGTCGCGGATCTGGATCGCCGCGTCGATCGCCGGATGCATGACGATGCCGCAGGCGAAGGGCTTGTAGGTGTTGAGCGCGCTCTCGTAGCGGCTCCCCAGCCCGTCGGTGATCTGCGACCAGTCCTGCTTGGTGGAGATGGTCTGCGCCCAGCCCCGGCGGACCTCGATCATCTTCTCCGAGGACGTGAAGCCCTTCGCGGCCAGGATCGCCGCGAACAAGCCGTTGGCGGCGGCGCGGCCGGGGTTGAAGCTCTTGTTCATGGAGCCGAACGACTCGCGCAGGCCCACCGGCTGCGAGGCGGCGAGGCCGAGCGCGTAGATCGTCTGCTCCTCGGTGAGCCCCATCAGCTTCGAGGCGGCGGCGGCGGCGCCGAACGGCCCGCAGGTGCCGGTGATGTGCCAGCCGGCATCGTAATGGTTCGGATAGACCATGTTGCCGATGCGGCACTCGACCTCGATGCCCACCACCAGCGCGTCGAGGAAGTCCTTGCCGGAGACGGGCTTCATCTCGGCATAGGCCAGGATCGCCGAGGCGACCGGCCCGGCCGGATGGATGATCGTCTTCAGGTGGGTGTCGTCGAAGTCGAAGATGTGGCTCGACACGCCGTTGAGGAAGGCGGCGTTCATGATGTCGAACCGCTCGGTGCGGCCGAACAGGCTTGCCTGCGGCGGCCCGGAGAAAGGCTGCAGCGCCGAGACCGCGATATCCAGGGTCTCGTGGTGCGAGCCGCCGATGGCGACGCCCACCCAGTTCAGGAAGCTGCGCACGCCCTCCCGGCGGACGTTCTCCGGCAGAGAATCATAGGTGGAGCCGCGGATGAACTCCGCGAGGATCTTCGTCACGGGTGGAGGCGGCGGGGCCTTGACCGCCGGGGCCGGCGTCTCGGCCGCCTGCACCGCGTTCAAAGCCGGCGCGCCCAGCGCGAGGCCGGCGGCGCCGAGGAGCGAGCGGCGGTTCATACCCATCAGATTGTCCTCCCGCGCGGGCCGTCTCGGGCCCGTCGTGGTCGACCTTATACCCGCTGCGCGCGCTCAGACCAGAACGGGAAGGGCGGCCTGTTCGCCCACCCCGAACACGCGGCGGTAGCGGGCGATTTCGTCGGCGGGGCCCTGCGCCTTGGTCGGGTTGTCGGAGAGCTTCACCGTGGGGTGGCCGTTCGCGTCGATGACCTTGCAGACGACGGAGATCGGATCGAGCCGCCCGTCCGGCATCAGGCCCCGGAAATCGTTGGTGAGCAGGGTGCCCCAGCCGTAGCCGATGCGCATCCGCCCGTGGAAGCGGGCATGGATGCGCTCGATCTCGGCGATGTCGAGCCCGTCGGAGAAGATCGCGAGCTTGTCGCGGGGGTCGCGCCCGTGCTCCTGCCAGAAGCGGATCGCCTCCTCCCCGCCCTCGATCGGGTCCTTCGAGTCGATGCGGATGCCGGTCCAGTCGGCCACCCAGTCGGGGGCGTTGGCGAGGAAGCCGGTGGTGCCGTAGGTGTCGGGCAGGACGATGCGCAGGTTGCCCGCGTAATCCTTCTGCCAGTCGGCCAGCACCGCGTAGGGCGCCGCCGCCAGGGCGTCGTCGTCGGGGGCGAGCGCGGCGTAGACCATCGGCAATTCGTGGGCGTTGGTGCCCACCGGCTCGACCTCGCGCTTGGCGGCGATCAGGCAGTTCGAGGTGCCGAGGAAGCGCGGCTCGCCCAAGCCCTCGGCCATCGCCTGCACGCACCAATCCTGCCACAGGAAGCCGTGGCGCCGCCGCGTGCCGAAATCGGCGATGGAGAGGTCGGGCAGGCGCTGCAGCCGCTCGATCTTCTCCCACACGCGGGTCATGGCGCGGGCATAGAGCACCTGCAGCGTCAGCTTGCCGAGCCCGCGCAGCACCGAGCGCGCCCGCAACTCGTTGAGGATGGCCAGCGCCGGCACCTCCCACATCGTGGTCTCGACCCAGGGGCCGTGGAAGGTCAGTTCGTATTGCCCGTCGCGGGTGGCGAGCTCGTACTCCGGCAGGCGGAACGTCTCGAACCACGCCACGAAGTCGGGTTCGAGGATGCGGCCCTGGCCCCGGAACACGTTGCCCCGCAGCCACGTCACCTCGCCCTTCGAGAGGCGCAGGGAGCGGGCATGGTCCAGTTGCTCCCGCAGCAGCCCCTCATCGACCTCGTCGGCGATGCGCACCCGGGCGGTGCGGTTGGCGATGCCGAAGGTCGTCTCGACCTGCGGGTGCCGGCGCAGGATCGTCTGCGCCATCAGGAGCTTGTAGAAATCCGTATCGAGGAGCGACCGCACGATCGGATCGATGCGGAAGCTGTGGTCGTACACCCGCTTCGCCAGATCGAGCATTTTTTCGGGACTTCGGGTCGCGCCGGGGGAGAGGGAGGGCGCATGGATTCACGCCCCGCGTCAATGCCCGGCGCGTTGTCCCTCCCCCTTTGCGGGGGAGGGAGAGGCGGTGGTGACTACGACAGGCCGACCTTCTTGGTCTCGGTCTTCGGGCTCTCGCCGGTGAGGGCGGCCTTCACGGTGCCGTAGAGGTGCAGCATCGTGGCGTTCGGGCTGTCCCAGTACTCGCCCTTCTCGGGGCAGACGCGGATCAGGGCGACCTCGGGATCGTCCTTGCCGTTGGGAAACCACGTCTTCAGGCTGGCATTCCACTTCTCGTCGATGAGCGCCTGGTCGCGGATCACCTCGGCCTTGCCGGCGACCGACACGTAGTTCTGGCTCGACGGGTCCGAGTAGGCGAGGTTCACCTGGTTGTCCCGGCTGATCTCGGCCGTCTTCGGCGAGTGGAGCTTGGTGAAGAACCACAGGTCGCCGTTCGGATCGATGTCGTTGTTCCACATCGGCCGGCTGTTCAGCGTGCCGTCGGTGTCGACGGTGGTCATCATCGCGACCTTCACGTCCTTGATGAGTTCGAACAGCTTCTTGGCGCCCTCGTGGTCGCGATGGTTCTCGTGCACGGCGTAACTCCTGCCTCGACGGGGACCAGCCTGAGGGGCTGGCCCGGATTCGCGTCTTCAACGGGCGAGGCTCCGGTTGGTTCAGGCCGCGCGCCAGGGTGGTGTTTCGCTCGGGCGCGTATAGATGGAGACAAACGAGTTTCGGAGCCCCTGACCTTGGCCATCACCCGCGACGACGTGCTGCGCGCCCTGCAATCGGTGACGATCGACGCCGCCGGCACCACCCTGCCCGGCTCCGGCCGCCTCTCCCAGGTCGTGGTCGATCCGACCAACCGGGTCATGTTCTCGATCCTCGTGGACGCCTCCGAGGCCGAGAAGTTCGAGCCGGTGCGGCGTCAGGCGGAGGGCCGTGTCCTGCAGATGCCGGGCGTCTCCGGCGTGTTCGCGAGCCTCACCTCCGAGCGCGACGGGAGCCATCCGGCGCAGAGCAGCGCCGCCCCGCGCCCGGTGAGCCCGCCCCCCGTCGCCCCGCCCCGGCCCGGCGCCCCGCCGCAGCAGGGGCCGAAGCTGCCGGGCGTGCGCCACATCGTGGCGGTGGCCTCGGGCAAGGGCGGCGTCGGCAAGTCCACCACCGCCTGCAACCTCGCCCTCGCCCTCCAGGCGCAGGGGCTGAAGGTCGGCCTCCTCGACGCCGACATCTACGGCCCCTCGGTGCCGAAGCTGTTCGGCCTCACCGGCAAGCCCACCGTGGTCGACAACAAGGCGATGGAGCCGATGGTCGGCTACGGCCTGAAGGTCATGTCGATCGGCTTCCTGATCGAGCCCGAGGCGGCGATGATCTGGCGCGGCCCGATGGTCCAGTCGGCGATCACGCAGATGCTGCGCGACGTGCTCTGGGGCGAACTCGACGTGCTTCTCGTGGACATGCCCCCCGGTACGGGCGACGCGCAGCTCACCATGGCGCAGGCGACCCCGCTCTCGGGCGCCGTGATCGTCTCGACGCCGCAGGACCTCGCGCTCATCGACGCCCGGCGCGGGGTGACGATGTTCAAGAAGGTTGCGGTGCCGATCCTCGGCATCGTCGAGAACATGGCGACCTTCATCTGCCCGAATTGCGGCCACGCCTCGCACATCTTCGGGCATGGCGGCGCGCGCAACGAGGCGCAGCGCCTCGGCGTGCCGTTCCTCGGCGAGGTGCCCCTCAACATGACGATCCGCGAGACCTCGGATGCCGGTCGCCCGGTGGTGGCGACCGATCCCGAGGGGCCGCAGGCCAAGGTCTACCGCGAGATCGCCGCGTCCCTCTGGGCGAACCTCTCCGGCGCGGGCCCTGCCCGCTCGGCGCCGAAGATCGTCTTCGAGTAGGCGCGCGGTGGCGGGGTCCGTTCTCGGCCTGATCCTCGCGGGCGGCCTCGGGCGGCGGATGGGCGGGGTCGACAAGACCCTGCTGCCCCTCGGGGGACGGCCCCTCCTGGCGCGGATCGCGGCGCGCGTGGCGCCGCAATGCCCGGCCGGGCTGGCGCTCAGTGCCAACGGCGATCCGGCGCGGTTTGCGGGGGTGTTCGACGGGCCGGTCCTGCCCGATCCCGTGCCGGGCGGCGTGGGGCCGCTCGCGGGCATCCTGGCCGGGCTGGAGCACGGCGCGGGCCTGCCCGGCGTGACGCATGTGCTGAGCGTGCCGGGCGATGCCCCGTTCCTGCCGGAGGATCTCGTCGCGCGGCTCGTCGCGTCCCCCGGCGCGGGCCCCATCGCGGTGGCGGCCTCAGGCGGGCGGGAGCATTACACGGCGGCGCTCTGGCCCATCGCCCTGCGGGACGACCTGCGGGCGTGGCTCGCGTCCGGCGAGCGCCGGGTCGGCGGCTTCATCGCCCGCCAGGGGAGTATGGTGGTGGAGTGGCCGGTGGAACCGGTCGATCCGTTCCTCAACCTCAACGCCTTGGAGGATGTGTCCCGGGCGGAGGCCTGGCTCAGGGCCTGAAGGGTCCCTCCCCCCGGCGGGCGGGGGGAGGAGCCGGAAGCCTTACGCGGCGGCGCCCACCGTGGCCTTCACGATCTTGTCCGGGGAGCGCGGCGGCTCGCCCTTGTTGATCGTGTCGACGACGTCCATGCCTTCCACGACCTTGCCCCACACGGTGTACTGCTTGTCGAGGAAGCGGGCGTCCTCGAAGCAGATGAAGAACTGCGAGTTCGCCGAGTGCGGGAAGTTCGTGCGGGCCATGGAGCAGGTGCCGCGCACGTGCGGCTCGGCGTTGAACTCGGCCTTCAGGTCGGGGAGGTCGGAGCCGCCCGAGCCGGTGCCGGTCGGATCGCCGGTCTGGGCCATGAAGCCGTCGATGACGCGGTGGAACAGCACGCCGTCGTAGAAGCCCTGGGAGGCGAGCGCCTTGATCCGCTCGACATGGTTCGGGGCGAGGTCGGGGCGCAGCCCGATGACGACGCGGCCCTTGGTGGTCTCGAGGACGATGGTTTCGTTGTCCGCCATGATCGGTTCTCCGTTGGTCGGGTGGGGGATGGGGGTCGCCGGCCGGTCAGGCCGGGGGATGGTAGACGAAGCGCAGGGCCAGCGGGCGGCCGGCGATGGCCCGGCCGAGGCCGGGGGTGAGATGCGCCGGGGTGCAGCGCCCGAGCGCCGCGAGGGTGGCGCGGGTGAGCGTGGTGCGGTCCCCGCCCGAGACGCCCGCCGCGTAGGTGATGCGCGGGGTGCCGATCACGCTGCCGTCCCGCCGAAGCGAGAACCGGGCCGTCACCTGCACGTCCGGCCCCTGTAGGGTGGCGGCGAAGTGGGGCGGGCTCCAGCAGGCGGCGAGCGCCGGGAAGAGCTGCCGCAGCGTGTCCGCCGCGCCCGGAGGCCGGTCCGCCATCGGCACGGCGATCGTCGCCGCCAGGGTCTCCGGCAGGGCCAGGGCATAGCCGCCGCCGGGTTGGTAGACATAGCCCGAGAAGAGATGCCCGCCGTCATAGGCGCGCGCCGGCAGCGCCGCGCCGAGGACGAGGGCGCCCCAGAGGACGGGCCGGAGGGCCCGCCTCACTGAGCCTTCCCGGCGAGCGTCATGCGCACGATCTTGTCGGGATCCTGCACCGCGCCGCCGGAGGCGCCGGGGGCCGCCTTCTTGATCTTGTCGAGGACGTCGAGCCCGTCCGTGACGTTACCGACGACCGTGTACTGGCCGTTCAGGAACGGCGCGTCGCCGAGGCAGATGAAGAACTGCGAGTTCGCCGAGTTCGGGCTCGACGAGCGGGCCATGCCCACCGTGCCGCGCTTGAACTGGGCGCTCTGCGAGAACTCGGCCGGGATGTCGGGCAGGTCCGAGCCGCCGGTGCCGTTGCCCTTCGGGTCGCCGGTCTGGGCCATGAAGCCGTCGATCACCCGGTGGAACTTCAGGCCGTCGTAGAAGCCGCGCGAGACCAGCGTCTTGATCTGCTTGACGTGCTTGGGCGCGAGGTCGGGGCGCAGTTCGATGGTGATGCGGCCGTCCTTGGTCTGCAGGTAGACGGTGTTCGAATCGGCGGCGAAGGCCGGCGCGGTGAGCCCGAGGGAGAGGGCGAGCGCGAGGAGCGTGCGGCGTTTCATGGCTCGTATCGGATCCTTCTGGTCTGTCGGATGTCAGGCCGGCGCGAAACGCGCCTTGAGCCGGGCGGCGACCTCGGCGGGCACGAAGGGCGAGACGTCGCCCCCCATCCCGGCGATCTGCCGCACCAGCGTCGCGGTGATGGGCCGCGCGCTGGTCGAGGCCGGGAGGAACACGGTCTGGACCTCCGGCGCCATGGCGCCGTTCATGCCGGCGAGCTGCATCTCGTAGTCGAGATCGGTGCCGTCGCGCAGGCCCCGGATGAACACCGTGGCGCCGCAGCGCCGCGCCGCCGAGACGGCGAGGTCGTCGAAGGTCACGACGTCGAGGGTCGCCCCCTCGGCGCCCGCCACCGGCCCGCAGGTGATCTGCAGCAACTCGGCCCGCTCCTCGGCGGAGAAGAGCGGCGCCTTGCCGGGATGCACGCCGATGGCGATCACGAGCCGGTCCACCAGGCGGCAGGCCTGGCGCACGACGTCGAGATGGCCGTTCGTGACCGGATCGAACGAGCCGGCATAGAGGGCTATACGGGTCATCGCCGGTTGCCCTAGCCTGTTTTGGGGCAGGACGGAACCTTCGGGTGGCCCGGCCTCAAGGGACCGGAGCCTCCCCGTGGTGCGAATCGAGCACCGTGTCGCTGGTCGGGACGGTCTCGGCGACCGCGTCGGCGCGGCGCCGGTCGGGGCTGGTGGCCTCCTCCACGAAGCTCGCCACGGCCTCGGTCAGCGGCAGGGTCCGCGTCTGCTGGCTGCCGAGCCGGCGGATCGAGACGGTGCCCTCCTCCGCCTCGCGCTTGCCCAGCGCCAGCAGCACCGGCACCTTCGCGAGGGAATGCTCGCGGACCTTGTAGTTGATCTTTTCGTTGCGCAGGTCCGCCTCCACGCGGAGGCCGGCGCGCTCCAGCGCCCGCACCACCTTGGCGGCATAGGCGTCGGCCTCGCCGGTGATGGTGGCGACCACCACCTGCACGGGGGCGAGCCAGAGCGGGAAATGCCCGGCGAAATGCTCGATCAGGATGCCGGTGAATCGCTCCATCGAGCCGCAGATCGCCCGGTGGACCATGACCGGCGGCTTCTTCTGCCCGTCCGCATCGACGTAGAACGCGCCGAACCGCTCGGGCAGGTTGAAGTCCACCTGCGTCGTCCCGCATTGCCAGTCGCGGCCGATGGCGTCGCGCAGGACGTACTCGAACTTCGGGCCGTAGAAGGCGCCCTCGCCGGGGTTCACGGCGGTCTTGATCCGCCCGCCCGACTGCTCCTCGATCTGCGCCAGCACCCGCGTCATCACGCTCTCGGCGTGGTCCCACAGGGCGTCCGAGCCGACGCGCTTCTCCGGCCGGGTCGAGAGCTTCACGACGATCTCCCCGAAGCCGAAATCGGCATAGGTCGAGAGGATCAGGTCGTTGATCTTCAGGCACTCGTCGGCGAGCTGATCCTCGGTGCAGAAGATGTGCGCGTCGTCCTGGGTGAAGCCGCGCACGCGCATCAGCCCATGCATGGCGCCCGACGGCTCGTAGCGGTGCACCACGCCAAATTCCGCCATCCGTAGAGGCAGATCGCGGTAGCTCTTCAACCCATGCTTGAAGATCTGCACGTGGCCGGGGCAGTTCATCGGCTTGAGGGCGAACCAGCGCTTGTCCTCGGCCTCCTCGCCGGCCGATTGCGCGGCGAACATGTTCTCGCGGTACCAGCCCCAGTGGCCGGAGGTCTCCCACAGGGCCTTGTCGAGGATCTGCGGCGCGTTCACCTCGGCATAGTCGCCGCGCAGGCGGCGGCGCATGTAGGCGATCAGCTCCTGGAAGATCGTCCAGCCCTTGGCGTGCCAGAACACGACGCCCGGCCCTTCCTCCTGGAAGTGGAACAGGTCCATCTCCCGGCCGAGCCGGCGGTGGTCGCGGCGCTCGGCCTCCTCCAGGCGGTGAATGTAGGCGTCGAGATCTTCCTTCGTGGCCCAGGCGGTGCCGTAGATGCGGGTCAGCATCGGATTGTTGGAATCGCCCCGCCAATAGGCGCCCGCGACCTTCATCAGCTTGAAGGCGGTGCCGACCTTGCCGGTCGAGGTCATGTGCGGGCCGCGGCAGAGGTCGAACCACTCGCCCTGGCGGTAGATCTTCAGATCCTCCCCCGGCGGGATGGCGTCGACCAACTCGACCTTGAAGCCTTCCTTCTTCTCCGCGAACAGATTGCGCACGTCGTCGCGCTTCCAGACTTCCCGGGTGAAGGGCGCGTCCTTCGCGATGATCTCGCGCATACGCGCCTCGATCTTCGGAAAGTCCTCCGGCGTGAACGGGGCTTCGCGGTGGAAGTCGTAATAGAAGCCGTTCTCGATGACCGGGCCGATGGTCACCTGCGTCTCCGGCCAGAGCGACTGCACCGCCTCGGCGAGCACGTGGGCGCAATCGTGCCGGATCAGTTCAAGGGCGCGGGGGTCGGCGCGGTCGAGGAATTCGATCCGGGCGTCCCGGTCGATCCCGTCATCGAGGTCGCGGACGGTGCCGTCGAGGGCCATGGCCACGGTGCGCTTGGCAAGCGACTTCGCGATGCCCTCGACCACGCTGCGGCCGGTGGTGCCGGCGGCGACCTCTCGTGTGTTGCCATCGGGAAAGGTCAGGACGGGCATGGTCTGGCTCCTGGCTCACTCCTGCGAACGGGGCAGGTAAGCGGGTCGTGTCAGCGGGTGGTCGGGTGTCGCGGCGAGGCCGGCCGTTTAGACCGTTTCGCGGCGGGAGGGAATGCGGGTCAGCCCTGGTGCACCAGCCGGCCCGCGAAGAAGCCGTCGAGGCCCTGGCTCGGCAAGGTGCGCAGGTCGCCCGCCCCGTCGATCAGGTCGGCCCGGCCGCCGACCTCCTCCGGCCGGAGCGGCACGCGGGCGAATCGCGTGTTGCGCGCGAGGAAGGCGGCGATCTGCGCCTCGCCCTCGGCCCGCTCCAGGGAGCAGGTGCAGTAGACGAGCCGCCCGCCCGGCCGCACCAGCGTCGCCGCCCGGTCGAGGAGCCGGGTCTGCAACTGCGCGAGGCGGACGATGTCGGACTCGTCCTTGGTCCAGGCGACGTCGGGGTGGCGGCGGATCGTGCCCGTGGCCGAGCAGGGCGCATCGAGAAGCACCGCGTCGAAGGGCTCGGCCTGATAGACGGTCGCGTCGCCCACGGCGATCTCGGCCTTCAGGCCCAGGCGCGCGAGGTTTTCGCGCAGGCGCTCCAGGCGGGGGGCCGAGCGGTCCAGCGCCGTCACGGTCGCGCCCCGGCTCGCGAGCTGCATCGTCTTGCCGCCCGGTGCGGCGCAGAGGTCGAGCACGCGCTCGCCCTCCCCGACCCCGAGCAGCCGCGCGGGGATCGCGGCGGCGGCGTCCTGCACCCACCATGCGGCCTCGCCGAAGCCCGGCAGGTCGGGGATCGCCGCCCCGTCCGGCGGCATCCGCAGGGAGCCGGTCGGCAGGAGGGTGGCGCCGAGGCGTTCCGCCCAGGCCTGTCCCTCGCCCTCGTTCCGAAGCGTGAGGTCGATGGGGGCGCTGGTGAGATGCGCCTGGGCGATCTCGGCGGCCAAGTCCCCACCGTAGGCCGAGACCCAGCGGCGGGCGAGCCAGTCGGGGGTGTTGTCCCGCAGCGGTTCGGCCGCCGCGAGGATCGCCTCGCGCTCCCGCGCCACCCGGCGCAGGACCGCGTTGACCATGCCCGCGAAGCCGGCGGTGCGGTGGTCGGCCTTGGCGAGGCGCACCGCGAGATCGACGGCGGCGTGATCCGGCACGGCGAGGTCGAGGATCTGGGCCGTGCCGGTGGCCAGCAGCGAGAGCAGGCGGGGCTTGCCCTCCGGCAGGCCCTTGTCGAGGCGGTCGGCCAGCACCCGGCGGATCTGGCCGAGGCGGCGGAAGGTCGCGAGGGCGATGGCCCGTGCGAGCGCGGCGTCGCCGGATTCGAGGCGTTCGGCGCGCAGGGCGGTGGCCAGCGCCTCGTCGAGGGCGGGGGGGCGCTCCTGCCCGATCAGCTCGGCCACGGCCTGCGCCGCCGCCCGCCTTGCGCCGAGCCCCGCCGCGTCCTGACCCGTTTCACTCTCCGCCGCGTTGCGGACCTTGCCCCGAGATGCCACGTCTAACCTTGAAAACCCTGTCGATCCCGACACGACCTCACACCCGAGCGAGTTCGATGCAAGACCACATGCAAGACCATCGCGACGATTCCGCCCCCGAGCCGGCCCCGCCGCGCGCCCTCACGCCTGCCGCCGAGCGCGCTCTGGCGGAGGCGGCCGAGCGCCGCGCCGCCATCGACGCCCGCGCCGCCGCGATCCAGGCTCGCCCCGAGCGCCAGGGCCGGGGCGGCCTGGAGCCGGTGCGCTACGAGGATTGGGAGGTGAAGGGTCTGGCGGTGGATTTCTGACGCGGGCCCCGTCGCGGAACAGGGCCGCGTCACCCCCGGTTGCCCCGCCATTCACGGGAGAGCAACCATGGTGACGACGGTTTCGGCGAAGCAGGCGGTGACGGGTCCGCACGGGGAGATCGGCCTCGCCCAGGGCGAGCGCATCGGCATGCGGATGTGGCGCAACGAGGAGCCGAACGCCGACAAGCCCATGACCTGCTCGGAGCACGAGACGGTGGGCTACGTGGTGAGCGGCCGCGCCGAATTGATCGTCGGCGGCGAGACGGTGACGCTTTCCCCCGGCGATTCCTACCTCGTCCCGGCCGGGGCGGAGCACACCTACCGCATCCTCGAGACCTTCACCGCTGTCGAGGCGACCTCGCCCCCGGCGAAGTAAGACTCGACGCGGCAGACGCCGGCGCGGGCGGCGGCTTTCAGCCGCCCGCCACCTTGCGCGGACGTCCGCCCTTCGTGCCGTTCGCCCGCGCGGCGGCGGACTTGGCCGGCGATGTCGCCATGCCGGCGCGGCGGGCGAGTTCACGGGTCGTCCAGGCGCTGGTGCCGAACACGCCGTCGATCAGGGCCGGGACGAAGAGGTCCACGTCCAGCGCCGGCCAGTGCAGATTCAGCCCCAGCCCATCGATGATGATGGCCGCAAGCTGCGCATCCGTCGCGCCCTGAAGGTCCTCGACCAGACGGGCCGGGAAGGAATAGGCGCAGCCGTTGGCGAGGTCGATCGTCACCCGGCCGGTCGGCGCGTCGTAGCGGACGGCACTCGCCCGAGGAGCGCCCTCCAGCAGGGCTTCGCCCCGCGCCTCGGCCGCCGCGAGATCGTCCTCACGCGGATCAGTCTTTCGCGCCATGGATCCTCTCCCATTCCACGAGGAAATGCGCCCGGTGCGCCGCCACTTCTGCTGCACCGTCTTTGCGAGCGCAGCGAAGCAATCCAGGGCAGCGCCACGCCTCTCGACGTCCCGCTGCCCTGGATCACTTCGCTTCGCTCGTGATGACGATCAGGGAGATATCGCCCCACGCGGTCAAGCCGAAACGATGAAACCCATCAGTTGGGTTTTTCCTATCGCCTCACGCGAAGCGCCGCGCTCCGGCAACGCAGAGCACCACCGCCGCGCTGACGGCGAGCATCGTCCCCGAGACGGGCTCGCCGACGATCAGCGCGGCCAGGGCGAGGCCGAGGAAGGGCTGGAGCAGCTGCAACTGCCCGACGCTCGCGATGCCGCCGAGGGCCAAGCCCCGGTACCAGAACACGAACCCCACCAGCATGCTGAAGACCGAGACGTAGGCGAGGCCGCTCCAGGCCGGCGCGCCGATGCCGTCCCACCGCGCCGGCCACGTGATGCAGGCGAGGATTGCCATGGCGGGGAGCGCCAGCAGCAGCGCCCAGGAGATCACCTGCCAGCCGCCGAGGCGCCGCGACAGGGCCGCGCCCTCCGCGTAGCCGAGGCCGCAGAGCAGGATCGCCGCGAGCATCAGAAGGTTCGGACCCGCGCCCGCCGCCCCGCCCTGCGACAGGGCGAAGCCCGCCACGGCGGCGCTGCCGAGCACCGAGAACAGCCAGAAGGCCGGGCGGGGGCGCTCGCCGCCTCGCAACACCCCGAACAGGGCGGTGGCGAGGGGCAGCATCCCCACGAAGACGATGGCCTGCGCCGAGGTCATGCCCCGGAGCGCCAGGGCGGTGAGCAGGGGGAAGCCCACGACGACGCCGAGGGAGACGAGGGCGAGGGCCGCGAGGTCGCCCCGCGCCGGGCGCGTCTGGCGCAGGAGCCAGAGCAGCGCGCCGCCGAGGAGGGCGGCGATCACCGCCCGCGCGGCCGTGAGGAACAGCGGCGCGAAGCCCGATACCGCCAGCCGCGTCGCGGGCAGCGACCCGCTGAAGATCAGGACCCCGAGGAGCCCGCTGCCAAACCCTGCCTTCGCCCGCATGATCCACCTGCCTTCGCGGCGGATGGCTTACGGGACGGGACCGCCGGGGGACACGGACGGAACCGGACGGTCGGGACGAACTGTACCGCTCGCCCGGCCGGGACGGAGGCCCGTCAATGCGTCATCAGCACCGGCGTGCCGACATCGACCCGTTGGTACAGGTCGACCACGTCCTGATTGTACATGCGGATGCAGCCATAGGACGCCCAGGTGCCGATGGAGCTCGGGCGGTTCGTGCCGTGGATCGCGTATTGGCCGCCGGCCAGGGTCATCGCGGCGGCGCCCATCGGGTTGTGCGGCGAGCCCCCGGCGATGACCTTCGGCAGGCGGGGGTTGTCGCGCTTCACCTCCCACGGGGGCGACCAGGCGGGGGCGACGTACTTGCCGTCGATCTGCGCCGTGCCGAACCATTGCTTGCCCGGCTTGCCCACCGCCACGGGGTAGCGGATCGCCGTGCCGTCGCCGTTCACGAGGTAGAGCTTGCGCTGCGACACGCTGATCACGATCGTGCCCGCCGAGCCCTCCCCGAAGGGCACCACCTCCCGCGCCGAGGCCGACCCGGCCGCGAGCAGGGCGGCCACTCCCAACACAACCGACACCCGACCCGACATCACCGCGACTCCTCAAGCGTGAGTGTATGCGGGCGATCAATTCACGGCTGCGCAGCGCCGTTCCAGTGAAAGCTATGGTTGATCCGTGGCGAACCACTGAAATGCGCGGTGACGGTAAAGAGGATCGGTGAACACGCATCGTAAATGCGGAGTATTACGCAGAGGGACGAGTCACGTTCACCGCTCGTAGAGTTCCGCGCCCCTGCGATCCTCCTCCTGCCAGCCGTGGCGTTCGAGCTCCGGGTCGGGATGCTCCTCCTGCGGCAGGCCGAGGCAGAGATAGGCGATGAGATGCCAGCCAGGCGGCACGTCGAGGATGTCCGTCACCGCGCAGGGATCGAGGATCGAGACCCAGCCGAGGCCGATGCCCCGGGCGCGGGCGGCGAGCCACAGGCATTGCACCGCGCCGACCACCGAATAGGTCAGGGTCTCCGGCATCGTCGCCCGCCCGAGGCCGAGCCCGGAGCCCGTCCCGGTGTCGCAGAAGACGGCGAGGTGGACCGGCGCCTCGTTCAGCCCGGCGAGCTTGAGCGCCCGGTAGCGGGCGGCGCGCGCGTCGCCGTAAGCGGCGGCGGCCTGCGCGTTGCAATGCCCGAAGCTCTCCGCCACCGCCGCCCGCCGGGCCGGGTCCGAGACGCGCACGAAGCGCCAGGGCCGGCTGTTGCCCACCGACGGCGCCCGGTGGGCCGCCGCGAGGCAGGCGCGCAGGGCCGCCTCGTCCAGCGGATCGGGGCGGAAGCGGCGCACGTCCCGGCGCCACGCGAAGAGCGTGTCCAGGCGATGCGCGAAGGCATCGTCGAAGGCGGGCGGGTCCGTGGTCACGCCAGGGGCATATCCTGTCGGAGGCGCGGACGGCAAAAGCAAAAAGAGGCCGCCCGGGTGGGGCGGCCTCAAGTCCCTTGGGTCTCGAAACCTCGGAGTGCCGGCTCAAGCCGTGATGGACGTCGGCCGAGGCTGGGGAGCACGGGTTCGGCAGACGGCCGGACAGGATCCGGCGAGGTTCGAGCCGTGTTGTCGGGCCGCAACACGGCTCGCAAAAGGCGCCAATGAGGCGAAAGCGTGGAATTTGTCGCTTGGATGTGTCTCGCGCGGCACGCGCCGGGCCTGCGCTCCCGCCCCTTGCGGCGGGCGGCGGCGGGGACCATCATCCCCGGCTTAGGACAGCGCGCCAGGAGCGACGATGAGCGAATGGACAGGTGGCGGGTCGCGGCCCGACGAGTCGGCGGGGCATGTCATCCCCTTCCCGTCCCGTGCGGAGCCCCCGCAGATTGCCTTCCAGCGCGACGAATTGCGGGTGATCTTCAACCTGTACGGCCGTCAGGTCGCCCAGGGCGAGTGGCGCGATTACGCCCTCGACTTCCGGCGGGACAAGGCAGTGTTCTCGATCTACCGCCGCGCCTCCGAGATGCCCCTCTACCGGATCGAGAAGGATCCGAAGCTCGCCCGCCGCCAGGGCGCCTACGCGGTGATCGCCGCCGACGGGCGGGTGCTCAAGCGGGGCACCGACCTCGCCCGCGTCATCGCGGTGCTGGAGCCCGGCCCTCGAGCCGTGTGACCGCCGCCAGCGCACGCGCCCTCACCTCCTCCGGCAGGGGCAGGATCGGGCGCGGCGGCACAGCGCCGGCGAGCGCGTGCACGATCCGCAGGGACGAGTGCGCCTTGAACAGGTCCCAGAGGGGCGCCATCGCCGCATCGAGGGCACGGGCGCGGGCCGCGTCCCCGGCCTGAACGGCGCGGACGATGGCGAGGCAAAGTTCAGGGAACAGGCCGGCGGCGACGCTGTACCATGCGTCCCCGCCCGCGATCAGCGCCTCCGTCGCGTTCCAATCGCCGCTGAAGCCGAGGGGGAAGCCCTCCGGCACGGCCTCGCGCAAGTGCGCAACGGTCTGCGCGGCCTCCTCCGGCGCGGGGCCGGGGCACTTGGCGGCCTCCACCCCCGGCAGGCGGGCGAGGCGGCCGATCAGCGCCGGCGTGAAACGGAAATGGGTGGTGGCCGGGTTGTCGTAGATGACGAGCGGCAACCCGCCCTCCTCCGCCACGGCGGCGAAGTGGGCGAAGACCTCTTCCTCGGTGAGCGGCGTGTAGGAGACGGGCGCGAGCAGCCCCGCCGTGGCGCCCGCCGCCTTCGCATCCCGGGCGAGGCGGACCGCCTCGTCGGTGCGCAGCGCCCCGATTCCGACCAGCAGCGGCACGCGCCCATCCACCGCCTCGGCGGCCACGGCCACGGCGCGGCGGCGCTCCTCGCGGGTGAGGTAGGCGTAGGTGCCGGTGCTGCCGAGCAATCCGATCGAATCGACCCCCGCCTCGACCAGCGGGGCGAGGAGCCGGCGCAGGTGCGCCGCGTCGAGCCGCCCGTCGGCATCGCAGGGGGTGATCGGGAAGGCGGAGAGGCCGGTATACGCGCCCATGATCTCGCTCGGTCGGAGAATCCCAGGCGCCGAGCTTAAACGAAAAAAGCCCCGGCGGTCTCCCGCCGGGGCTTCTGCGTTCAGTCCGGTCGCTTAGCGGCGGTCGCCGACCAGCGAGAGCAGGAACTGGAACATGTTGATGAAGTCGAGGTAGAGCGTCAGGGCGCCGTTCACCGACATCTTGGCCGCCATCTCACCGTCGAAGCCGCCGTAGAGATACATCTCCTTGAGCTTCTGGGTGTCGTAGGCGGTCAGACCCGCGAAGATCAGCACGCCGAGCACCGAGATCGCGAACTGCATCGCCGACGAGGCGAGGAAGATGTTCACCAGCGAGGCGATGACGATGCCGATGAGGCCCATCATCAGGAACGAACCCATACCCGACAGGCTACGGCTGGTCGTGTAGCCGTAGAGGCTCAGGCCGCCGAAGGCCGCCGCCGTGATGAAGAACACCTGCACCACGCTCGCCCCCGTGAAGACGAGGAGGAGGGTGGACATCGAAGCGCCCATCACCGCCGCGAAGGCGAAGAACATCGTCCGCGCCGAGGAGGCCGACATGCGGTCCATGCGGAACGAGAAGACGAAGATGAAGGCCAGTGGCGCCAGCATCAGCAGCCACTTGAGGGGGCTGGTGTAGAGCATCGCGCCGAAGGGCGTGAGCACCGGCCGCGTGCCCTGGTAGGCCGCGACAGACGCCATGTTGAGACCCAGCGCCACGAGGCCGGAAATCCCGAGCCCCACGATCATGTTGTTGTAGACGCCGAGCATGAAGGAGCGCAGGCCCTGGTCGACTTCGACCTGGGTCCCGGCATAGCCGGTGGCCGGCTGCTGCTGCTGGCCGTACCGGAAGGGGCTGTTATCGAATGCCATGGGAGTGTCCTTGCGGAGGCTCTCTCAGCGTGGTGTTTCGGGCGAGGCCCACGCAGGACCTCTGGCGCCGGATGGCGCCTCGTCCCAGAATATGTTGCGGGATGCCCCCGCGCACAAGGCCCGGCCGAGGTTCCGCGGGCGGTTTTCGGCACCGCACGCATGTAAATTTGTCCATGTCGTCAGGGATTAAAACACGCGACCGATCGGATCGACCGCAAGACGACTGGTAGAGCGATTCCTGCGATCCTTATAACTCGCGCAGGTACGGTGCCGGCTTCTGGCCGAGGATTCGCGCGGTGCCCGCGAGCCCGAGCAGCACCGCCAGCAGCACCGCCGCCCCGGCCGCGAGCAGCGCCCCCGAGAGGTCGAGCCGGAAGTCGAGGTGCATCACCTTGGCGACGATGACCCAGCCGGCGAGGCTCCCCGCGATCAGCCCGAACACCGCCGTGGCGAGGCCGAGCGCCGCGTATTCCAGGGCGTAGGCCGAGAGCAGCCGCGTCCGGCTGGCGCCGAGCACCTTCAGCACCACGGCGTCGTAGAGCCGCGCCCGGTGGCCCGCCGCCACCGCCCCGCCGAGGACGAGGAGGCTCGCGAGGATCGCCACGCCGCTCGCCCCCCGGATCGCCAGGACGAGGCGCCCCACGAGGTCGCCCACCGCGTCGAGCGCGTCCTTCACCCGCACCGACGTGACGGAGGGGAACTCTTTGGCGACGCCGCGCAGGATGCGGTTCTCGAGTCCCGCATCGGTGCCGCCGGGCAGGCTCAGGGTGGCGAGGTCCGAATGCGGCGCGCCCTTGAAGGTGCCGGGCGAGAAGACCATCACGAAGTTGATGCCGAGGTTGCGCCACTCGACCTTGCGCAGGTTGAAGATCGTGGCGGTGACGTCGCGGCCGAGCACGTTGACGGTGACGGAATCGCCGACCTTGAGGCCGAGCAGCCGGGCGAGGTCGCCCTCGAAGGAGACGAGGTGGCCGGCGCCCTCCCCCGCGTCCCACCAGCGCCCCTCCTCCACCTTCGTGCCCTCCGGCACCGCATCGGCGTAGGTGAGGCCGCGATCCCCGTCGAGCACCCAGGCGGCGTCCTCCGGCGGCCGGATCTGGCGCACCGGCACGCCATTCAGGGCGACGATGCGCCCACGCATCATCGGCACGTCCTCGATCTTCGCGGCGGGGGCCTCCGCGTGGAGGTAGTCCCGGAACCGGGCCGAGTCGCGGGAGGGGATGTCGAGGAAGAACAGGTTCGGCGCCTTGGCGGGCAGCGTCGCGCTGATCGTGCGGCTGACATTGGCGTCGATGAGGCTCAGCGCCACGAGGAGCGTCACGCCGAGCCCCAGCGACAGCACGATGGTCGGCGTCAGGGCGCCCGGCCGGTGGAGGTTCGCCAACGCCATCCGGGGCGCGGCCCGCTTCGGATGCGGCAGGCGCTTGGCGCCGGCCATCACCCCGAGGGCGACGAGGTGCAGCAGCCCGAAGGCGATGCCGGCGGCAACGATGAAGATCAGCGCCACCCGCCGGTCGAAGGCGCTCGCCACCGACAGGCCGACGAGGAGCGCCAGCGTCGCCCCGAGCCAGATCCGGTAGCGCCGCCGGGGGGCGACGCGGGCGCGATCCACCGTGTCGCGGAACAGGCCCGAGACCGGCACGTCGTGGGCGCGGCCGAGCGGCGTGATCGCGAAGGCGAAGGCGGTCAGGAGGCCGTAGGCGGCGGCGAGCGCCAACTCGCCGGGAGCGAGCGACGGGTTCAGCGGCAGGGGCAGGCTGTCGGCGAACAGCGCGTCCACGAGGAAGGGCAGGCTCGCCCCGGCGGCGAGGCCGATCAGCGTGCCGAGGCCGGCGATGAGCATGACCTGCGTCAGGTACAGGCCGACCACGGTGGAGCCCGGCGCGCCGATGCTCTTCAGCGTGGCGATGGAACCGCTCTTGCGCTCCACGAAGGCGTGGACGGCGTTCGCCACCCCGACCCCGCCGACGATCAGCGCGGTGAGGCCGACGAGCGTCAGGAACTGCGTGAAGCGCTCGATGCTCTGGGCGAAGCGCGGGTCGGCGTTGGCGCGGCTGCGGACCTGCCAGCCGGCCTCCGGCGCCGCCTGCCTTACCCGCGCCTCCACGGGATCGAGGGCGGTACCCGGCGGCAATTGCACCCGGTAGCTCCACCGGCTGAGGCTGCCGGGCTGGACGAGGCCGGAGCCGCGCAAAGCCGCCTGCGAGACGATCAGCCGGGGGCCGAAGCCGATGCCGCCCGCGATCTTGTCGGGCTCGGAGAGGATCGTTCCCCGGAGCACCAGCGGGTGCCCGGCTAGGGTGATCCGGTCCCCGAGCTTGAGATCGAGGCGGGTGAGGAGCGCGGGGTCGGCCAGGGCGCCGGGCGTGCCGTCCCTGTCCGCGAGGAGGTTCGCCAGCTTGCCCGAAGGTTCGGTGACGAGCTCTCCGGCGGCCGGGTAGGTCGCGGGGTCCACGGCCTTGAGTTCCACCAGCGTCGCGTCGCCGCCGGGCGCCACCGCCATGGCGCGCAGCGCCGCCACGATGTCGAGTTGGCCCTCGCGGGCGAGGGTAGCGCGCTCCGCCTCCGTCGCCTCGCGGTTGATGAGGCTGTAGCTGAGATCGCCGCCGATGATCCGCCGGCCCTCGCGGCCGAGCCCGTCCGACAGGGAGCGCGACACCGAGGCGATCCCCGCGATGGCCGCGACGCCCAGCGCGATGCAGGCGAGGAACACGCCGAAGCCGGACAGCCCGCCGCGCAATTCGCGCAGGGCGAGGCGCAGGATGAGGGGGCTGCGGCGGGGGGCGCTGGCCGTGGGGGGAAGCGAACCGTGCATGGTGTTCACCGATTCCTACACGCGCACAGTCCCCTCCCCCCTCTGCGGGGGAGGGTGGCCCCCGGAGGGGGTCGGGAGAGGGGAACCCGGCTTCCGGAAAATGCGGAGCGCGCGGTGAGGACGGCGGCCCATTCGGCACCGTCGCTCCCCTCTCCCCCCCTGCTCCGCAGGGTACCCTCCCCCGCAAAGGGGGGAGGGAAGTACTGTCCGCCCGCTCACGCCGCCACCGCCTCCTCGACCACCCCGGAGCGCAGGCGCACCGTGCGGTCGCAGAGGCGGGCGAGGCCGGTGTCGTGGGTCACGAGGACCAGGGTCGCCCCCCGGTCGCGCTTGAGGCGGAACAGCAGGTCCACGATCTGCCGGCCGGTCGTCTCGTCGAGGTTGCCGGTGGGCTCGTCGGCGACGAGGATCGCCGGATCGGGCGCCACCGCGCGGGCGATGGCCACCCGCTGCTGCTCGCCGCCGGAGAGCTGCGCCGGGTAATGGTGCAGCCGGTGCCCGAGGCCGACCGCCTCCAGTTCGGCGCGGGCGCGCTCGTGGGCGCCGGGCCGGTCGGCGAGTTCCAGCGGGAGAGCCACGTTCTCCAGCGCCGTCATGGTCGGCACGAGGTGGAAGGACTGGAACACGATGCCGATCCGCCGCCCCCGGAAGCGGGCGAGCGCGTCCTCATCCAGGCGCACGAGATCGGTGTCCTCCACCAGCACCCGGCCGGAATCCGGCCGTTCCAGCCCGGCCATCACCATGAGCAGCGTCGACTTGCCCGAGCCCGACGGCCCGACGAGACCCACCGCCTCGCCCCGCCCCACCGACAGGGAGATGCCCCGCAGCACATGGACGCGGGCAGGCCCCCGCCCGAGACTGAGATCGATGCCGTCGAGGCTGATCGCCGGAGGGGCGGGTGCCTTGCCGTCGCTCATGGTGTGTCCGATCTGTGGGCGATGACGAGCATGACACGCACGGCTCCGCGCCGGATTGGGTTGCGGCGCGATATGGGTGATGCATTGCGGCTCCGCCATGACAGGCGACGCCGATTCCCCGTCTTCGCCGCGATTGCCGCACTGATGAGCCTGATCTTCGCCGCCGCCCCGGCCCCCTCGGCCGCCCAAGCCGCCCCCCGCCCGATCAAGCTGGTGGCCTTCGGCGACAGCCTCACCGCCGGCTACCGGCTGCCGGCCGACGCCGCCTTCCCCGCCGTGCTGGAACGGATGCTGAAGGCCCAGGGCCGGAACGTGCAGATCGCCAACGCGGGCGTCTCCGGCGACACCACGACGGGCGGGCTCGACCGGCTCGACTGGTCGGTGCCGGACGGCACGGACGGGGTGATCCTCGAACTCGGCGCCAACGACATGCTGCGCGGCACCGACCCTGCCGTCGCCAAGCGCAACCTGACGGCGATGCTCGACACCCTGAAGGCCCGCCACATCCCCGTGCTGCTGGCCGGGATGCAGGCGGCGCCCAATCTCGGCCCCGATTACCGGACGAAATTCGACGCGATCTTCCCCGATCTCGCCCGGCAATACGGCGTGATGCTCTACCCGTTCTTCCTCGATGGGATCATCGGCGAGGCCGGTCTGCACCTCGACGACGGGCTGCACCCGAACGTGAAGGGCGTCGAGACCATCGCCGCGCGGATGCTGCCGACCGTCGAGCGCTTCCTCGACAGCCTGCCGGCCCAGGCGACCCGCTGATGCCGCGCCTGTTCACCGCGCTGGCCGTCCCGCCCGAGATCGCCGACGCGCTGGCCGTCTACCGGGGCGGGCTCCAGGGCGCTCGCTGGGTCGAGCCCGCCGACTTCCACGTGACGTTGCGCTTCCTCGGCGATGTCGAGCGCCCGGTCGCGGAGGACTTTCTAGACTCTCTCGCCGAGGCACGGCTGCGCGGTCCGCTCACCGTGACCCTCGACGGGCTCGGGACCTTCGGCGGGGGGAAGCCCCGCGCGCTCTACGCCTCGATCCACCCGAGTGCCGACCTCGCCGACCTGCAGGCGGAGCAGGAGCGCTTCGCCCGCCGGGCGGGCCTCGCGCCGGAGACGCGCAAGTTCACCCCGCACGTCACCCTCGCCCGGCTGCGGCGGGAGGCGAGCCCCGAGGCCGTGGCGATGTACCTGTCGCAAGCCCCGGTCTTCACGCCCCTGACCTTCACCGCCGACCGGGTGACGGTCTATTCGGCCCGCGAATCGACCGGCGGCGGGCCGTATCTCGCGGAGGCCGCGTTCCCCTTCGCCTGAGGGGCGTCAGCTCGCCTTCAGGAAGGTCTGCATGCTGCCGCCGAGGCTGCTCGAATGCTCGGCGAGGCGTTCGGAGATCTCCCGGACCTTCTCGGCCAGCGAGCCCGTCGCCCCGGCCGCCGTCGAGACGCCGGAGATGTTCACGGTCATCTCCTGGGTCGAGGCCGCCTGCTGCTCCACCGCGCCCGCGATGGCGAGGGTGAGCCGCGACAGTTCCTCCACCGCGCCGGTGATCGTGCCGATGGCCGAGACCGCCTCGCCGGTGGCCGACTGGATGGCGTGGATCTGCTGGGTGATGTCGTCGGTGGCCCGCGCCGTCTGGCCCGCGAGCTCCTTCACCTCGGCGGCCACCACGGCGAAGCCGCGCCCGGCCTCCCCCGCCCGCGCCGCCTCGATGGTCGCGTTGAGGGCCAGCAGGTTGGTCTGGTCGGCGATCGACTTGATCATCGCCACCACGGAATCGACCTTGCCGGTCTTCTCCGCCAGCGCCCGCACCGTCATGTCGGTGGCGCCCGCCTGATCGGCGATCTGGTTCGCCCGCTCCGAGACCCGCCCGACCTGGCCGGAGATCTCCTTGACGGTGCTGGCCATCTCCTCCGAGCCGGCGGCCACCGTGGCGGCGAGCCCGCTCGCCTCGTCGGCGGAATGGTTCAGCCCCTCGGCCGACTGGCGCATCTCGTCGATGGCGCGGCCCAGGGCCTCGACCACCCGCGTCACCTCGGCCGCCATGGCGACCTGCGCCGTCACGACCGCCCAGGTCAGCATCGGGCCGAGGTAGTTGCCCTCGGGGTCCTTGATCGCCGAGACCTGCAGATCGAGGGTTTCCGGCCCGACCCGGATCCGCGTCCGGTGCGGCAGGCGGCTCGCATCGGCCAGCATGTTGCGCTGGTGGTGCGGGTTCTTGTGGAAGATGTCGAAGGAGCGGCCGACCATGTCGGCGACCTTCACCGGCAGATGCTGCTCGATGGTGCTCAGCGTCTTGGTGGACGTCCGGTTGAGGTAGTTGATCTTGAACTCGTCGTTGATGTCGGCGGTCATCACCGCCACCGGCATGTCGTCGATCATCGTCAGCAGGCGGCTGACCTCGTTCTTCTTGGCCGTGATGTCGGCCGCGACCTTGATGACCTTGAACGGTTTGCCGTCCTGATCGAGGACGGGGTTGTAGCTCGCCTCGAGCCAGACCCGGCGCTTCGTCTTGTCGAGGCGCATGAACTCGCCGGAGACGAACTCGCCCGCGCGGAGCGTCCTCCAGAACGCCTCGTAATCGGGCGAGCCGGCCACGCTCTCTTCCATGAAGACGCGATGATGGCGGCCCTTGAGCTCGGTGAGGTCGTAGCCGACCACGCGCAGGAAGTTGGCATTCGCCGTCAGGATCGTGCCGTCCATCCCGAATTCGATGACGGCCATCGAGCGATCGAGGGCCTCCATCACCGATTGTGAATCGTTGGGCTTTGCGCGTCTGAATATCACCGGACCGACCCTCACTCTTGTGGGGACTAGAGTGGCGGCAAACTCTTAAAAATCACGATTCCGACTCGTCGAGTCCCAGGGCGATTTCCCGTTATTCATGCCTCGAAACCGTTCAGAAAAGAATTAATTTCGACAATTGGCTAGGGCGATTACAAAATTTGCGTCCCAATATTATCCAGATTGATCCACCCGCATGGCTAATACGACCCAGTCATTCCAAGTGATAGACGGCGCCATCGGCCGGTGCCGCTGCGCCGCACCCATGTTCAAGCCCCGGTCAATGCGGCCAGCGCGGGGCGGATAGATTGAATTTGCGCTCCTGTCCGAGGCCCGGTTCCGCCATGATGCTGCATCGCACCATCACGCCGACTAGCTCCGCCGCCGGAGGTTTCCATGACCCAGATCGCCAAGACTGTCGCCCGCGGCCTCGCGAGCCGCCTCGGCCGCGCCCTCACCCGCTCGGTCGCCCACCGCTACGCCGAGCAGCGCCTCCAGGTCGAGCGCACCGGCTTCGGCGGGATGCTCTGAGCCCCCTCCCCCCTCGGGCCCGGAGCGCGGCGGCGACGTAGTTTCGTCGCTTTCCCCCAGCATATCCTCCCGCGCCGGCCGCGCTGCGTCAGCGGCCGAAAGATGGGATCGTGAGGGCGATGGCGATAGGCCTGACGACGAGCGTGCGCGAGGGAGACCGGCTCAGTCCGCTCGAATCCTACTTGCACGTCCTCCACGCGCTGATGCTGCGCGACATGCGCACCCGCTTCGGGGGCACCCTGTGGGGCTACGGCATCGTGGTGATGTGGCCCTGCGTCCACGTCTTCATGCTGATCGCGATCTACACGTTCCAGCATCTGCCGGCGCCCGTCGGTAGTAGTGCGCCGCTCTTCTTCGCCACGGGCGCGGTGCCGGTCCTGATCTTTCAGTACATCTCCCGCGAGGTAATGAAGGCGACGATGGTCAACAAGCCTCTCACCTATTACCCGCAGGTGAAGCTGTTCGATCTGATCCTGGCACGCGTGCTCGTAGAGATCGTCACCGGCTTCCTCGGCCTTCTCGTCATCGTCGCCGTATTGACCGCCTTGGGCACCGACCCCCGCCCGGTAAACAGTTCCATTGCAGTCTTTGCCTACCTCGCATCTATCCTGCTGGGCATCGGTGTCGGCGTGGTCAATGTCGCAATCGTGGGATTCTTCCCCGGGTGGCTCGTCGGCTACGCGCTCTTCAATATCCTCATGTACGTCGCCAGTGGGGTGATGTTCATGCCGAGCTTCTTGCCCGAGAAGATCTATTACTGGATGAAATACAATCCAGCGCTTCAGCTCGCCGAATGGATGAGGTCCGCCTATTATCCCTCAGCGGGCCTGCAGGTCGATCATCTCTACGTGGTCATGTTCGCCCTCACTTGCATGGTGATGGGCCTGCTGCTCCTGAAGCACGTCGTCAGCAAGCGGAGTTGAGGCGCGCCCCTCGGCGCGTGCGGAACCACTGGGCGCGGATGCCGTTGGCGCCGTGCCCGGCGGCATCCTGTCGGGCCGGCCGAGGGCCCCGATGCGTCAGACCGTCCCGTTGCAGCACCTCCTGGCCGCGGCCCTGCGCGACAGCGCGGACCATGTCGGTCAGTTGCTTCGGCTTGCGCGCATCGAGACCGACGCGACCCTGCGGACCTGGCTCCGGCTGGCGGGGATCGTCGGGACGATCCCAATCCTCGCGATCGCGATCTTCTTCCTGGGGCTCGACGCGCTGGTGAAGATCATCGCCGCCTTGAGCGGCGCGCCGTTGATCTCCGCTCTGATCGTGGCGTCGCCCTTCATCGGCGTCGCCCTCGTGCTTGTGCGCCTCGGGGCACGACGGATGGCGTTGTCGAACCTCGAACCCTGGCGCACGTGGCGTCAAACGGACCGCCCCTCATCTCCGGCGCGCCCCCGCCCAGCCGCATGAACGGCCCGGATCAGTGCGACGGGTCGTCCTTGGCGTGGGATTTCGCAAAGTGGAGAAAGCTCCGCTCTCCAGTCGCCGCCTCAGCGACGTGCTGGATCGCATCAAGTAGTTCCGCGACGGGGCGAGCCTCCATGGGCCGGAAGCAGGCGAGCCCCGCAACGCGCCGCGGCGCGATGCGCCCGACGGCCAATTGCGCCTCGCTCAGCGCGTCGAAGTTCCGATGTTTGACCATGCTCTCGAACCTCCACAGGGAGCCTGGGTCCACGATGGTTGACGAAAGGTTAATGTGCCGTCCGGAGAGGACGGCATGACGAGCGCTGTCATCGTAGGGGCCTCCGGCGGCATCGGCCGTGCGCTGGTCGAGCGGGTCGTTGCGAACGGCGCCCATGCGCCGGTTTTCGCCCTGTCACGATCGGGAGCGGACCTCGGAGCCGGGGCGGTTGCGGGCCTAATCGATGTGACCGACGAGGAGAGCATCCAGGCGGCGGCGGGCCGTGTGGCCGAGAACGGCCCAGTGGGTCTTACCCTTGTCGCGACCGGCCTCCTGCACGGCCCCGGCGTCGCGCCGGAAAAGGCGCTGAAAGCCCTCGACCCGGCAGCGCTGGCCCGACTTTTCGCGGTGAACACGACCGGTCCGGCCCTGGTAGCCAAGCACATTGTGCCGCTGATGCCGCGCACGGGCCGCAGCGTCTTCGCGGCACTCTCGGCGCGGGTCGGCTCCATTGGCGACAACCGGCTGGGTGGCTGGTACGGCTACCGCGCCTCAAAGGCGGCGCTCAATCAGATCCTGCGCACGCTCGCGATCGAATTGGCCCGCACTCACCCGGAGGCGATCGTGGCAGGCCTGCATCCGGGCACGGTGCGCACGGCGCTGTCACATCCGTTCCGCCCCGATGCCGACAGCCCCGACACGGTGACGCCGGAGGCCGCAGCGGCTCGTCTTCTCGCCGTCCTCGACGGTCTGACGCCGGCCGAGAGCGGGAGAGTCTTTGCTTGGGACGGCCAGCTGGTCCCGCCTTGAGAGAAGGCTTGCCAGAGCGGGAATGGCCGTCTAGAGGATCGCCGGTCCTTGGGGCGTCGCCAAGTGGTAAGGCAGCGGTTTTTGGTACCGCCATTCCCAGGTTCGAATCCTGGCGCCCCAGCCAAAATTTCGCGTAAGTCGCTGTTATAAAACGCTTTCCCGCCGAGGCGGGAGGCGTCGGCACACATCGGTGTTGCACATGCGTGTCTCACACGAGGTGCCCCGTGCCGGCTATCGCTCATGCTTACAGACGCGGTGGGAGCTACTCCTGGCGCCGCCGGATCCCGCTGACGCTGATCCGATTCTGCCGTTCCAGGCAGCTCGTGGTAAGCTTGGGCACGCGTGACCCGGCAAGGGCCCGTTTCCTCGCGAGCCAACTCACGGCTCATTCCGATCAGCTTTTTCATCGTGCCATGAGCGAGCCCGAACCCGATCTCATCATGAGCCGGCGCCAGCTCGACGGCATCTTTCGCGAAAGCCTATTGGCCCACCTCGAAAAACTCGACCGGATTGCTGCGGCAGAACGTGCAGAACCGGCCTTCGATCCTGAGGCGAGCCGGCGTGCCGATCGGCGTATGGGATGGATCCTGCGTATCCTTGGGGCGCGCGGCGCGGCAGCCACCATTGATTCTCCGTTGGCTGATGAGATGCGTCGCGACGGGCTGAATGACCTCGACATTGAGGAAGCACGGGCGACGCTGGCCGCGATGGTGCGCCAGAACGGCCACCTGATCCCTCGCGCTCGACTGGAAGGACTGCTCGCAAACCAAGCGGTCGCACCGACCAGGACTAACTTGTCTTTAGCTCAGGAGATTGCCTTTCGCGGTATGTCCACGGCGGCCTTTGCGACTGAGCGCCGCTACGACGGTCTTCGGATCGAAGAGGTCACACTGCGCGACGCGATCCTGCTGAGGGAAGCGCAGGTGCCGCCGGGGGCCACCGACTCGACGGCAACCGCGAGTACAGCTCGTTCGCAATCAAACGCTGATGCCATCCCTGAAATGCCGACAGGCGTTGCAATCGTGTCAGCAAGCTCAGACCTCGCGCTGGATACGACGGACCAGGAGGCTCATCAGAAGGGAATGCATCCAATCATCGCGTTTGGGGAGGCGATGATCGCCGGGCGCGCTCGTGACGAAACCTGGGACGCAAAAACACAGCATCAGGCGCGGCAGATTTTTGCCCTGTTCGCAAAGCTACTCGCCGAGAACGGCCTCATCCGTGTGAATGATCTTCGGCAGAGCCATTTTGCCGAATTGGTTGATCTTTTGCGTTCCGTCTCGCCGTCGTATGGTAAGAGCCCTCGTGATGCCGAACGCAGCACTGCCGAACTGCGTGAGATTGGCGCCAAGCTTCCAGCCAACAAACGAGGCATCGTCGGGGATACCATCAACCGTCACCTGACTTTTCTAGGACAGCTTGTGACATTTCTCAAAGCCCAGGGCCTCGCGATTGATGCTAGCATCGATCTCGCGCTTCTTCGCGCCCGCAAGCGGGACAGGGCACGTAACCGGCGACCATCTCTTAGCAATGACGACGTTGCGGCAATCTTTCGATTGCCCTGCTTCACAGGCTGTCGTTCGTGGCGCGATCCGTTTACCGCCGGCGATCAGATATTCCATCGTGCTTTGTACTTCGCAATTATTTTGCTCTATTATACAGGGGCGCGACGAGAGGAAATTGCGGGACTTCACGTTGGCGACGTAGAGGAGGCAAGCGGGATTGCATACCTTGCTTTTCGGTTCAACGAAACGCGTCGTCTTAAAAACGTTCAATCTATTCGATTTGTGGCTTTGCATCCAGAGGTGCTTCGCCTCGGATTTTTAGAATATGTCAAAGCTGTTCGCGGACTTGGATACGGCCTCGTGTTTCCGGATCTAAAATCGCCAAATTCAAGCTCGCCGCTCGGCGATCGCCTCTACGATGAATTTAGCAGCGGACTTCGAAAAGCAATCTCAAACGAAGCCGAACGTAAAAAGGTTATCCACTCCTTCAGACATTCGCTTGGCAACAATCTTAAGCAAGCCCGCGTTCACACGGAAATCAGAGCCGATATCCTTGGACACGCGGGGGCCGGCGAAACTGACGAACGTTATTGCGATCCGACAGCTCTGGCATTGATGCTAGAAGAACTGAAAAAGGTTCCAGCGGTCACAAACCATCTAGCGCAAAAGCCGATACAGCTGCTCCCGTGGGTCTCCGCAAAAGAGCGGCCGCCCTTCGCAAGAGCCCGCAGACGCTCCATCTCTAGTGGATAGGTGGGCCCGGCAGGACTCGAGCCTTCGACCAATAAACCTATTTTCGCCAACGGTTAAACGAACGTCGACGCGCACAGGTTATGCGCTCTGTGCAGGGGCTGCAAAACGGGGCGCCGGCAATCACGTTCAAGGGTGACTGCAGCCCGGCAGGTCCTCCATCCAAACTCCTTGGTTCAGCTGGCCGCGCGCTCGCGCCACTCCAGTTGGAATTGAACGACCGCGTGCTCACGCATCCGTTCGAAGGTCCGCTCTCTGGACTGCGATCGAGCGGTGGAATGACTGGGTCTGGCCGGAAGCGGCTGGTCTGCTTTCGATCGCGCGATGCTGTATACCGGTCACCATAACATTCTCTCCCCCGCCTCGGAGGGATACGTTTTGCCGACATTTAAATAACTGACACGGTTTACTGACAGGTTTGCTGCCGCTTTGGTGGCCCCATCGCGCATGGGCGAAGACTGTCAGAAAAACGTTCGTTTTCTGGACATGACGCGCTGCGCTAATTACCGTCGAGTTCCGGTAGGGCTTGGTGAATGGAACTGCCAGGCTTAAACTTAACCGTTCGGGTGAAGCCAATTCAGCCGGATGGTACTGGCAGAACGGAGCATCTTTTTGAATAATAGTTAATTATAATATTAAATGGTGTTGTGTATACAAATATGTAAAACTTAAAACACAACCCGACGAGGGCATTTATGTTTTGTAGGTGCTTGCCGACCGCTCGAACTCCTGTTTGGCGATCGTCAAAATGCGCTGCCGTGCCTGCTTATCTTCGATAGCAGACCACAGCCGCATCAGCGTCAACAGCTCACCAGCCTCGCCAGGAGCGTCGCTGTAGAACGCCTCAAGGGGTAGCCCCAGGGCCTCGGACACCCGCATCAGAAGACTACGGGAGCGTGCATCGAGAATTTGGTTCTCAATCATGGATTTGAACGGCAACATCACGCCGCCCTTCGCACTCACATGGATCAATGAGGCTACCATATTGGGGAGCTCAGAGAAGCCCTACTAGCTGCGGACTAGCTTAGTCGAGGCACTAGAATTTGTAACATACGATGCGATTTAGAGGGTGATCGGATGAATTTACATTGATCTACTCAACGCTATCGAGTGCTCGGTGAGTTCCCACGTTGCGGCCGGGAATAGTGGTCGACAGCAACGCATCAGTCACGGGTCTGAACGCGCTTACGAGATGGGTGTCGAGGCGACCGGTCATGCCCTGCAGAATTCGGTAGGCGTCTTCCGCCGGCACCGGCGCCCGGTAGGGTCGCCGCTCGATCAGGGCACCGTACACGTCGCAGACCGTTACCAGACGCACGAGGTCTGGGATCTCGCGGCCGATCAGTCCGTCCGGGTAGCCCGAACCATCAAGCATCTCGTGGTGGGAGCGAACCACCGCCAGGATCTCGTCGTCGAACCCGCTCTTCCCTAGCATCGCATGCCCCAATGCGGCATGCGTGCGCATCAGCGTCGCTTCCTCCGCGTCGAGTTTGCCGGGCTTGTTCAGGATCGCGGGTGGGATCTCGATCTTACCGACGTCGTGCAGCAATGCCCCCCTGGTCAGGCGGTGGCGATCGGCGGCTGCCAGCCCGAGGCTACCGCCTAGGGCGGCGGCCAGGCCGGCCACCAAGAGGCAGTGTTGGTGCGTGGCGTCGTCGAACCGGCGCACGGCCTGGATCCAAGCCCACACGCCTGCATCTCGAACGGCGCAACTGATGAGACCAGTTCCCGTCTCGATCGCCGCCGGTGTCACCGCCCCCCCCGGTACGAACACGTCGGCCAGAAACCGTCGTGCCGCGCCGGCATGACGTTCCACCGCCGGGGCGGAAGGATCCTCGCCACGGTGCAGCCCTTCCAGGGCCGCGAGGAGCGCCCGGGTGGCGAGGGCAGCGCTGAGCGTGCCGGTCGCGCCGAGCGCCTGAGCTTGTGCTGCAGCACGGGCGCTGTTGCCATGGGTGAGGAACAGGTACGGCACCCCTGTGCCGCGAACCCGCCCCAGGATCCGCCGCAACCGCACGAGCGCGTTCGAGGTCAACGTGCTCACGTCGCTGATGATCAGCGAGGGGGCATCGACTGCCGGTGTTCCCTCGTACAGGTCGTGCACACGGCAGGCACGGAAGGCGCTGAGCTGACGCGCCAACCGCTCGCCGCGGCGAGGATCATCGGTGATCAGTAGAAGCTCACTCATGCGACGGCGCGAGCCACCTCGCGCACTTGCCGAGTGGTGGCATCGACCCGCTCGCCAGCCCGCGCGATCGCCTCGACCTCCGCGGCGATCCCCACCGCCCCTTGGGCGGCCGTATGCATGCTGCCCGACATCTCCCGCGTCACCGCCGACTGTTCCTCCACCGCCGCCGCGATCGCCCCCGAGACCTCGTCGAGCGCTCTGATCGTGCCCTGGATCGTGCCGATCGCGTCCACCGCCTCCCGCGTCGCCGCCTGGGTCGCGCCGATCTGCCCACGGATTTGGTCCGTCGCCTTACCGGTCTGTTCGGCCAGCGCTTTGACCTCGGCCGCCACGACCGCGAACCCTTTGCCCGCCGCTCCGGCACGCGCCGCCTCGATCGTCGCGTTCAGGGCGAGCAGGTTGGTCTGGCTCGCGATGCCCTGGATCAACGCGACAACATCGCCGATCTGCGCCGCCTGTCCGCTCAAACCGGCCACGATCCCGCTGGTGTGAGAGGCCTGCTCGACCGCCTCGCCCGCCATCCTGGCAGCGCGGCTGACTTGTTGGCTGATCTCCATCACCGAGGCCGAGAGTTCCTCCGCTCCGGCCGCCACCGCTTGGATATCGTTAGACACCCGCCCAATCGTACCGGTGGCATCGGCCGTCCGCCGGGTCACATCCTCGACCTCAGCGCCGATCACATCGAGATCGACACCGATTGCCCGCTGTGCGTCGGCCCGTCGATGCCGCTCCTGGACTAGCGCCGTGATGTCCGTGGCAAACTTCACCACCTTCACCACGCGCCCGTCGGAGGTCGTGATCGGGTTGTAGGTGGCCTGGATCCAGACCTCTCGACCGCCCCGGGCGATACGCCGGAACTCGCCCGTGGCGAACTCACTGCGTCCGAGCTTGTCCCAGAAAGCGCGGTAGGCTTCACCCGTTCGCTCCATGGCGTCCACGAACAGGCCGTGGTGCTGCCCGCGGATCTCGTCGAGCCGGTAACCCATCGCGTCAAGGAAATTGGCGTTGGCGTCGAGGATCGTGCCGTCCGGGGTGAATGCGATCACCGCCTGCGAGCGATGCAGGGCGGCGACTTGGCCGCTGAGGTCGAGCGCGAGGGCTTTCTGTGCGGTGATGTCCGTGGCGAACTTGACGATCTTGACCACCCGACCATGCCGGTCGAGCACCGGGTTGTAGCTGGCCTGGATCCAGACCTCCCGCCCCCCTTTGGCGAGCCGACGGAACTCCGCGGATCGATAGGTGCCGGTACGCAGATCGGTCCAGAAAGTTCGATACTCGTGTCCATCGCGTTCGGTGGCGTCGACGAACATCGCGTGATGCCGCCCGCGCACCTCCTCCAGGGCATAGCCCATCGCAACGAGAAAGTTGGCGTTGGCGGTCAAGATCGTGCCGTCCGGGGCGAATTCGATCATCGCTTGCGAACGATCAAGGGCCGCCAGAGTGTGGGTACTGTCCACATGCGTCGTCGATTTGCCGAACATATCGCCTCCCTCGGCCCATCGAGTACGTCGCAATAGGGTGCGTCGGGCCACGTCTTCCGGGGATTGTTGCGCGTAAATCTTGCCGAACTTTTACAACATCCAGGTCGGCAACACGACAAAAATACAATATATATCAAATAAAGAAACGCTATCGATTAACATATATCAAAGATAAATTGCAAAATATAATGCAATATAGAAATAATAAACCGTAGTTTGCATATATCAATTAGCATGCAATCAAAGATACACTGACTTAGACGAATGGCCGCGTCAGAATGGTCGTGCTTTCTGTCGACTGCGACGAAGTGAGCCGGCCATTCAGGATACGAGGGGCGAGGAAATGGCTGGCGATGCTAAAGATCAATTTTCTCGATTAATTGGCAACGGATTATGCTGCACATTGCTGTGGTGATACCAGCGTTTCGGGATGAAGTCGCCGCGCATTTCGCGACTAGGGCCTACCAGCCCTCAGTCTCAGGTCGCGCGCGGATGCCAGTCATCTTCGATTTGGGTAGCTGGGAATGTGTGAAGGCGGCCACATAATCGCTGTCGAGGCGATCTGCCCGAGCCGCTTGATCGTTCGCGAGTTCCGGCTCTTCCGGCCGGCCCCGTAAGCTCTTTCGTCCGGACCAACTTCACTCCGCCACCGCTCTGGTGTGCGGAGGGCACGTTTCATGCGGCACGAGGCTGCCTTACAGGCATAACAGGAATGCCAGGATCGCGACCTGCATCACCAGCATCGTGCCGATAAGGGTTGTGGCGGCTTGATCGTTTAGCCCCCAGTCGGTCGCCTCATCGTCCCTCATCGCCGACCAACGCCCGCGTGCGTCCGACATAGGCTAGGACGAGCTGACCCGTGGCCGTCGACACGGTCGCGACCCGCTGCGGGCCGGAACGCCCTATGTCCACTTCGTAGGTAGCCAGGGCGATGGCTTCTCTCTCCGTCTTGGCCTCGTACAGGACAGCGTCACCGCTGGCGGTCCCGCCTCTGCCGATCTGTTGAATTTTGATCGTGTAGGCCATCGCGTCCTCCCACTGGCGAGGACGAGCGAGCAGACCTGCGGGGGAGGCAGGCTATCGCACCGTCTGGTGCCCGCGCCGACCGATCGGGGGCTTCTAGGTCAGCGCGGGCGTTGCCGCTGCCAGATCATTCCAGCTGCGACGTCCGTTAGTTGCACGGGCGATAAGCCGCTTCTCTAAACTGTATCAATTGAAGCGTCGCAGCGAAATCATTCCGCCAAATCCTCAACGACGCGCGAAGCTGAAGCGTTGTTGGCTAGCGCTACTACGCGGTAAATCTAATGTTTGTTAAGGCCGCTGCTTCGGCAATCGTTAGCTTGATGGGACCCATCATCGTGATGCAGGCCGGATGTCCAGCGCCCTCCACCGCAAGCTGCAGCTCTATGCCTCCCTCTCAGGGGCCGACCTCGGCAAGCTCTCGGACGCTCTGCGGCAAACCCGGCAGGTGAACGCCCGCATCGATATCGCCGTCGAGGGGGACGACCCGCGGACTGTGTACGTCATCCTCCACGGTTGGGCCGGTCGCTGCCGCTACCTCCCCGACGGACGCCGACAGATCACCTCCCTGCTTCTGCCCGGCGATTGCTGCGACCCGCACGTCTTCCTGTTCCGTCGGCGCGATCACACCATCACCGCCCTAACGCCGGTGGTCATCGCGAGCATCCCCGGGCCCGTCTTCCAGGAGTTGGTGGCCCGCAGCCCGGCACTGGAGCTGGCGTTCTTCTTCGAGACGATGATCGCCGGCTCGATCCAGCGCGAGGTCGCCGTCTGCCTCGGGCGGCGCTCGGGGCTAGAGCGTCTGGCCCACCTCTTGTGTGAACTGCACGCCCGCCAGACTGCGGTCGCCCTCGCCGAAGGTCGGGACTGCCCGATGCCGTTGAACCAAGGCGATCTGGCTGACGCACTCGGGCAGACGCCGGTGCACATCAACCGCATGCTGCAGGAGCTGCGCCGCCTGGGGTTGATCAGCCTGCGCCAGCGCCGGCTGACCATCCACGATGCGGATGGCCTGGCCGAACTCGCCAGCTTCAACCCGACTTACCTGCATGCTCTGGACACGGCTCGGAGGGAAGACGCCCGATGACGGACCCCGGTGAACGGACCGATCAGATCGCTATCCTGGGGGACGAGATTGCGGCGCTCCGGACTGACAATGCACGCCTGCGTCGGCTGCTCAACGAACAGGGTATGCCGGATAGCCTGCGCCACGCCCTGCGCGATACCGTGGCGATGTTGCACACCATCATGCGCCGTACCGCCGACAGCGCGGCCGATGTCGAGGACTATCACGCCCATCTCGGGGGTCGTCTCGACGCCATCGTCCGCGCCCGCCTCCTCACCGATGCCTTCGGCGAGGCTGAGCTACGCCGGCTGATCTCGGACGCCTTGGGCGTGTACCTCGTACTGGAGGGCGAGCGGGCGGCCCTCGACGGTCCCGATGTGAGGCTGCGGCCGAAGGCGGCGGAGGTGTTCGCCCTGGCCATATACGAACTCGCAACCAACGCGGTCGAGCACGGCATCCTCGGCGAGGTGGCTGGGCACGTCAGCGTATCCTGGGAGATCGTGTCGGGTGAGGCCGCGCCGACGCTCCGCCTCGTGTGGAAGGAGACCGGAGCGGGCGAGCCGCCCATCGAGCGCCGTCAGGGCTTCGGGACGACGGTGCTGAAGGAGATGCTGCCCCACAATCTTGGGGCACAGGTCACCCTCACCTACGAGCCGGACGGGCTGCAATGCAACGTGTGCCTTCCGCTCACGCACTGGATCGGTCGCGTAGTCGACGCGCAGCCGGCACGCGGTGCGGACAATGAACGCCGCTAGAGCTACCCCAGCGAATTCAGCCCATGCAATCGCAGCACCGTGGCATAGGTGCCCGGCTGCACCGTGGCCGACGCGACATCCGTAGGCCTGAGAAGATCGACCATGACGAAGCGCGACATCATCGTCATCGGCGGATCGTCTGGGGCGACCGCACCGCTCAAAGCAATCCTCGGTGCGCTGCCAAAGGACTTGGCGGCGGCGGTCTTCGTCGTCGTGCATATCCCGGCTCGTAGCCTGGGCTTGCTCGCGACCGTCACGGCCGCCGCCGCGCACCTACCAGTCTGCGCCGCGCAAGACGGCATGGCGATCGCGCCCGGCAACATCTATCTCGGCGTGCCCGATCACCACCTGATCATCCGCGACGGACAGATGATGCTCGGCCGCGGTCCTCGCGAGAACATGGCCCGCCCGTCGATTGACCCGCTGTTTCGCTCGGCCGCAACGGCCTACGGCCCACGGGTCATCGGCGTGTTGCTCAGCGGTCTGCTCAACGACGGTGCCGCCGGGTTGGAGGCGATCAAGCGCTGCGGCGGCGTGGTACTCGTGCAGGATCCGGCGGACGCGATCGCCGACGAGATGCCGCTCAGCGGGATGGCGGCGGTCGCGGCCGATCTGGTCGTGCCGAGCGCGCGCCTCGGCGATATCCTGTCCGAGCTCGTCCAGGAGCCGGCAGGCCCGCGTCTGCCTGTACCGCCCGAGATCCGCTTAGAGGTCGATATCGCAGCGGGCGAGCGCGTCGACAGCGACGTGCTGCGGCGCCTCGCCGATCCCGCGCCGCTGACCTGCCCGCACTGCAGCGGCGTCCTTTCCACGATCCGCGAAGCCAAGCCGCTCCGCTTCCGCTGCCAAGTGGGCCACGCCTTCACGGCGGGTGTAGTCGCCAAGCAGCAGGAGAACGCCGTCGACGAGGCCCTGCGCGTCGCCCTGCGCATCATCGAGGAGCGGGCCGAGCTCGTCACCCGCATGGCGCAGGATGGCCGAAGCTCCGGGCGTCCTGCAGTGGCGGAGATGTACGACGAGCGTGCGATCGAGTACCGGGAGTATGCGGAGACGATCCGTCGTGCGGTCTTGCTATCTCTAAAGAAGTCCGAACCGTCCGGGGGCGGAGGGGAACAGGAGACGTAGGGTACGGCCTTTCAGTCGCGCCGGAACCCCGCTGTGGTACGGAGGCTCGACACCCTTTCGATGAGGTGTGCGGAGCGGCGACGCGCGTCCTTCTCGCACCTCCTTCTTACGGCGAACCAGCATGTCCGAAGCCGATGTGAGCCAGTCGCGGGCAAAAGTCTTCTTGGCCGTAAGTGCGTCGGCCGCGGACACCCGATCGTTGCAGTACCTCCTCACCCAGCTGCCGCACCTGGACGCCGTCGCAACCGTCGTCGTGCTGCAGCATCGGGACGCTCTCGACGACGACGGGTTTCAGCCGATCCTTGCGACGGCTGGCCGTGAGCTGGCGGAAGTTCGGGACGGCGAAGCCGTCGAAGGCGGACGCACCTACCTGATCGGCGCCGATCTGGTCGTGGGCGTCGAGAACGGACGCTTCCGCACCCGTCCCGCGGATGAGTTCGGGGGCCGAGGGATCATCGACAGCTTCCTGGTCTCGGTCGCCCGAGACGAGGACGGACGCAACATCGCGGTCGCACTGGCGGGCACGGACGGGGACGGCACTCTCGGGTTTCGGGCCATCAAAGAGGCCGGCGGCCTCACGCTCGCCGAAGTGACCGAGGAGGCCGTGGCTGGTGAGCTCGCCTCCAGCAACACCCCGGCGGCGTTGGCCGACGCCGTCCTACCTCTCGACGGGCTCATCGAGCGAGTCACATCGGCAGCCCAGCAGCTCATCGCCGAAGGCATCACCTCCCCGGCCGCATCCAAGGCCACACTTACGGCGATCGCAGGGGTGCTGCGCAACAGGACCGGCCACGACTTCCACGGCTACAAATCCGGAACCTTCCTGCGGAGGGTCCAGCGCCGGATGCAGGTCCTCTCGATGGCGCAGATCGACGACTACGTCGAGCTGCTCCGCACCCAGCCGGGGGAGGCGCAGGAGCTGTTCAACGACCTCCTGATCGGCGTGACGCAGTTCTTCCGCGACCCAAAGGAATTCGAGATCCTCGAACGCGAGGTGATCCCGAAGCTGTTCGCCGATAAAGGGCGGGACGATCAGATCCGGGTGTGGGTGATCGGCTGCTCGACCGGCGAGGAGGCGTACTCGCTCGCGATCCTACTGCGCGAGCACATGGCTACCCTCGACATCGTGCCCCAGGTCCAAATCTTCGCCACCGACCTCGACGGCCGGGCACTGGCCTCGGCGCGGGCCGCGCGCTTCGCGAACACGATCAGCGACACCATCTCACCCGAGCGCTTGGCCCGCTGGTTCGTCAAGGAGGGCACCACCTACTGCCTCGCGAAGGAATTGCGCGAGATGTGCATCTTCTCGCAGCACTCGATCATCAAAGATGCGCCGTTCTCTCGGCTCGACCTGATCTCGTGCCGCAATCTGTTGATCTATCTCGATGCCGATCTGCAGAGTCGGGTCATCCCGCTGTTCCACTTCTCGCTGAAGCCCGACGGGACCCTGTTTCTCGGTAATTCCGAGAACGTCTCGCGCCACACCGATCTGTTCGCGGCGATCGATGGCCGCTCGCGCATCTTCCGGCGCCGGGAGACAGGCACCCGTATGCTGCCGGATTTCCCGTTCTCGGCGCCGGACCGTCGGATCGGACCAGCCGTCATCGTCGAGGAGCGAACGCGACCGATCACGGCAACGCTGCACCAGCGTGCCGAGCGGTTGGCGGAGCGCTACGCGCCGGCCTACGTCATCACCGACGCCGCCTACAACGTCCTGCACTTCTCCGGTCGGACCGGTCGCTACATCGATCCGGCCGGCGGCGTCGCCACCCTGAACCTTTTGCAGCTTGCGCATCCGGACTTGCGGCTCGATCTGCGGGCGGCGTTGACCAAGGCTGGCGAGACCGCCCAAACGGTGCAGGTCGACGGCCTGCAGGTCGGCCAGAACGGGGAGAGCCGCTCGGTCGATCTCGTCGTCGAGCCGATGCAGGACAATCCGAACGCGCGGGGTTACTTTGTCCTGTTCAAGGACGGCGGCCTGGTGACGGCCGCAGGCCGCGACAGCGCTGCAGACGTCGCGGGTGGGCTCGAGCATATCCGCCGTCTCGAGGCAGAGCTTGGGATCACGCGCGAGCGCCTGCAAGCCACCATCGAGGAGTTGGAGAGCACCAACGAGGAGCTGAAATCCTCGAATGAGGAGTACCAGTCGCTCAACGAGGAGCTGCAATCGACCAACGAGGAGCTGCAGACTTCGAAGGAGGAGCAGCAATCCATCAACGAGGAGCTGACCACGGTCAACGGCGAGCTCGGCCATCGTGTGCGGGAACTCGGCCGGGCCAATAGCGACCTAAAGAACTTCCTGGAGAGCACGCAGATCGCGACGGTCTTCCTGGACAACGAGCTACGGATCACCAACTACACGCCCGCCGTCACCGAGATCTTCCACCTGATTGACACCGATGCGGGCCGGCCGATCGGACACATCAAATCGCGGATCGCCTACGAGGAGCTGCAGAGCGATGCGCGGCGCGTGCTGCGCACCTTGGGCGTGGTCGAGCGCGAGATCACCAACTCGACGACGAACGCGCAGTATCTGGTCCGGGTGCTGCCCTACCGCAGCGTGGACAATTTCATCGCCGGCGTCGTGATTACGTTCGTCGACATCACGGAGCGCAAGCGGGCCGAGGAGCGGCAGCTTGCAAGCGAGCGCCGGCTGCTCGCCCTGGTCGAGGGCATCCCCCAACTGGTCTGGCGGGCGGCCGAGGATGGGCGATGGACCTGGGCGAGCCCGCAATGGTCCGCCTACACCGGTCAGACCGAGGCGCAGAGCCGCGACCATGGCTGGCTCGATACCCTTCACCCCGACGACCGCGAGCCGGCCGTCGTGGCTTGGCGCGAGGCCAAGCGGACCGGCCTGCTACAGATGGAAGGACGCCTGCGCGGTTCGGCGGGCGGCAGCTACCGCTGGTTCCAAACGCGCGCGATGCCGGTGCGCGGCGAGCACGGGGAGGTAATCGAGTGGCTCGGCACCTCGACCGACATCGACGACCTGCGCCGGATGCAGGAGCAGCAACGCGTCTTAGTCGCCGAGCTGCAGCACCGCACGCGGAACCTGCTCGGCGTGGTTCACTCGATCGCGCAGCAGACCGTGGCGGCAAGCGACACGCTGGAAGCGTTCAGGTCGACGTTCAACGAACGGTTGGGGGCTCTCTCGCGCGTGCAGGGCCTGCTCTCGCGCGCCGGCGATGAGCCGATCATGCTGGGAACGCTGATCCGGAGCGAACTCGACGCGCTCGCTGCCGCAGATCTGCAGGAGCGCATCGTGCTGGTCGGTCCCGACGTCCGCATCCGCAAAGCGGCGGTGCAGACGTTCGCGCTGGCCCTGCACGAGCTGGCCACCAATGCCCGTAAGTACGGAGCGCTGTCCAACGCACATGGGCAGCTGAGTGTGACCTGGTGGACGCACGACAGCGACGGGCAGGGCCCGCGGCTCACACTCGAATGGGTCGAGACCGGCATCGACCGACAACACGCGGCGGCAGGCGCGGCCCTGAGGAACGGCTACGGACGCGAGTTGATCGAGAACGCGTTGCCCTACGCGCTCGACGCCACGACGCGCTACGAACTCGGCGAGGCTGAGGTCCGTTGTCTGATCGAGCTGCCCTTGATGTAGGGCCTTGTTCGGAGGGACGGATGATAGGTACATCGAGCCATGGACAGGATGCGCTGCTGGGGCGGAAGGTGCTCGTGGTCGAGGATGACTACTTCATCGCCGATGAGATGCGACGGACGTTGTCGAGGAGCGGTGCAGAGGTTCTCGGTCCTGTGGCGAGCGTCGACAAAGCCTTGGCGCTGATAGCGGCCAGTTCCGAGATCGACGCAGCCGTGCTCGACATTAATTTGCGTGATGTCATGGTCTTTCCGGTGGCGGACGCTCTGACCTCGCGCGGCGTGCCATTCATCTTCGCCACCGGCTACGAGGACATGGCGATCCCGTCGCGCTACGCGCACGTTCAGCGCTATGAGAAACCGGTAGAGGCGGACGCGCTCGCGCAGGCGTTATCGGCAGAGGACAGTCACCACCGATCAATATAAGCACATACTATGAAAATATAATACGAAACAATTCAGCAAAACAATTATGTATTTCGATAATTACAGTAAAAAATTTAAGGTCATACAGCCAAATAGATACTTCAAATACCAGTTTGCGTTGATAATTGGCGCTGTCATGCCGAAGAATTACCGATTTAGATCATCATCGCGTTTTGATAAATTGGGCTCAAGATTGGAGGCTGCTAAACTTCAATCCCTCTCGTTGCAACCCGGCAAACCGCGCAGACGCTCCGCCTCGGCGATCAGGACCGCGACGGAGTGCTGACGCTCTTTCGGGTCGCGGACCGCAGTGAATGCGCTCAGGAGCGCTGCAACAGCCCTCTGCATCGCCTCGCTGTCGGACGATGAAAGTCCACCCTGACGGTAAAAGGAGACAACAGGCACGCCGAGTTCGGTGGCGATCCGCTGGATGATACGGGTGGTAGATATCTCGCGTTCCATCACATACCTCTGCCCTCGCCGCGCCGCGCTGGCCCTAATTCATGATAACGCCCGCAGCCCTGGGACCGACTTGCGTGGCGAGATGTCGGCCGATCTGCATGAGAGCGTTGGCGAACAACGTCCTCTCGCTATCGTCGCCGCAGGCGCTCGCAGCCTTATAGGCCGCGATGAGGTCGTCGATCATCTCTTCGAGATCGCTTTCGTCACGCTCGAGGGCAACCAACACCTGAAGCGGAGCATTGGCCGGTTCCGGTTCGATTTCGGGTACGCTCCGCTCAACCGGTCGGGAGCCAAGCAAAGCAAGGTGCTGCCGTACTTCCTTGAACGTCGCTTGAGTATTAAAGAATACTTCAGTAATTTCGCGCTGTGTCTCAATGACACGCTGCTGTATCGCGAGACTAGCTGCCCGTAACTCGCGAGCACGAGCCATACTTGCTTCAACCGATGCCTGAAGTTGAGTGAAAGAGGTCCTTGTTTCGATCATAGCGCAGTCCTCAGGCTCTAATATGCACCCGTGAGAAGGATTGTCAAACCTGCTCACCGGGATGGATCATCTTTGAAAAAAGATATCCAGTACATGCAAACTGTTGGAGGGACCAGGTATAGTCCGAACGAAGCGCGGGCTTATCACCGTGCTTGACCGTGAGAGGCCGAAGGATGTGGCCGGCGATACCTATGGGCCAGCCGAGACTGACTACAATCGGCTCTTCAGCACGCCCGTCGGCAAGGCCAGCTGATCCACGATTGGCGCTTGTTCAGCTCGCACGATGATTTAGATGTTTTATGACTTAGATTAGTTTGTGCAATTTTAGATCAATTTGATGATTTTTAACGGTGTGATAATCGATGTGCTTGAACTTCCATGAGGTTGAGCCGATCAAAGACTGATCTGGATCAATCCTGGGCGGTCCGGCGCGGGGTGGACCATTCAGCCTCTCCCGCGCCAACTGCGATCCATGCGCCTCGACTTGTCCATCAAAGCCGCGCTCAGTGGCGCCTTCGGCCTGCTCGCCCTGATTTGCGCCGGCCAAGGGGGGCTCTCGATCCTCAAGCTCGGTAGCGTTCAGCACGGCGTCACCGAGGTCGCGACCAATTGGCTGCCCTCCGTCGTCGCGGTGAACGAGATCCGCGCCGCCAGCTCAGAGGTCCGCATCAAGCAACTGCGCCTGCTCGCGCTGTCCGACACCGCCACCCATCTCACGGAGAACGAGGCGGCGCTGGCTACGACCCACGAGGCGCTCGCCGCCGCGCGCCGGGCCTACGAGCCGCTGATCTCGTCGCCCGAAGAGCGGGCGCTGTACGACGCCTTCGTCGGCGCCTGGGATGGTTTCGCCCGAGCCGATGCGGAGACCCGTCGTCTGATGGAAGCCGGCCGGAGGTCAGAGGCGGTCGCCCTGCTCAGCGGCCACGAAGCCGTGCGTCTCTACGATGAAGCCCGGGCCACGCTGCAGCGGAGCGTCACGCTGAACGAGGGCGGCGCACGGCGCGACGCGGATGCGGCGATGGCCGACACCGCCACCGCGATGACCACGGCTATCCTCGCCTCGGCGATGGCGTTGATCACCGCGCTCGTCGCCGCTGTCTTCGGCTTGCTGCGCGTGTCGCGGCCGATCGCACGGATGACGGGGGCGATGCGGATCCTGGCCGACGGGGATGCGGTGTCCGAAGTGCCGTTCCGTGGCCGTCGCGACGAGATCGGTGCCATGGCCTCGGCGGTGCAGGTGTTCAAGGATAACCTGATCCGCACTCGCCAACTGGAGGAGGAGACGGCGCAGGCGCGCTTGGCCGCCGAGGAGCAGCGCAAGACCGGCATGCGTCAGATGGCGGATGGGTTCGAAGCGGCGGTCGGCGGCGTCATCGGCATGGTCTCGTCCGCGGCGACCGAGTTGCAGGCGACGGCGCAGCAGATGACGTCCACGGCCGGTGAAACGGCCAGGCAATCCACCGCCGTGGCAGCTGCAGCCGAGGAGGCGGCGTCGAACGTCAACACCGTCGCCGCAGCCGCCGAGGAACTCGGCTCATCGGTGCAGGAAATCGGTCGGCAGGTCGACGGCTCGGCCGAGCTGGCACGGCTCGCCGTCGTCGAAGCCGATCAGACGGGGGCCCTCGTCAACGAGTTAAGCACGACGGTTTCTCGGATCGACGACGTGGTCGGGCTGATCGCCTCGATCGCCAGCCAGACCAACCTGCTCGCCCTCAACGCGACGATCGAGGCGGCCCGGGCCGGCGAGGCGGGTCGTGGTTTCGCCGTCGTGGCCGCCGAGGTGAAGGCCCTGGCCGAGCAGACCGCCCGGGCGACGGGCGAGATCTCGGGGCAGATCACGCGGATCCAGGCCTCGACCGGACAGGCGGTAGCCTCCATCGGCGGCATCACCGGGCGCATCCGCGAGATCAGCACGGTGGCGACAAGCATCGCCGCGGCGGTCGAGGAGCAGGGTGCGGCGACCCAGGAGATCGTGCGCAACGTCGCCCAGGCGTCGGCGGGCACGGGCGAGGTGACTGGCAACATCGCCGGCGTAGCCGAGGCGGCCGAGCAGACCGGTGCGGCGGCCGGTCAAGTGCTCGGGGCAGCCTCCGAACTGTCACGCCAGTCCGAGCACTTGACGGCCGAGGTCGCCCGCTTCCTCGCCACCGTGCGCGCAGCGTGAGGCCGGGATGATAGCGAACTCTTCGCCCGTTCATCGCCTCGACCTCGACGGCACGGATCGCCTCACCGCCGTCTTGATGAGGGCTTTCGCGATCGGCGAGGGCATCGATCCGCTTAATCCGCGGGGGACTCAGCTGCAAAGCCTTGGCCCCTCGCTCGAGCATCTGTTCCAGGATCTACGCCGGGAGATCGCCGCGCTCTCCATGACGGGCGAGGCTCCTCAGCCGGGACAGGGCTTGCTGTGTCAGACGCTGGAGCGCCTGTCTGCCCAGGTCGCCCACCTGATGCAGGTCTTGCGAGCCAGCGCGTCCTGACACGCAGCCGTCGAGGAACGCCATCCCCCTCCGTTTGGGGGGGGGGCATCACCATGGATGCCCAGTTCGCCGACGGTAGCCAAACGATGTTGCCGCACGTGTGGCAACCGATCCCTCCAAATGGTAAGTGATCTCAGAGGTCTCGTATGCCCTCTCCTCGGATACCGCCCCTTGAAGATGCCCGGCTGCGGGCTTTGGCCGAGCACGACATCGTCGAGGCCGATCCCGATCCCGCGCTCGTCCATATCGTCGAACTCGCCGCCCAGTTGCTCGACGCGCCCGTGGCCTTCGTCTCGTTCGTCGATCGCGACCGTCAGGTGTTCCACGCCAAGCTCGGGCTCGATCTCGACGAGACCGCGCGCGACCTCGCCTTCTGCTCGCGGACCATCCTGCAGGATGACGTGCTGGTCGTGCTCGACGCGGCCCACGATCCTCGGTTCTGCGACAACTGTCTCGTCACCGGCGCACCGTTCATCCGCTTCTACGCAGGCACGCCCCTGCGCACGGACGATGGCCACGCCATCGGCACGCTGTGTCTGGCCGGGCCGGAACCGCGTGAGGCCTTTACCGAGCATGACCGCGCCATTCTAACGAGCCTCGGTTGCCTCGTCCGCGATCGGTTGGAGTTGCGCCGCAGTGCGATCGCTCAACGTGCCACACAGAGTCGCTTCGAACACATCGCCGGGACCTCTCCCGACGGGATCGTCTGCGCCGACGCCTGCGGTCACATCACCTTCTGGAACGCGGCGGCTGAGCGCATCTTCGGTTACGCCGCCAATGAGGCGGTCGGGAAGTTCATCGATCTGATCGTGCCGGATCGGATGCGCGGCGGCCACGAGGGGAGTCTGCGCCGACTGACCCAAGGGGTACCCGGGTCGCTGGTCGGTCGCACGGTGGAACTGTTCGGCCGCCACAGGGACGGCGGGGAGTTCCCGATCGAGCTGTCTCTGTCGACGTGGCGCGAAGGCGAGACGGCGGCGTTCGGGGCGATCGTGCGGGATGTCAGCGACCGGCACGCGGTGGAGCGACGTCTGTTCCGCCTCGCCCATCACGACGCGCTGACGGGCTTACTCAATCGCGCTGCCCTGCATTGTCGACTCGACTCGCTGATGGCTGCTGTGCGACCGACGTCCGTCCTGATGCTCGATCTCGACGGGTTCAAGGACGTCAACGACGGCCACGGGCATGCCGTCGGCGATCGCGTGTTATGCTTGACGGCCCTGCGGATCCAGGCTCGGATCGGAACGGACGCCATAGCGGCGCGCTTGGGCGGCGACGAGTTTGCCGTCGTTCTCCCGGACGTAGGTGATCCCCTTGTCGCGGTCGCGACTGCCGAGGCGATCGTCTGCGCCATGGCAGAGCCGTTCCTGATCGGAGATCGCGCGCTGCGGCTCGGCGCCAGCGTCGGCATCGCCGTGGGCCCGGCGCACGGCGATGACACAGAGGCACTGCTGACCTGTGCGGACGCCGCGCTGTATCGCGCCAAGGCGGACGGGCGCGGCCGATACCGCCTGTTCACGCCGGATCTGCGCGACGTCGCCGAGCGTGAGCGTCTGTGCCGAGAGGGTCTGCGGCTCGCGGCGGAGCGCGGGGAGTTCGTGCTGCACTATCAACCGCAGGTGCGCCTCGCGGACGGCACGCTGACAGGCGCTGAAGCCCTGATCCGCTGGCAGCATCCCGAACGCGGCCTCCTGCCGCCGGCTGCATTCATAGACCTTCTTGACGACAGTCCGAGCGCTGCCGAGGTCGGCGACTGGGTTCTGGGAACCGCCTGTGCACAGGCTCAAGCATGGCGCGAGGCCGGTCTGTCCGAGTTCCGCATCAGTGTGAACCTGTTTGCCGCACAGTTCCGGTCCGGCGACTTGGTGGAGCGTGTCGCCGCCGCGCTCGCTGCGAGTGAACTGCCGCCTGACGCGCTTGAGCTGGAGATCACTGAGACGGTCATCTTGGATCCTGATCCGGCGGTGGATACTGCCCTTGCCGACCTACGTAGTATGGGCGTCGGCATCGCGTTTGACGATTACGGCACGGGCTACGCGTCGCTCAGCCTGCTCAAGCGCTTCCCTCTGACCCGGCTAAAGATCGACCGGAGCTTCGTCACCGCCCTGTGTGACGACCATCGGGATGCGGCGATCGTGCGAGCGGTCATCGCGCTGGGCCAGAGCTTTGGCCTGTCGGTGATCGCCGAGGGGATCGAGACCGAAGAGCAGTGCCTCCGACTGCAACGGAAAGGATGCGGTGAGGGTCAGGGCTACCTATTCGGTCGGCCTATGCCTGTCGTGGAGTTTGCCGACCGCTACGGATTGCGAGCACGATCACGAACGCTACGTGCGCGTCGTCCTACGAGCGGTGCAGCATAGGTAAGGGAGGATTGGTCGATAGCGCCTGCAGCACCCCCGCCGGTATCACAGGGTAGCCCTTTTCCAGCTCGATCCGTTGAGCTGATGCCACGTATCTACCTCAGCATCTAAAAGATGCTGATCAAGGGCGATCCCTACCGACTATTCGTTCCAATAGGGCGTGCTCTAGCGGAATGACCGAAAGCGCGAAGCGCAGCCGTTCCGTCAGGTTGTAATCGACTTTTGGAACGCGGAAAGGGGAACGTCTAAGACCTGTCTGGAACTCGGTAGGACGGCCGCGTAGCGGATGACGAGAGGGCCTCTGCCGGGTTCGGAAGACATAGCTTGCCGTGCTATTGAGTCGTTCCGTAGGCGCACGTTACGCCAATTGCCGGTCGGGATGCCGATCGGACCTCAGCTCTTCATCCAGAAGCGGAACTCCCGCATGCGACCCAATTAAGACGCTGGGACCGCTGATTGCGCTTCTCCAAAGCGGTCGCTTGTCAGCCGTCGCGCAACTTCGGCTGGGGGTGAAGAGCGGACCCTGACCCATCGCCCTGAAGCAGGCGTTCCGTAACCGTCCCGTGGAAGACCGCGGGCTCGGGTGTGCGATAAGTTATTTCAAGGCGCATCCTTCCCAACCGTTTCAAGGATCACGCGCGCCGTTTCGACAGGCTGATCCCAATGCGGGAAGTGGCCGCAGCGCTCGAACCAGTGCAGCTGGGCCGACGGGAAGGCTACCCGGGCGCGTGCAGCCTGGCGTGGCAAAAGCAGGTGGTCTTGGCGGCCCCAGCCTATGGTGACCCGGCCAGGGGTCACTGCCGAGCCCTGCTGCAACGACCCGCGTGCCAGCTCACGCAGCATTGCATCGAACACCGGTGTGGCTGCCAGGCTTTGCAACTCCTCCGCAACAAGCTGCGGTGGCAATACCCACGGACGGGCCGACAGCTGGGCTAGCAGCAGTGTGCGGGTGACGGCGTGGCGCGACAGGCCGGGATGGAAGGGGCGTAACAACCGCACCAGGCGGATCGATGCCGCGAGCGTCCAGTGAAACCAGCGTGTCTCCCACCCGCGCCAGAAACCGCCGGGATCAAGCGCCACGCAGTGCCGACCGATACCCCGCCGCGCCAGCTCCAGCACAAGCCGGCCCCCCACCGAACTGCCGACAAGGTCCGCTGTCGTCAGGCCTTGCGACTGCACGAAGCCGGCGAGGGCGTCCGCATAGGCCTCCATCGTCTGCCGGCCCGCGAGCGAGGTCGATCTGCCATGTCCCGGCAGGTCGACCAAGATGAGCTCGCGCGAGCCGCGCAAGGCGGTCAAGAGCGGATCCCAGGTGCGCAGATTGGCCCCCAGCCCATGAACCATCAAAAGCGGCCGGCCAGTGCCGAGGCGTTCAAAATGAAGGGACATGGTAGCATCGTCCTCAATGGTCGCGCTGCAGTCCGAACATTGCTTTGTCGCAGATTTGGTCAGGCCGGGAGTGCCAGTCAGCTCCGCGGGCCACTGCTATCGGACGCTCCGAACCCGAGTGAGCTTCAGCAGAATTCAGTGAACCCGGAAGCTATCGGAACATGAACCCATGGCTGGGCTGGCGCCTGTCGAGCCAGCCTCCGCCTGACGATCATCTTTCACCCAGCATCGTCCAGCTCCCGCCGCTCCTCGCTTCGTACCGAGACCGTTGCGCCCTAACGCACTCTACGGAAGGCTGATCGCCTCACGCGGCTCCGCGATGGCATGACCGTTCCGCTCGGCGCGGAAGCGTTTGCCCATTTCGTAGGCTTGTTTGCGCGAGCGCATGATGCCGCCGAGGGGCCGGTGCGCGGCGAGCCCGTGCCATGGGCTGAACGACAAGCCGTCGTCGACCGCGCTCGACCGAGCTTCGCTCCAAGCCGTCTGCGGCTTCACCCGGATCTGCGCCACGGTCTGGTACAGGCTCTTACTCTCGGGCCAGATCGTGGCGGCGTTCTCGACCGGCATATCGTCAAGGCCGGTGCAGAGCTGCGCCCTGACCTCCCAGAGCCCGCCATTCGCCCGGAAGAACTCGATGACGGCCTCTCGGATGGCATTCGAGCCTCCGTTTTCCGCCAGGGGCTTGTCGGTCAAGGCCGTCAGTTTGGGCGCAACCGGCACTACGGACAGCTTGGCGACGTAATCACCGAAGCGCACAGGCACCTGACTGTAGAAGGTTTCGCCGAGGATGTGGGTTTCGGGCTGGCCGCCCATCGTTGCGACGGTGGCGTTTGGCCCGCCGGTGGTCGCGACGATAATCTCCTGAACGCCCCGCATAGCGCCCGAGACGACCTTCTTGAAGCCCTGTGCCTTGTCGGTCGATGCTGCGAGCAGCTTAAGGGTCGCGAGGAATGCCTTCGGCGTCGGCGCGCCGAAGGCGGGTCCGTTGACCAGCACGAGGTCCTGGGTGACGTCCCCCTCGGAACCCTCCAGCCGCTCGCCCTCGACGCCGATGATCTTCACGGCAAGGCCACGGGGGGTCGAGACGCTGTCGTCGAGGAGGTCGCCTGGGAGGGTCGAGAGGCGCATCACCACGGGATAGGTCGCCACCTTTGAAAACAAGCCTTGGGCCAGTATGGGCGGAAGCCCCGAGGCGACCTCAAGCTCACCCTCGAGAAACCCGTGGCTCTTGGCGTGGACGCTGCGGATCGCGTGGCCTCCGTCCGCCAAGGTCTTCTCGCTGACCGAGCGCATCGTCTCCATCAGGCCCTGCGCCGTCTCCGCCTCGTCGTCGGCGACGGTTTCGACGTCGGGGCTGTATCGAAGGTAGAAGGCGCTCGCATCGACCATGATCGTTCCTCGGGGCGGAAGCGATGGCACGACCGGGGAGCGGTCAACTTCCATCCTCGCCTACTGAACAGGGCCAAGGCCACCCGACTTCGACGGTTCCGAAGGCTCGGTCCGGTTGAACGCTCGCGCACGTGATCCGAACGATGAAGCACCGAGGCGGGGCAAATCGGCGTCGTGACGGGATCAGGTCGGCTTGGTGTCCGGAGGCACACCCTCGATGCGCTCCGGCTCGCCTTCATCCATTCCACCGACCAAACGGAACTGGCTCGGCGCGGTCCCGAACTCGACCTCGAACGCCTTGCTAAACGCGCTCCGGCTCGCGTAGCCAACGGTTGCGGCGATGACCTTCACCGGCAGGTCGGTGCCGCTGAGGAGACGGGAGGCGATCCGGAGGCGGACCCGCTGGACGAACTCCATCGGACCTTGCCCGAAAGCCGCGGCGAAGCCTTCCGCGAAGCTGGTCCGGCCCATGCCCGCGAGGGCCGCCAAGCTGTCGACGGAGTAACGCGCACCCGGCTGTTCGAGGACAGCCAGGACTGCGCGGGCGAGCTTCGGGTTCTGTAGGGCCAGCAGGATCGGGGAGGTGAAGTCGCTCGCGGCCAGCTGCTGGCGCAGGAGGATGATAAGGCACTGCTTCATCAACACCTCCGTCATCGCTTGTGTCGCGAGATTAGGGCTTAGGACCTCGGCGAGCATGAGCTCGAAAGCGTACTGCATCGCGGCATTCGAGGAGAAGGTCTCTACCAGAGGGGTCTGGAACAGCTCGAATAGACCCATCGCACCGGTGTGGGTGTCGGCGATCTGACCGCACACGAACAGCGCATCGGGGCTCCCGTCACCGGCCGTGAAGGAGATCAGGCCGTCACCGTGGAGGACGCAGTGATCCTCGGCGCGGACCTCACCGACGCAATCGTCGGCGGCGCCGAGGCTGTGCGAGTTGCGAGCCGGCACGACGATGATGGTATGCGGCGCGAAGGATCGCCACGGGCCTTGCCCGACCCTAAGGCTTCCGGTTCCGCGCAGCACGTAGTGGACAGTGATCGCCTCGAACGGGCTAAAACCCAGGCGCCATCCGCGCTGTATGGTGCAAACGGAGAACGAGCGCAGCCGCACCGCGAGCGTGACGAGAAGGCGATCGAGAAGGTCGGCTCCCATGGTGGTGGATTATGCGTCACCACTGGCGAAAGCCCCAATGATTTCGAGCAGACGGGGGCGGCGAAGCTGATACGCTGCTTTCGACCCAACCCAGCCGCCGGGTATGCCATTTGTGGTTCTCCGAAGCGGTCGTTCGTCGGCCGCCACGCGAGTTCGGCTTGAGGTGGGAAGCGGACCCTGACCGTTCCCCCTGAAGCTGACGCGCCGCTTTCGACCCTACCGCGGTTCGCGAGTTTTCTGCCACACCCAGAATGCGGTCGTCCGTTCATGCGGCAACGGCGACGTACGCTCATCATCGTTTGACTATCACGCCGATTTGCTGCCGCTGTGATAACCAGTCGGATTGTCACAACTAATGTCACCGGGCATGAGTGCCTTATGTCCGTACGCAAATCTGTCTCGATCTCCCTCAGCCCGGAACTCCACGCTGTGGTAGAGCGCATGCTGGCCTCCGGCCGCTACGGCAATTTCAGCGAGGTCGTACGGGCTGCGCTACGGCTCCTCGATGAACGCGAGCAACAGTTTGCAGAGCACGGCACCCAGCCGGCCAACCCTGTCCAAGGGGTCGTGAACGCGTGAGTGCCGACGCCAGCCTTTCTTCGCGCGGCATGGCCACTGCGGCAATCCAAGCCTTCGACTGGTCTACGACGCCGCTCGGCCCACGCGAGGAGTGGCCGGTGGCGCTGAACACCATCTATGAAACGATGATGGCCTCTCCGTTCGCGATGTGCGCGGGTTGGGGACCGGATCTGACGCTGCTCTACAACGAAGCCTACGTCGATTTCCTCGCGGCCCGTCATCCGTCCGCCCTCGGCCAGCCGATCAGTCAGGTGTGGCACGACGTCTGGGACGACATCCACCCGCTGATCGCGCGGGCGATGGCCGGCGAGCCGGTCCACCGCACCGACATGCGTCTGGTCATGACCCGCAAGGGCCATCCCGAGGACACCTACTGGACGTTTGCCTATAGCCCCCTCCGCGATGGCCCCGAGGTCGTCGGCTTCCTCGACATCGCCTTCGAGACGACGGCGGGCGTGCTGGCCGGACAGCGCCGCGACGCGGCCGAGGTCAGCTTGCGTGACTTCAATACCGCCCTGGAAGAGCAGGTGGCCGCGCGTACGCGCGAGCGCGACAGCATATGGCGGATCTCTCCCGACCTGCTCGTGGTGATCAACGGCGAGGGCTATTTCGAGGCCTTCAACCCGGCATGGACCACCGTGCTCGGTTGGAACGACGACGAGCTGCACGGCACCCCGTTCGCCGACTTCGTGCATCCCGACGACCAAGCCGCCACGCAAGTGGTCTGGCTCGATGCGATCGAACGGGGGATACCCGCCGTGCGCTTCGAGAACCGCTATCGGCACAAGGACGGCACCTGGCGCTGGCTGTCCTGGGTCGGCGTGCCCGATAGCGGTAAGGTCTACGGCAGCGCCCGCGACATCACGCAGGACCGTGCGCAGACGGCGATCCTCAATGAGCGCACCGAGGCGTTGCGGCTGTTCCGCGACATCGTACAGTCTGACAGATCACCGATCCTGGCATTCGACCACAGCCACCGCGTCATCGCGTTCAATCAGGCCCACGAGGAGGACTTCCGGCGGGTCATGGGCCTTCAGCAGCGGGTCGGCGATGTGTTGCCGGACCTGTTCCCGCCGGAGCAGGCTGCGGGCCTTCGGAGCCTGATGGACCGGGCGCTGGCCGGTGAACGGTTCCTGATCGTTCAGGCGTTCGGCGATCCCGGCCGGGAGGTGCCAACCTGGGAGATCACTTACACCCCATTGCGCAACGCGGCCGGACAGGTCACCGGGGCCTTCCATCACGCGCGGGATGTCTCCGAGCGGGCGCGAGCACAGAGCGAGCTTGCGGTCACCCAGGAGGCGTTGCGCCAGTCCCAGAAGCTTGAAGCGGTTGGCCAGCTCACCGGCGGCGTCGCCCACGACTTCAACAATCTGCTCACTGTAATCAAGTCGTCCACCGACCTGCTCAAACGGCCCAACCTCACGGAGGAGCGCCGGACCCGCTACATCGGCGCCATCTCCGACACGGTGGACCGGGCCGCCAAGCTGACCGGGCAGTTGCTCGCGTTCGCCCGACGCCAGGCGCTCAAACCGGAGACGTTTGACGCCAGTATGAGCGTGCGAGCGCTGGCAGACATGATGGGCACGCTGACCGGCTCGCGCATCCAGATCACCGCGCACCTGCCTGCCGAACCCTGCTGGGTGAACGCCGACCCGAGCCAGTTCGATACGGCCCTCGTCAACATGGCGGTCAACGCCCGCGATGCGATGGACGGGGAAGGGCGGATCACGATCACGGTCGCAGCGGTCGAACAGATCCCGCCGATCCGTACCCATCCCGAGCAGGATGCGCCTTACGTGGCGGTGTCCCTAGCGGACAACGGCTCGGGGATTGCTCCGGAGCAGCTGGAACGCATCTTCGAGCCGTTCTTCACGACCAAGGAGACCGGCAAGGGCACCGGACTTGGCCTCAGCCAGGTATTCGGCTTCGCTAAACAGTCCGGCGGCGACATCACCGTGGACAGCATGCTGGGCGAGGGGACCATGTTCACCCTCTATTTGCCCCGCGTTGCTGCGCCTATGCAGGCGGTGGTGCACGAGGAACCTGATGCCCTGGTGGACGGGCACGGCACCCGTGTGCTGGTGGTCGAGGACAACACCGAGGTCGGCACCTTCGCGGTGCAAACCCTGAGCGACCTCGGCTATGTGACGGTCCTCGCCGTAGATGGCCCGGCGGCGCTGGCCGAACTGGCCAAGGGTGCCAACAAGTTCGACGTGGTGTTCTCGGATGTGCTGATGCCGGGGATGAGTGGCGTCGAGTTGGGCCAGGAGATCCGCCGGCTCTACCATGACCTGCCGGTGGTGCTGACCTCGGGCTACAGCCACATCCTGGCACAGAACGGCACCTACGGGTTCGAGTTGCTGCACAAGCCCTACTCGATTGAACAGCTCTCGCAGATCCTGCGCAAGGCCGCCACCTCGCAACGTCGCAAAAGGACCAAGAGGAATTAAGTTTCTCCGGCAACGCCGGTTTATCGATGACGATACGAACAAAATTAGTCAGACATCCAACAAATCCAACCGGAGAACATCCTAGAGACTATCCGCGTTAGCCTGCTGGTACTCGACACCGACTAGTACACGACGCCGGCAACTAGGCGTTCTACCGGATCCTTTTGTTTGCACTGGTCATTGACGTCTGCCCCATCAGCCTGGAAGCGGACGTTCCAAGGGTCGGCAAGGGGGTCGTGAACGGGCGCGGCGACTATGTCCGCTCTCACGGAATGTCGCCTGGAAGCAGACCAGCTGCAATCCACCCAGTTCGGTCGTAGACATCTCCCCTGTCTGCAGCCTGCAAGCGGACGTTCCTAGGCAACGCCCAGTTCCATAGCCTCCCCTCATGCGAATGGCCGATCGCTGCCAGTAGCGTCCGCTTACAGAACGTTGTCAGAGCCATCTGAATGACCGGGATGGGCGCGAAGCCGAAAGACCGCTTTTGCGGTTATCGACGATCCAGCGTGGCGGGGTCTGGCCGGAAGCGGCGGGTCCGCTCTCGGCATCAAACGTCTCAGATGCAGACATTCGCGGCAGGAGGTGCGGTGCCAGGAACGAGAGCGGAGACGCCTCGACGGGCTCATGCAACGGTGAGCCTGACCTGACCGGCATTTTGAACCAAGCCAAGTGAGATTTGAACCAAGCCAAGTATGAAGTGACGCTCGTCGACGCCTGGACAATCACGTCGGCCGAAAGAGCTGGCCTTCACGCGGCGGCGCCCAGGTCGCTTTCGCGTCCGGCGTTGACCTGACCCGAGACCGCGGCATAGACGTCGCGGGCACGCACACATCCTACGAGCTCCCGGTTGTCCTCTTCATCGACAACCGCAAAGGTCGCGCGGTCGTCGTTGCGGAGGAGGCTGAGCATGGCGGCCAGCGTGGTGCCGACGGTGACAACCGGACTCGTCCCATCGATCAGATCCGCCGCGACGATCGGCAGAGGCTTGTTGCCCTCAGCGACTTCAACAAGGGCGGGCTCGATCAGCCCCAGGAACGTGCCATCCAGGGCATAGACCGCCGTTCCTTTTCCTCCTGCCGCCGACACGGCCTGCATCACGGCAAGCAGATCGGCATCGCTCGTCACCGAGCGCTTGGGCGGCCGGACCAACCCTTCGATCGTGATCGCCGAGAGTTGGGACACGTCCGCGCCACCGTCGAGCGCGAGGCCGCGCTGCTGGAAGCGCCAGGTCGCGAAGGAGTAGCCGAACAGCCGGTTTGTCAGGAACGATGCGGTGACTGCGCCGACCGCTACGATCACCCCGACATCGGGCTCACCGCTCAAGCCGTTGACGAGGAAGATCATCGCCAGCGGACTCCCGACGATGCTCGCTCCGACGGCCGCCATGCCGATCGCGGTGCACAGGCCGGGTTGCGCCACGGCATGGCCGGGGAGGAGCGGTGCAGCGGCGGCTGCCACGGCGGCAATCACCTGCCCGAGCAGCGCACCGATGAACAGAGACGCGCTGAACAGGCCGCCACGGAAGCCGCTCCCGAGGCTTATGGCCGAGGCCAGCAGTTTCGCGACCAGCAGGACCAGAGCAGTGATGCCGACGATGCGCCCGTTCAGCGTCTCCAAGATGCCGACATGTCCGCTGCCGAGGACAAGGGGGAAGACCGCGGCGAAGGCGGAGAGGGCAAGGGCTCCTGCAAGGAGACGCAGCACCATTCGGCGGAACAACCGCTTCAGCAACCGCTCGACAGAGGACACCAGCAGCATCGTCAGGATGCCGGTTCCGGCGGCGGCGCAACCGATGAGAATCGCAAGCGGGTAATCCGGCCAATTGACCCCCTCGATGGCCGCGAGCCGGAACGGTTCGGCTCCGCCCCCGACAGCGCGCGCCAGGAGGGACCCTGTAATCGCCGCGAGCCCCACGGGGCCGAGCATGCGGGTTGCGTACGAACCGAGGACGAGTTCGAAGGCGTAGAGCATCCCCGCGAGCGGGGCATCGTAGGCCGTGGAGATCGCGGCGGCGGCGCCGGCCCCGACGAGGAGGCGAAGGTCGGACCGGGGGAGCGATCGGTATTGACCAAGCAGGCTTGCGAAGACCGCACCGAGTTGCGTGACGGCCGCCTCGATCCCGACCGAGGCGCCGAACCCGACCGAACCGAGGATTGGTGCGACCACCGAGACGCCGTCCCGCGCATGCATGAGGCCGCCGCGCAAGGCATTGGCCTCCACCGCGTCGATCGGCGATCCTGGCGAATGCCGCCGCCCCGGGCTCTCCAGCCAATGCGTCAGCGCGGCGACGATCATCGCGCCGAGGCAGAGCGCGAAGACCGTCCGGGGGAACGACGCCGCGCTCGCGAACAAAGGTCCTTCGTCGGCGGCGTAGGACAGGGTCGCGATCTGCACGTCAGCGACGGCGTGCTTGATGAGCACCACCGCAAGGCCGGTCACAAGCCCGACAACGAGGGACAATCCCGTAATCCTAAACGAGCCGGACGGGCGCCGCGGGACTGCGATCAGCCGGCGCGGAACGAAGCGACGCCTGCGCCTCGATTCCGCAGGGAGATCGTCATCGTGGTGCGAAGTGTCCATCGATCAGGGAGCTTTTACTTCAGACGCTGCGTGCATGCACTGACGCACGGAATCTTCCAACGTCATGGGAGATTCGATCTGATTGCGGGGCGAATACCGAAGCGATGAGCTTCGCCTCCGGCGGAGACTGATGTGCCGTTTCAAGACGAACCTCCCGACGATCTCACGCTTGCCCTCTCGCCCTCGATCGGCCATACGTCATATAACGTTATATAAAAGGCTCAAGCCTTTTGATGGGAGGAGGCGGGATGCACCGCGACGGGGATGCCCGTGTCGGCATCAAGGCCACGACGTATGTGCTGGCCCTCGTGTGCAGCATCTACTTCATTGTCTACACCGACCGCGTGAACATCGCGACGGCGGCCGGAGCTATCAAAGCGCATCTGGGCTTGAGTAATACTGAACTCGGCGTCGTTTTCTCGGCCTACGCCTATCCTTATGCGGTGATGCAGCTGCTCGGCGGGTGGCTGACGGACGTGCTGGGGCCACGGCTGACGCTGGGGATCTTCGGTGCGATCTTTTCCGTGGCGACGCTGCTGACGGGGTTCGCCGGCAGCATCGGTACGCTGATTGGCCTGCGGGCCCTGCTTGGACTTGGAGAGGGGCCCGCGCTCGCTTCCGCGACCCGTGCCCTCGCCGCGTGGACGCCACCCGCGCAGTGGAGCTTTGCGCAGGGACTCGCCCATGCCTTGTCCCGGGTCGCCAACGCCACGACGCCCCCGATCGTCGCCGTGCTGATCACCGCCGTCTCTTGGCAATTCTCCTTCGTGGCACTCGGCGTCGTTTCGGTCGCCTGGGTGGCCACCTGGCTCTGGTACTTCCGCGACGACCCGGCCACGCACTCTGGCGTCACGCCGGCGGAGCTCGCGAGGCTTCCGAAGATCGCGCGCGAAGGGCGGCCCCGCGTGCCGGTGATCGCCCTCTTCCGACGCATGCTCCCGGTGATCGCGACCGATTTTTGCTACGGCTGGTCGCTCTTCGTCTTCCTCAACTGGTTGCCGTCCTTTTTCGCCGGCAAGTTCGGCCTCAACCTGAATTCCTCAGCAGCCTTCACGTCCGGCATCTTCGTCGCCGGCATCGTGGCCGACATCCTCGGCGGGGTGCTCAGCGACCGCATCTACGTGCGCACGGGTTGTCTTCTGAAGGCGAGGCGCAACCTGATCGCCGGCGGCATGGCCGCGTCGATGCTGTTCTTCGTGTCCGTCCTGTTCCTCAACAGCCTGATTCTCGTCGCGCTGGCGTTGCTGCTGGCCTTCTTCTGCATGGAGCTCGTCATCGCGCCGCTCTGGGCTGTCCCGATGGACATCGCGCCCCGCTTTTCGGGGACGGCCAGCGGCTTCATGAACTTCGGCGCGGCGACCGCCGGGATTGTTTCGCCCTGGGTGTTTGGCCACTTGGTCGATCTGACCGGAAGCTGGACCCTCCCCTTCGCCTGCTCGGCGGCTCTGATGGCCTGCGGCGCGGTGACCGCCTTCTGGATGCGCCCGGACAAGCCGTTCGAACCAGCGGTCGAGGCAACTGACCTTTCCCCCGCGTCGACGTGAGGAGTTCCGAATGAGATTGACGCCAGACGAGCAGGCGATGCTCGACGGCCAACGGGGCGAAACCCTTCGCTGGGCCGTGGAACACCAGCTCCAGGTCGGCACGTTCTTCGATGCACCCGATACGGTGCCGGTGAGCCAAGCCCACATCATGGCCGACCCCGAATCGCTCGGCGAGGCCGGCGTCGCCTTCCTCGAAGGTCTGGCCGGGAGGAGCGAGCGCGTCCGCATTCCGACCATCACCGACCCGCGCGGCGTCGACTTCGCCACGGCTGATCGTCTGGGTCAGACCGCGACCATGAAGGATCTCGAGCGGCGCGCCATCGCGGCGATGCGGGCGCTCGACATCCTCATGACTGATACCTGCATCAACTATCAGACGATCATGCCGCCTGTCCGGGGCGAGCACATCGCCATGGGGGATACCGGCGTCACCATCTACTGCAACAGCGTGTTCGGAGCCCGCACGAACTTCGAAGGTGGTCCTTCCGCATTGGCGGCGGCGCTCACGGGGCGCACGCCTCGCTACGGTTATCACCTCGACAGCGGCCGGCGTGGGACGTTGCGGATCGTCCTGGAAACCCAGCCGCAGAACTTGGCGGAATGGGGTGCCCTCGGAGGCTTGGTGGGGCGCCAGACGAAGAGCTACTGGGGCGTGCCGGTGATCGAGGGCGTTGAGGCCGTGCCGGGCTCCGACGCCTTGAAGCATTTCGGGGCGGCCGCGGCGAGTTTCGGCTCCGTCGCCATGTTTCATATGCCCGGCGTGACTGCAGAGTGCCGCGAGGTCCGCGACGTCTTCGACGGGCCGCTTCCGGAACCCCATCGGATCACGGCCGAGACCCTGGCCGGCCTGTTCGAAAGCTACGGTGCCCCGGGCGAGAAGGTCGATGTAGTCGTCTTCTCGGCGCCGCAGCTGTCGCTGTTCGAAATGCGCGACGTCGCGGCCCTGCTCAAGGGGCGCCGCGTCCACGAGGCGACGGCGCTCCTCGTGGCGACCTCGCCGGAGAACAAGGCGGCGGCGGACCGGATGGGGCTGACCGCGACGCTCGAAGCGTCGGGCGCCACGGTGATGAACGGCGTCTGCTTCTATCAGAGCTATGCCCGTGAACTCGGTGAGGCCAACGGCTGGAAGCGCCTGATGTCGAACTCCGCCAAGCTGATCAACATCATCGGCGGTTACGGATACCTGCCGACCCTCGGCACGACCGAGGCCTGCATCGAATCTGCCATCGCCGGGAGGATCGTCGGATGAGCCGCACCCTTGTGTGTCACCCGGGCATCGGGCCAAGCGTGCGGGGCCTGGCCCTCGTCGCCGCCGACGATTTCAGCGCCCGCTACGACCTCGACCGGATCAAGGGGGTGTTCTCGCGGCCCGCGCACAAGCTGGTTGGCCAGGCCTATACGGGTCGCATCCTCGTCCTGAATACCGCCAAGGGTGGCGTGGCGACGGCGTGGATGCTGCACGAGATGGCCCATCGCGGCATCGTGCCCGCCGCCCTGCTGTTCAACCGGGTCAACCCGATCCTCGCGCAGGGGGCCGCCTTCGGGCAGGTCACCCTCATGGACCGTTTCGCCGACGGTGACGTCACACAGCTGATCCGGGATGGTGAGGAACTCCTCCTGGAGCCGACCAAGGGGATCGTAACCATCCTGGATGCCACCGATTGAGGGGGCGCCAGGGCGCTGACCGCTTCCCAGCCTAACCCTCCGGCGCGGGACGTGGCGGGCGTCATCGGGATTGCTTGATGCCTGTCGCGATCGGCATCGGTCTGTCGAGGTCGATCCCGAACTCATACTGATCGGGCCGAACCCAGAAGTGTGTATGCTCGCAGACCCGTTCCGCTGCGTTGAACGAGGCGCGCTCCAGGCACAGCAGCGCCTCGTTCCGGCCAACGCCCAGGAGGCTCGCCAGTGACCGCTCCGGCCGTCGGACCTTGATCGTCAGCTTGGCACGCCCCACCGGCCGGTCGAGATAGTGGGACAGGATCATGTAGCAGGGCGTGCCTGCGACCTGCTCGCGTGTGATCCCGTCGGCATCGGGGATCCAGGTTTCGCACAAACCGAGCGGCTTGCCCGCCCGCTCGTAGAGCCGACGGAAGTGGAGCACGGGATCGTGTTCGATTCCGAGGCTCGCGGCGACCGCGGGTGGGGGGGCTGCCTGCTCGCACACAACCAGCTGCGTCTCGAAGGCGATGCCCTGTGCCTCGAGGTTAGGAATGATCCCCGCAAGGTCCGATAGCTCCTGGCGAACGACCGCGCCCGCGACGAAGGTGCCCTTGCCCTGCGCGCGGATCACGAGTTGCTCCGAGAGCAGTCTTTCGATGGCTGCGCGCACGGTGATCCGGCTGACTCCGAAACTCGCGCCCATCTCGATTTCCGTCGGCATGCGAGCGCCGGGGCGCAGCACGCCGGCCTGGATCTGCTGGCGCAGGTGATCCGACAATTGCCGCCATAACGGCACGGATGAAGTCCGCAGCAATCTGCCGGCGCCGCTCTCCGTCATCCACTTCCACCCGCCGCCATTGCCGATCCAGTCTCGCGTTCTAACGGTCCGGCTGCACTTGTGAACCAGGCGCGGCAGAGCGAAGTGAGCGCGACATGCCGAATGCCGCGCAGCGATACCCTGAAGCGGTCGACCGCTACAGGTGGCGGCCGGGTGCGATGAGGGCACGGTCGAATGACGACTGCCGACAGAGCAATACGTGTCGGTTGTGGAGGTGGCTGTTGAACGGACGCCGGTTCAGCGAGGGACGACCGTGTCCCGGGCAGGGGTAAGAGATGCTGACCAGCGCCGCTTTCGTGATCGTGAGCGGAGCCTTCGCGGGCGGCTTCGTGTCAGGCCTCGCGGGCTTCGGCACCGGCCTCACGGCCCTCGGGCTTTGGCTCACCGTGCTCACGCCGGCGCCAGCCTCCACGCTCGTCCTGATCTGCTCGATCGCGTCCCAGCTTCAGACCATCTCGACGGTCTGGCACGCGATCAACATCAGGCGTGTTGGGCCGATGCTCGTCACCGGCCTTCTGGGCGTGCCGGCCGGCGTGAGCGCCCTGGCCTACTGCGATCCGCACGCCTTCCGTCTGGGGATGGGCGTCCTGCTTCTGGTCTACTCCGTCTTCATGCAACTCGGGCGCTTCCAACCCCGCATGGCATGGGGAGGCTGGGTCGCCGATGCCGCAGTCGGATTGGCCGGAGGTGTACTCGGCGGGCTTGCGGGCCTGTCCGGCGCCTTACCCACCGTCTGGGCAACGTTGCGCGGCTGGACCAAGGACGAACGCCGCGGCGTGTTCCAAGCCTACAACCTCACGGTGCTCAGCGGCGCGTTCGTATGGCACGAGGCCTCCGGCCTGCTGACGGCCGAGGTGGTGAGGCTGTCGGTGTTGGCACTGCCCGGCACCGTGATCGGGGCGTGGATCGGGGCTTGGCTCTATCGACGACTCAACGACCAGCGGTTCAATACCCTCGTGCTTGCCCTCCTCGGCGTTTCGGGCCTCACCCTCATCTGGGAGGGGCTGTAACTCAAGATCTTTCGGTTAATTTAGGTACAAGATCGGCAGATAAGAATGAACTAGATTTTTATCAGGCGCTCGAAAGCGATCGTGGCAGGATTGGCCAACCGTCCTGGAACAGAGAGACGCCAGAGGGTCCGCTCAACCCGCATCTGACGGATCGGAACAGCGACTAAAGTACCTAACGCAACTTGATCCCGAATGGTGGCGACAGACGTGATGGCCACTCCGACGCCACTTGCGACGAGTTGTTTGATCGCTTCGGTGCTTCCGACGTCAAGTCGGCGGATGGGGTTCACCCCGTTCGCCTTCAGGGCCTCAGCGACCACCTCGCGCGAGCCCGATCCCGGCTCTCTGAATATGAAGGTCTCACCGTCAAGCCGGACGGGATCGATCGGCACATCATCGTGCACGAAAGCGTGTCCTGCGGAGGTGATCAACACCATCTCATCGGCGATCCATGCCTCGCTGACGATGCACGGTACATCGACGGGTCCCTCGACTAACGCGACATCAATTTTATGCTCAATCAATAACCCGGCAATAGACCGCGTATTTTCGCTCGTGATACTAAGCTCTATGCCGGGATACGCGCGATTGAAGGCGCCGAGATATGTTGGAAGCATGTATGTTGCAATCGTCGTACTGGCGCCGATGCGGAGAGCCCCGCTTCCTAGTCCGCGCAACGCCCGCAATTCGTCTTCTGCGGCTCGTTCCATCGCGAACAGCGTCTTGGCATGCCTGAACAGCGCGTCACCCTCGCGGGTGAGCCGGACGCCGCGCGGACCCCGGTCGAGCAGCCGACATCCCACCTGAAGCTCGAAGTCGCGGACACCCCTCGAGATGGCGGGTTGACTGACGTTCAGCTCATCGGCCGCCCGCGAAAAACTACCTGTTTGAGCGACTGCGGAGAAAAAGCGGAGCAGGTGTAGATTGAGAGCCATAACACGACGCTATACCCCTAAAAGAGAATTATATTTGCGCCGATCCGCCAAAACGGGGAAGGTTCTCGCTGTAAAAGACGTGACAAAAAGAAAAATAATGCACCGCCGTCAACCATCCGGGCGGGTGGGGTGAGAGAGCGTGCAGATCGAACGAGTTCGGTGGTCGTTGCAAGCCTCGGCTTCGAGCGTCCATGGAGCCGCGTTTCAGGGAGTGACCGCCATGCATCTTGCCACTGACTCACCCATCGGATTGGGGATCGGACTGACCACCTCCGACCGGGCCGCCGCAGCGGTCACCTCCGACATCGCCGGTCGTCTCGAACGGCTGCCGATGTCGGGCTACCAGCGCAAGATCTTCGGGATCATCGCCTCAGCCTGGCTCGTCGACCAAGTCGACGTCGCGCTTCTCACCTTCCTCCTCGGTTCGATCGTCGTCGCCTTCGGGCTGACACCGACCGAGGCCGGCCAGCTCGCCGCCATGACCTTCGCGGGGCAACTCGTCGGCAACGTCATCGCCGGAACCGCCTCCGATCGCTTCGGGCGCAAGACGGTGTTCCAAGTAACGATGCTGGTCTGGGGCTTCGCCAGCCTCGCCGCGGCGGCGGCCTGGAGCCTCACGGCCTTGATGGTCTGCCGGTTTCTGATCGGTGTCGGCGTCGGCGGCGAGGCGCCAGTGGCCCAGGCGATGGTCTCGGAGATCGTGCCCGCCAATGTGCGTGGCAAGTACATCGCCTTCATGGAAGGCTTCTGGGCGATCGGCTACGTGCTGTCGGGGGCGATCAGCTTCTTCGTGCTGCCCTATCTCGGGTGGCGCTGGGCTTTCGCCATCGTGGGTCTGCTCTCGATGGTCGTGCTCTTGGTTCGTCGCTCGATGCCGGAGTCGCCGCGCTGGCTCGCCGACAACGGACGCCATGCCGAAGCGGATGCGGTGATGTCCATGATGGAGCGCGAGGTCGAGCGCTCGACGGGTCGCCCCCTCCCGCCGGTCGCTCCGTCCGTGGTTGCCGTCGCTTCCGCGCCTGTGCCGCACCAGAACCCGATCGCGACGCTGTTCTCGCCCGAGTACCGGCTGCGGACAATCATGGCCTTCGGGATGTGGTTCTTCGCGCTGATCGGCTTCTTTGGTCTGAATTCTTGGATCGCGGTGCTGCTCAAGGAACGCGGCTTCTCGATCGTCGGCTCGGTGGGCTTCGTGACCCTGATCACGATCGGGGGAATCCCCGGCTTCTTCACCGCAGCGCTGATGCTTGAGAGGGTCGGTCGCAAGGCCACGACGGCGGCGTTCCTGATCTGCGCGGCGGTGGCAGCGTACGTCTACGGAAACGCCGTCGACCAGACCTGGCTGTTCGTCACCGGCTTCGTGATGCAATTCTTCATGTTCGGCATGTGGAGCTGTCTCTATGCCTACACGCCGGAGCTGTATCCGACCCGTGCACGGGCGACCGGTGCGGGCTTCGCCTCGGCGTTCGGGCGGATCGGCGCCATCCTTGGGCCGATGATCGTGCCGGTGCTGGTGCGTGATTACGGTCCGGCCACCGCCTTTCAGGTCGGCGCGGGTGGTTTCCTGATCGCCGCCATCTTGGTCCTCACCCTCGGCGTCGAGACCCGCGGTAAAGTGCTCGAAGCCGTCTCCCACTGACGCCCGATCCATCCCGCGCGCTCGAATGCAGCGCGGACCCCGCCTCCCTGTCATGGAGTCACGCACAATGCCCGTCGTCGACATGCGTAGCCGCCCGACCTTCCTGCATGCCTTCTTCGGCGCCGATCCGCAGGCGCCGTCCTATGGGGTGGTGCGCTGGTTGAACAAGCGGGTCGGCACCCATGACCATGAGATCGACCACTTCACCCGCGGCATGAGCGTCGAGGGTTTCAAGGCAGAGATGGACGACGCCGGGATCGACGTAGCGATCATGGTCGCCCGCTCGGTGCCGGGGGTGCGGGTTTCCAATGATGCGCTGGCCGAGGTCGCCCGGCACGATCCGAGGCGTTTGATCGGCATCGCCTCGGTCGATCCGATCGAGCTCGGCCGCGACGCAAGTTTGGCCGAGGCCCGGCGCGCGGTGACGGAGCTCGGCTTCAAAGCGATCAACCTCGATGCCGGATTCTACGCAGAAGGCATGCGCGCCGACGACGAACGTCTTATGCCCCTCTACGAGCTGTGCCAGGAGCTCAAGGTCCCGGCCTTCGTGATGTCGGGCCCGACCACGCCGGATCTGCGACTCAACGATCCGCTCGCCGTCGACCGCGTCGCCAGGACATTCCCAAAGCTGCCGCTGGTCTGCTGCCACGGATTCTATCCGAACGTCGCCGACATGGTCACCGTCGCGTTCCGAAATGAGAACGTCTACGTCTCGCCGGATATGTACACGTTTGCGGCGGGCGGGAAGCTCTACATCGAGGCGGCCAATGGCCCGATGAAGGACCAGTTCCTGTTCGGCTCGTCCTTTCCGTTCCGGCCGATGCGCCAGGGCGTGGAGGATTTCCGCATGCTCGGCCTGTCGGAGGCGGCACTCGACGCTGCGCTTTGGCGCAACGCCGATCGGCTCCTCGGGCTCGGGCTCGACGGATAAGGCGGAATCGATGGTCCTGGCCTGATTCGACGTCATCGTCCTGGGCAGCACGGCCGCACTCCGAGATGGAGGAGTGGAACGGAGGCTCGACCGGCGGTTCCTGCCATGACGTCAACAAGAACGTGGAAAGCGAAAACAATGCTGAGACGGGATGTTCTGTTCGGTGCAGGCGCCATGGCCGTCGCCGGTCGCTCCGCCATGGCCGGTGAAGTCACGCTCCCCTTCGGCAATGGCGAGCGGCCGCTGGTGGCTTATCCAGGCAAGCGCCCCATGCTGCAGATGACCGCCCGCCCACCGCAGCTCGAGACGCCGTTCGCGGTGTTCGACGCGGGGGCGATCACTCCCAACGACGCGTTCTTCGTTCGATACCACCTCGCTGACATCCCGACCCAGATCGACCCGCAGGCGTTCCGCGTCGAAATCAAGGGCCATGTCGACACGCCGCTCTCGCTGTCCCTCGACGCGCTGAAGCGGATCGGCGGGAGAGAGATCGTGGCGGTCAACCAGTGCTCCGGCAACTCCCGCGGCTTCTTCGAGCCACGCATGGCCGGCGGCCAACTCGCCAATGGCGCCATGGGCTGCGCTCGCTTCACCGGCGTGCCGTTGAAGGCAGTCCTTGAGCAGGCCGGGGTGAAGGCGGGGGCGGTTCAGGTCTCCTTCGAGGGACTCGATGGGCCGGTCTTGCCCGAGACGCCGGACTTCGCCAAGGCGCTCATGCTCGACCACGCTCGCGATGGCGAGGTCATGCTCGCCTGGGCCATGAATGGGCAGGACATGCCCTGGCTCAACGGCTTTCCGCTGCGCCTCGTGGTGCCGGGCTTCTACGGCACCTACTGGGTCAAGCACCTCAACGCCATCACGGTCCTCGACAAGCCCTTCGAGGGCTTCTGGATGAAGACGGCCTATCGCATCCCGGACAACGGATGCGCCTGCACCGAGCCCGGCAAGGCGCCGGACAAGACCGTGCCGATCGGCCGGCTCAACGTCCGCTCCTTCATCACCAACCTGACCGACGGCGCGCAGGTGACGGCCAGCTCGGTGAGCTTGCGCGGCATCGCCTTCGATGGCGGTTCGGGCATCAAGGCCGTTGATGTCTCGGCAGACGACGGCCGAAGCTGGAGCACGGCCGCCCTCGGTCAGGACCTTGGCCGCTACGCGTTCCGGGCCTGGACGGCGGAGATCGCCCTGCCACCGGGGTCGCACGCCCTGCGCGTCCGGGCGACGGGCAACGACGGTGCCACCCAGCCGATGGAGCCCCGCTGGAACCCGGCGGGGTACATGCGCAACGTCATCGAGACCACCCGCGTGCGGGCGACCTGAGGACCATCGACATGCTCAGGACCACCCCCCTCGCGACGGCACTCGGTCTTACCCTCAGTGCCACGGCGGCCTTCGCGGCGGCGGAGACCTACGCCCTGCCCGAGCCCACGGCGCAGCTGAAGGCTCCGCCGGATCCCTCCTACGCGACAGGGTTCGCGGCGGCGCAGGGCAACTGCACGACCTGCCACGCCCCCGACTACCTCGCCATGCAGCCCCCGAAGAAGGGACAGGCCTTCTGGGAGGCCGAAGTGACGAAGATGGTTAAGGTTTACCGCGCATCGATCGAGGACGCGGATGCCAAAGCCATCGCCGCCTATCTCAGCGCGACCTACTGAACGACTTGGTAGGGAGGAAAGCGATGACTGCCAGGACCGCCGGTCGCCTCGACGAGGGGGCCCGGCCCACTTCGCTGGCTCGCACGACCGGTAGCCTGCTGCCGGGGCTCGTCCTGTGCCTCGTCCTCACGGGGGCGTCGCAATGTCTGCAGGCCGGCGAGGAGCGCCTGACCGGCCACCCCTACGTGGAGGCGTTGGTGCTGGCCATCCTCCTGGGGACGGCGGTGCGCACCGCTTGGGTGCCGGGGACGCGGTTCAAGGCCGGGATCGCCTTCTCGGCCAAGCAGGTGCTGGAAGTGGCCGTCACCCTGCTCGGCGCTTCGGTGAGCCTCGGGGCGATCGTCGCCTCGGGGCCGGCGCTGCTGGCAGGCATCGTCGGCGCGGTGGCGATGACCATCCTGGCGAGCTGCGCCCTCTGCCGCGCGCTGGGCCTGCCGGTGCGCATGGCGCTGCTGATCGCCTGCGGCAACGCGATCTGCGGCAACTCGGCGATCGCGGCTGTGGCGCCGGTGATCGGGGCCGACAGCCGGGACGTGGCGGCCGCCATCGCGTTCACGGCGGTGCTGGGCGTGCTGATGGTGCTGGGCCTGCCGCTGTTCGTGCCGCTGGCCGGCTTCGGCGAGCACCAGTACGGGGTGCTGGCGGGGCTCACCGTCTACGCGGTGCCGCAGGTGCTGGCCGCGACCGTCCCGGTCGGCCCGCTCGCCACGCAGGTGGGCACGCTGGTCAAGCTCGTGCGGGTGCTGATGCTCGGCCCCGTGGTGGTGGCTCTATCGCTGATCGCGCCGCGCCTGCCGGCGGCGGGGGCGACAGGCAAGGCCGCCCCGGGCCGGCTCGGCTTCTTCAAGTTGGTGCCCTGGTTCATCCTGGGCTTCCTGGCACTCGCGACCCTGCGCTCGCTGGGCCTGATCCCGGATGGCGCGGTGGCGCCGCTGGCCCGGATCGCGGGTTTCCTCACGATCGTGTCGATGGCCGCGCTGGGCCTCGGCGTCGATGTGCGCGTGCTGGCGCAGGTCGGCGGCCGGGTGACGCTGGCGGTCACGGCCTCGCTCCTCGTGCTCCTGGCGATCGCGGTCCTGCTCATCCGCGGCCTCGGGATCGGCTAAGCGCGGCCGAGATCGAGGTCACTGTTGCCGTCGTAAAATCCACCAATGCCGCAAGTTGATTCGCCTTGCTGCGACTTCTGCTTTCGGGGACGTGTCGCATTCGGCTGAACGACCGGGATGGGCGCAAAGCCGAATGTCCGCTGTTCGGTGCAGACCAGCGTCAAACTCTTGCCTTGCGCCGTCTGCACCCCAATCTGGTGCAACATCAGCACGATCTGTTCCGTGCTCGGCCTCTGTCGTCGCTTTATCCCCAACTCCTCTGGCCCAAGCTGATCCTCTCAATCAGCCCGGTCCAAAGCCAGCCGGTCAGGTCAAGCGCCGCTACTGGACGACTCTGTTCCAACGTAAGCGGGGTGACCTATTCCGCAGGGCCTACGGGTGATGCTGGTCAGTCGGGATCACTACACTTAAGGCGCGTTTGGTCATGCCCCAAACCGACGTTCACCGCTCGATCCCGTGCTCGCGATTACGTTCCGGATCGGTGCGGCTGAGATGGCGCGCGAGCCGCGTCACCAGGCGGCGGACCGCCGGGACCGGAGCGCGGCTTAGCCGACGCCCGTAAGCGTCGATCAGGCGCCAGGCCGGCACCATCAAGTGTTCGACCCCGAGCCACGCCGCCGCCTCTCGTAGCGCCCGTGCCGCGCGCACCGCCCGGCCGACGTCGATCCCTGGGGCGACACGTTCGGGCAGCCCAAGCTCCCCGTCGCGCATGAACGCGACCCGGTCGGCGGCGTAGTCGACTACGTTGGCCTTCTCGCGATAGCCCCGCGCTTCCCGGAACAGCCGCTCAAGGATCATCGTGTCGGTGGCCGGCATCCGCGGATCCGCCTGGCGTTGTCGGCACAGGGCGTCGAGCCGGTCGCGCTCGACCACCACCCGCGCTTCATGCCGGTGCCGGGTCAGACCGACATAGACTTCACGCGCGTCGGTGCCGGCCCCAAGGTACACCACCGCCGCGGAACAAGTCCGGCCCTGCGCCGCATAAGCTGTACCAGCGTGAGCGTGTACGACCTTGGGGTGTGCCGGACGTTGGCCGAACCGGGGGACACGACGCAGCTCGTCCCACGCCACCTCGATCACCCGTCCGTCCTCCAACGCTAGGCGTAGATGCGCACTCCCATCCGGCTCTGCCGCGATCGCCTCGACCCGGGCGCGGGTACCGTTGCGCAGGCCGAGGTGCGGCAGGCTCTCGCCGAACCGGAGATGATCTCCGAGCGCGAGTGCGAGCGGTACCAGCCGATCCTCGCGGTCGCGCGCCGGTGGCATGATCAAGTCGGGGCCGAGCCGGCCCTCCGCCCGTAGCGTCGCCCGCGCCCGGGCGTTCAGTGCCGCTGCGTCGGCGTTGCGCCGGGTGACGATGAGCACGTCGTCACCGTAGCGCGCGCGCTGCTCGGTCCACGCCGCGATCACGCGCGTCTGTGCCGCCTCGGCGCTCGCGACCAGCTCGATCCTATGCTCGGCCGCGTAGGCGCGCAGGCCCGCCTCACTATCGCCGCGCGCCATCACCACCGAGGCGGCGCGCTGCCAGTCCACCGTCTGACGGCGCACCTCACCGAGCACCGCCGAACGCCCGACCACCTCGGCCACTGCCCGCAAGGCACTGGCGCCCGCGACCGAGGCGAGTTGCCGTCGATCGCCGATCAGCACGACCTTCGCCCCGGACGCCTGCGCCGCGCTCAACACAGCCTCCAGGTCGCGGGTCGACACCATCCCGGCCTCGTCGACTAGCATCAGGGTGTCACGATCGAGCGCTGCGGAGTCGGCCTGGGGCACGGCATCCGACCTCTCCGTCCTGGCGCGGTCGTGGCGCCAGCGCGCGATCGCCTGCGCCGGGATCCCGGTCGAGCGTCCGAGTTCATCGGCCGCGACCCAGGATGGCGCCAGACCGATCACGCGCATCCCGGAGGCGTGCGCGGCGGTGACCAGGACCGCGGCCGTCGTGGTCTTGCCGGTGCCGGCTCCGGCCTGGAGCAGCGACACCCCATCCGGGCCAGCTGCGTGGCGCACGGCTTCGGCCTGTTCCGCGCTGAGGCGACCGTCCCGGGCCAAGGCCGTCGCCACCGCTTCGGGGGCAATCCAGCTCCTTTCCAACGGGCGATCGGCGGCGCGCAGCATCGCCGCCTCGCAGACGGCGATGCTCGGGCTGGTCCAGCACGCGCTCGCCCCCGGCACCATCTCGGCGGCCGCCAGCGGCAGCAGCGTTCCGTCCCGCTCCATGCCGGCGAGCTCCGCCTCGACCACCCCGACGCCGAGGCCCTGCACGCCCGCGATCTCCAGGGCACGCTGGAGCAGATCCTTGCGCGTCACGACGCTCTCATGCCGGAACAGGGCCGAGGCGGCGCACGCCACCGGGCCGTCGCCGGGGATCTCGGGCGGGTCGAACGGGGGTTCGTGTTCCGCCGCGAGTGCGGCCGCGATCGCGAGGATGGGATCGAGTTCGGGATGGCGCGCAGCCACCCACGGATCGACCGCGCAGGCGGCGAGTTCGTCGTGCCAATGCGCCTCCAGCTCGGGGCCGGTCGGCAGCTCGTCCTTGCCCCGGCGGGTGGCGAGCGCGGCGACCTCGCGCTGGGCGGAGGTGGCACCGGCGCCGGCATAGGCGAGGATCTGCTCCGAGCGCTTAGAGAAGGCCGCCAGCAGCGCCTCGGGCGGTCCGGCAATCTCCCACTGCCCGCGCCCGGCCTCGCGGTAGCGCAGTCCGAACCGTTCCCGCAGGTCCTCCGCCAGGGCTGCGCGATACGCGGCACCGACCGCGAGCTGATAGGCGTAGAGTTGTTCGACCTCGATGGTCAAATGCGTCTGAGATTTGTACCGCCCAGCGCCTGCATTCTTTGGTGCTCCTGCGACGTTAATAAACACACAATGGGTATGAATATTTGGATCACCTTCCCGGGTCGTATAATGGTCGAAGCGACCGACGATCACATCGCTCGGGCGGTGCCGATCGACACCGCCCGCACCGGTCCGAACCGTGACCAGCCCCTCCGCCGCTACGAAGGCGAGCGCGCGCTCGACCGCGGCGCGGTGGGCCGCCTCGATCGCCGCACGTTGCTCGGGCGTTCCCGCCATCCACAGCACGGAGACGGATTTGCCCGGGGTCAGGGTGCAGTCCTGACCGGCCCAGTGACCCGCGCCGGCGCCGCGCACCAGCGGCTTGCCGGTGCCGGGATGATATCCGGCGCAGAGATCGCGGAACGAGGCGGCGTCGATCGCCGCGCCGTGGCGCACGACCGTCTCCCCGCTGCTCCACCACACGCCATCGCCATCCTTGGCATAATACTCGTCGCGCCGGTCCGGGCGCGCCTCACGCTGGTTATCGTTGGTGTAGTACAGCCCGGCCTCGGGGCCGGCCCCGAGCCGGTGCAGCGAGGCGGTCATCCCACCAGATCCGCCGTCGCATCGCGATCCCCGCCGTTCTGTCGGTAGCGACAGACCTTGGTCAGATCGATAGCCCCTGAAGGCGCGCCGAGTTCGTCTACGGTCTGAGCCATGTCGAGGATGGCGGCATCGATCCGTTCGGCACGCTCGATCAGCACCCGGTGGCGGATGGCAACCTCAAGGTGCTGTGCTACGCACTCGGCCGCCAATTCTTCGGCAGAACATCCCTGATCGGCTGCCATAGTGCTTAGACGGGCGGCGAGGGCGGCATCCAAGGTGAGGGTGAGCTTGATTTGGTCAGCCATCGGCGTACCTGCTGCGCGCGGAGCGAAGTCAGACGCCTGACACTTTCCCGGCCGATCGGCGAGGCGGGCGAGCCACCTTGGTTAACAGGGTGTCACTTCAGTGCGTGTGGTGTGATACTTCTGTCTTTGCTGCGCTCCTTACCGTACCGCTACCGTAAGATGCTGTATCGCTACCGCGGTTGCTGCGTCCTCCCGTACCTTAATGCGTTTTTACCGCGTTTGGGGGCATTGGTGTTTTTGTCGAGACCGGACGGCAACGCGGTGCATGCTACCTCCACCCCATGCCGAAGCCTCCACGCCTCGATCTTCGCCGCCTTGAACGGGACGTCGCCGACACCGCGCCGCGGTCCGATGGGCTCGCCCCTGGCGGTCGGCCGGCCACCGGGCTCATGGCTGTGGTGCGCGACAACCTGGACGCGCTCGTGGCGATGCAGGCCAGCGGCGTGACCTGGAACGCCATCGCGGCCGCCCTGACCAAGCAAGGCTATGCAACTGGTGATGGCCGCGACCTGACCGGTGCCCAGATCACCGGTATCGTGTCGAGTGTGCGCCGACAGGCGAAGCGCCGCGCGGCCAAGGCGGCGACCCGGCAAGGCCGTCCCGATCTCCTTACGCCGATGCAGGAACGCGGACCCGAGCGACGTCTCGGTCTCTCCGCCGATCTCGTCTCACAGACCCCGTCGCCAGATCTCTCCGCCTCGGATGCAGCCCGCACTGAGGAGGCCATCCGGCGCGAAAGCCTCGACAAGCTCCAGGACCTCCTGAAGCCAGCTATTTTGAAGAAGGGCTGACCCGATGTCCCGCATCCTCCTCGTGGTCCAAGACAAGGGCGGCGTCGGCAAGTCGATCATTGCCCGTGCGCTCGCCGAAGCGGTGCCTGAGTCACCTCTGATCGAGGTCGATGCCGCGCAGCGGCTCGTCGAGCTCAAGGACCGCGTCCGGTTCTTTCCCATGCGCGCCGACCGTGCCGCCATCGAGCGCACCGGCGGGCGGGCGGCCAGATCCGAGTTCGATCCCGTCATCACCGCGATGACCGCGGCGACCCTGCCCACCATCGCCGATATTGGCGCCAACACGTCCGCCAGCCTGCTCGCCCTGTTGACCGACCTTGCTCCGGACCTGAAGGAGGCCAGCGTCGAACTCGGCGTACTCGTCCTGGTGACCGCCGAGCCGGGTGCGCTAGCCGAAGCGCCGCGCCTGCTCAAACTCGCTGAGCCGTTTGCGTCGGTGCGCTTCGTGGTCGAGAATCGGTTGCGCGGCGAGGTCGACGCGAAGACCTTGGCCAAGATCGCCGACGGCGCGACGGTGACCGCATTGGCCGAACAGGTCATGGAAGAGAAGGCGGTCGAGATCCTTCAGGCTGGGGGCCTCGCCAGCATCCCGCAGCTCGATGCGGCCAAGTTGAACGACCGTCATGGTCTAGCGCTCGGCTCCCGCATCCGTCGCGACCTGACCCGCTTCCGCGCCGAGGCGATGGCGGCGGTCAAGCCCGCCGCCGAGTGGCTGGTCGGATGAGGCCGCCGGAGCCGACGCCCCGCCCGGCACGGGCCGGTCCCGATCTAGCGCTGCGGAAGGCGCGAGCGGAGGCCGCCGCGGCCGAGAAGGCCGTTGCGGCCGCGAGTGCCCAGCGCTTGAAAGAATGCCTGGCGCTCAAGGCAACTGAGCGTATCCGTCACCTCGACGATCCTGATCTCGTCCAAGCCGACCGGGTCACGCTGCGTCGCTCACTGGAGGCCAGCCTGGTGCCAGAGCGCCGCCGCATCCCGGTTCCCCGTCTCCTTAGGCGGGGGCAGTGGAGCCGTCATACGCGCTCCTTCCTGATCCGGGTCACCCTCTCGCCGCTGATGATCGGCCTCGTCGTCGTCGTCGGTCCCTGGCTCTACGTGTCGTGGCAGAACACGCGACCCCTCGCCACGATGACCCAACGGGGGCTCGTATCCTTCAGGCTGCCTGACGGACGGAAGGAGTACCTCGATCTGCCGAACGGCATGACGGCGACCGTGTTCGACCGATCGGCCGCCGAACCGGTGATCGGGGTGTGGTACCCACGTCTCGGCTACGCAACCGCGGCGGTGCCGCGAACATCGCTCCAGTTCTGGCGCTGACGCTCATGATTGGGTCGGTCCGACGGGCTGAGCGCCATCGAGCAGCCCCGTGAACCGGGTATCGTCGTACTTTGTCTTGCGCAGCTTGAGCGGGTCGGTGGTGTAGCGACCGGAGTTGAGGAACACGAGCGCGTTGTCTTGTGTCAGGGCGGCGAGCGCGGTCGGCGCGACCAGGTCCACAGAGACCGGAACGTCGTAGATGTCGGGTCCGCCGTTGCGGCCCGGACGCGGATCGGCCCCCGTCCAGGTGCCGAGCGCCTTGGACCATTTCTGTCGCTCCTCACCCTGAGCCTGTGACAGATTGAACAGCATCAGCGCCTCGGCTGTGCCGATAATCGTGTCCGCCCCGGTGCGGTCATAGAGTTCTTCGATCTGCGAGCCCGTCTGCCAGAACGTCCACAACGACATCCCATAGCCCGGCAACTCGCCGACCCCCCGGACGATCGCGTCGAAGGAGCCCAGCACGGCCGCCTCGTCGATGATCGCCACGATCCGCTCGGAGACGCGAGTTTCACGAATAGCGGCAAACAAATCGGCCAACAGCCATCTGACGAAGGGGGCGAGGATCAGGCGGCGGTTGTCGGCCGGCAGCACAACGTAGAGATCGGTGTCGCCTCGGCAGAGATCGCTCAGCTCAAAGGTGTGCTCGGTGACTACCAGCTGCATGCGCTCGTCGAGAGCCCAACTGAACACCTGTGCGGCCGTCGAAAGGATCGACCCGCGGGTACGATCATCGGGGGAATCGAGAATACCAATCGCGTCGCGTGATGCGGCGTCGATTCTGCCTTCTAGGGCAGCCCTCAGACGAGCGGGCTCGCGAAGCAATTCGGCCGCTTCGATGACGTCGTTGCGGCCGTTGCGGATCGACACGCTGAGCGCTGCGACGACGACTGAGACGGCGCGGTCCTTGAAGAACTCAGCACCGTCCGAGGATTGCACCCGGTCCGGCAACAATGCGCGCGCCATACTTTGCAGGTAGAGCACATCGTTGGCATCGCGGGCGAGCAACGGGTTCCAACGATCCCGGCCCTGCGCGATCCCTACCGGATCGATACAACGGACCCGGCGCCCAAGCGCCTCACGGCGACGGCGAACGGCGCGCACGACATCACCCTTCGGATCGACCACGACCACCGGGCCGGCCCATGCGCCGCGCTCCGGGAGGATCACATTGGGCAAAATCAGCCCGGAGGTCTTTCCCGATCTCGGTGGCGCGATGGTGACGAGGTTGCCCTCGACCTGGATGCGAACTGTCCCGCCTGTGTTGGGATCAATGCCGAGTTCCAGACCCCTGCGCATGCGGGCAAGATCCTTGGGGCCTGCCCAATCCGCGTTGCCATAGCGCTTCGAGTGATGCCGGATCGGAACGAGTTTGCCGCTGATCAGCACGATTACGATTGCCAAACCCGTAGCGGCGACGATCAGGTCAAGCGCAACGCGGCCGCCCCCAGGTAGGCTGTCCGATCGGCCAAGCGCCATGTGCGTGTAAGTTCTGCCGACCCGCTGGACGAAGACCATAACCTGCTCGGCAACAGTCGCGCCCTTAGGCGAAAACCAGGCACCCGGCGTCCCCGCCACAGCCGGCCACGCCGCCGGGTCAAGTCCATGCGTTGCAATGAAGGCAGCCGGGTACCCAGAAACTAAAGCAACTAAGAAAATGAGGCATATGCTAAGCAATTTCCACATAGATAATGGGCGCCCCAACATATTTCCTCTACATATCCTCAGACTAAATCTACAGTCGTTAGACAAATTATTAAGACTAGCTTAATACTAAGCTATCCGATTATCTATTTCTAGATTTTTATCGAGCTTTGTCTTTTGAAAATTGTTTGATCTCCAAGCATCATACATCTTTTTAGCGTATAAATCGTGGCCATCAATGTTTTTGAACATGTAATCAAGATCGTCTAGACAAAAGTTACGGACAAGTGTCAATATTTCACTTCTCGCTCTATCTTCTCCGTGATCGAATTCGTTTAGACGGGTTTGTTTATCTCTATCATTCAGTTTGAACTGTTTACTAATCGCCCTTTTTGCGTCTCCGACGGATGACACGGGATTAAATATCGCGTTTCCAGTTTCTTTGAAGTCATTTTCAGTGATAAAGCTTGAAATTTCCCCCATGCATCCCCCCAGAGCGAATGAAACGTAGGGCTTGGTTTCAGTTTCGAACTCTTCATTGTCCAACCTGACGACAGAGCCGCGCACTGAGCTAGCGTCATTTAGCACAACGCGCATCAGGGTTACGCTATTGACTGACATTTTATATTTTAGTGCCATCATATAATGTCCAGCTTCATGTAAGCAGACATGAAATGGCAAGCAATTTTTTATGTTATCATAGACATATGGACGCGATACCGCGGGATTTTCTCGATAAGCTAGCAAAAGATCGCTAACACTCATTTTTTCGATATTTTTCCTATCATTTTTTACCCAATCATTGAGCTTTTCTGCTATATAATTAAGCATTATTTAACATCCTGTTTTCGGATTACGAAATGCCAATTTATCGAATCGATGGGAAAGTCAGACGAAACAGGTATTCTACAGTGATTTACAATCTGTGATTTTGTACACATCGAGCTAGACCTATCAAGCAACTAGCACTGAATTAAATAGAAACTTCGGCACATGGCTAACACGTTGCGAGGACAAACTCCGCCATTCGGGCATGTCGCCTTAAGGTCAGGTCAGAAGCTGCAATGGTCTGTCGAAGACCCTTTAGTCTTATTCGACAGGACTGCGGATTAGTCCGAAGGAAATTGTTCGCACCGGCTCTCAAGCCGTTCAGAAACAGCTCTCGGTCAGACCTGAAAAATGAAGCCAAATGGCGGGCAGGACGCCACAGGTTAGCCGTCGTCACTCTGGGTGGGGCGAATTGATGGACCCAGGGTCAGCTTTCCCGTCTCATGCGCCGGCAACCGGACCGACCGGTTTCGGCCAGATTGGGTCATTCACCCTGACATCATTCGGTCTGGGGAACAGCGAAACATCAGCCCAATCCCAGCTTGCAGTCCGTAGCACATCCCTGTACGACAACGCAGCTGCGACGCTGTTTTGTACTGCCGTATCAGCAACTTACGCAGGCTGTCGCTTAGGTGAGAATCCTGGCGCCCCAGCCAAGCCTTCGCTAAGCCATTGATTTGATTGCATTCGGCTCCCAGCCGCTTCGGCGGCCAGGCCGATTGTACGCAGAGCTGTTGCACGCGCTTGTCCACAGGGGCAGGCCGTTGACGATTTGTTCTAACGTGTACCGGCGTGGGGCGGTATACTGGTGGCGCAGGCGATTCCGTTGCGATGAGCGGACACGACCCTCTGGTGCCCCGGTTAGGGGGAAGTCCACCATGGTCGCTCTGAGCCTGGGCATTACCGACCCAGCGGGTGCTCGCACACTCGGCTGGGGGCTCAACGCGGAAAGCCTCCGCGTCCGGGATGATCCCGCCATGCAAACGATCACGCAAATTCGCGACCATCTCCGGGCTTACGTCGATCGGGAGCGAAGTGCGCGGATCGCGCGCTTGCAGCGCGACCTCAATCCACCGCGCGCGCCTCTCATCGGCGACTGGTCCACGCTCATGGAGAAACGGGAACGGGAGTATCGGATCTTTGGACGCCTGCAGACGCTGGCGGCAGAGGAAGGCTTCGAAGCAGGGTACGACAGCGAACTCGATGCCCGCCTGAAGCGGGAAGGCTTCAGCCTGACGGAGCGCGGGGCTATCCGACGGCGCATCGAGAACGGTTACCTGCGCGATCTCGGTCGCCCAGACGAGACCGGTCGGCTCACGCCACCGCGGGCTTATCTTCAGACCATGCTGACCAGCATGAACGAGCCTGTGACGGAGGCCGGCCTCAATCGCTGCCTGCGTGGCCTCGCGGCGCTCTCCGGCCATGTCTCACGCGAATTCGCCTCGACCTATGCCGAGGCGCGGGCGGATCCACGGGAGGCCTGGGCCAATCTGTCAGCGATGCGTGCAAAGGGCGAAGTACCCCGCGACACATTGGGCTGGGCCAAGTCGGACTTCGACGGCGCTGACAGCTTCGAATGGGGCGACTTCGAAGTTGACGTCCCTACCCCGTCGCAGCAGGCGATGGACGATGACGAGAGATCTAACGCTCGCCAAACCGAGCCTGCATCCTCTCGGACACTCGAACAAGATGCTATGCCCAGCAGGCGAGACCAGACCTCCGCCGCGCCGACGCCTCCTCATCAAACGGACAGCGCTTCGCCTGAGCAGGCCTCAGAAACCCTTGGCACTACGTCAGTGAATGAAGGTCGGAACCCGGTTGAGAACGCGACCATCGGCACCGAGGTTCTCGACCAAGAAAGCTCAAATTGTAACGACAATCAAACTGAGACGACCTCTGCCGAAAAGACAAATTCTCTCATGGAAATCGTCGAAGAGCTCATCGGCCACAAAGGTAAGACGTGGGACGAGAAGACCCAGCGTCAGCATCGGGCCGTCTCCAAGATGCTGGGCGCTATCGCGGGGACTGACGATCTGGGAGAGATCAAACACGCCCATTGCGTCGCCTATATCCAGAATCTCTCGAACTTGCCGAAGTCCTACGGCAAAAGCCAACGGGATGCGGAACTCTCGATCGTGGATCTTCTCGAACGTGGGCAGAGGTTACGGGCTTCTGGACAGGCCGAGAAAGTCGGGCTCAGTCCTGCGACGGTCAACCGGCATATCACACAGCTTTCGACTATTTTGAAGTACTGCCGCGCCAATCAGCGTCCGATCGGAGAAGTGGAACTCTTACGCGACTTTCGCCTGATCGACCCCCAACGGGATGGCGACAAGCGACCTGCCTTCGAGGTTGAAGATGTCGAGCGGCTCTTCGCGCATCCCGTCTGGACGTCGACGACGTCCGAGGTGGATATGCGGCAGATCGCAAGCCGACAGCAGATTTTCGCGGCCGTCTATTGGCTGCCGCTTCTCGGCTACTACACCTGCGCACGCTTGTCGGAGCTGACCTATCTCGAGATCGACGACGTTGATGTGACGCGGGGCACGCTTAGGATCAGGCCAACCCGCAGACGGCGTCTCAAGAATGCGGTGTCACAGCGAACTCTGCCGATCCATCCCGAACTTATTCGGCTCGGCTTCCTCGATTTTGTGCAGAGACGGTCGGGAAAACGAACGGACCTGATTTTTTCGGAGATTGAACAGCTTGGTGAAAACACCCCACTGTCGAACTTGTTTGACAAGCGCTGGAGCGTCGTCCTGGACGAAGCCGTGCCGTCGGCACGGGAAGAAGGAAAAACGTTTCATTCTTTCCGGCACTTCGGCAACATGGAAATGATCTTAGCCCTTGTCCTCGATCCGATACGCGAGTCGATGATGGGTCACGAGGGCGCCACAGTGAATTCGCGCCACTACAAAAAGACACTCAAGCCCGAGAAGCTTCAAACTGCTATCGCTGCCATACCGGAGGTCACGCGGAGCTTGATCGCGTACGACTGGTCGCTGATGGAGAAGGCGCTCATGGAAGACCCGCCGAAATCAAGAGCAGCACGACCTTGTGAGGCGCGACGTCCGACATCCGGCGGATCACCCCGGCATGCTTCACGCAAGGATCGCATCATCGTGCCTGGACGTTCGCCACGTTCTGTCGAACCCCGCTCAGAACCACGCCGCAAACTGAAAAACACGACCTAACCGACTATGGATCGGGTCCGCTTAAGTGTGTCCTTCGTCCGAAGCGGACATTCTGCAAAGCGCCCATCCCAGTCATTTAGATGGCTTCGACGACGTCCCATAAGCGGACGCTACCGGCCTCGGTTGGTCATTCGCATAAGGGCAGGCTACGGAACGGTATGCCGCGGTCGGGCTTGCGTTCATCTGGGCACCCGTCCCCAAAACGGTTATCTATGCCGCCCCGAAGACAAGGTTCACGATTGCGTTCGGTCATCGGGTACGACGCCGACGCAACAGCGACCTAGCGTGCCGGTTGAAGAAAGACAGCGAACGGGTCGGCGTCCCTCAAGGCTCATGGCCTTCGACGATCCGGTGTTAGCCGGTCGTACCCGACGTGTAAGCTCAGAGTAGCGGGAGAACGTCATCGATTTAACGGGATAAGCCGTTCGAGATATGCACCCACTAAGGTGCCCTAAAACTTCGATCAGTGAGGGATTATGAACGCCAAACCCGCGTCGGACCTGCTGCGGCGCCCCGGTCCCCCTGAGCCCGTCCCCCACGTCGATCCACCCCGGGCGTCCGACCCGCGCTTCACCGACGTGGTGCCCCACCACGCCCGCCTCGTCTCGCTCTACGATCAGGCCGTCTTCAGCGAGGGGCCGACCTGGTGGCCCGCCCGGGACATATTGGTCTGGTCGGACGTCGAGGGGCGTCGAGTTCTCGGTTGGCACGCCGACGGCTGCGTGCGGGTCGTTATCGACGCCACCCCGTTCATCAACGGCAACACGGTCGACCGGGACGGCAACCTCGTCCATTGCGAGCACGGCAACCGCCGCCTGTCACGTACGACCCCGGACGGACGCTACGAGGCCCTGGTCGAGACCTACGAGGGCCGCCGCTTCAACGCGCCGAACGACGTGGTCTGCGCCGCCGACGGCGCCCTCTGGTTCACCGATCCAGCCTACGGCCTGCGCCTACCCAGGCAGGGGGTGTTGGCGGCGTCCGACCTGGGCCATCACAGCGTCTACAGATTTGACCCGGCGGACGGTTCCGTCAGGCGCGTAGCCGATCTCGGCCAACCGAACGGGCTGGCCTTCTCGCCGGACGGGCGCACCCTGTACGTCAGCGACACCTCCCGGACCGAGGGCGGCGACGGACATACGATCCACGCCTACCCTGTCATGGACGACCAAACCCTAGGCGAACAGCGGGTCTTCGCCGAGATCGAGCCCGGTATCCCAGATGGCTTTCGCGTGGACCATCGCGGCTGGATCTGGACGAGTTCGGAAGCAGGGGTCCAGGTCCTCTCCGCGGAGGGGCATCGTCTCGGACTGATCCCTACGCCCCAGGTATGCTCCAACCTCTGCTTTCCCCCGGAGCAGGAACGGCTGTTCATCACGTCTAAACAGCACCTTTACGCCCTGGACCTCGCCGTTCGGTAGATCGGGATTGGATCACGGCATCGTCAGAACGCTTCGGAAACTCCTAGGAACCTGGCTTCCCACGCAAAGTTGGCACCGCACGAAGGAAGCTGTGTGCCGGTGCACGCAGGTTCCGTTTCACGCCGCCCCGACCACGTTCGCGTAGCGGGCGGCGCCGATGTCCATCGCCGAGGACCCGCCATGGCCGAAGCCGTCGCCGACTTTTTCTGGAAACGCCTGGCCGAGTGGGGGGTGAAGAAGATCTTCGGCTATCCCGGCGACGGCATCAACGGCCTGCTCGGCGCCCTCCAGCGCAACGACCTGCCATTCGAGTTCATCCAAGTCCGCCATGAGGAGATGGCCGCGTTCATGGCCGCGGCCTACGCCAAGTTCACCGGCGAGGTCGGCGTCTGCATGGCGACTTCCGGTCCCGGCGCGACGCACCTGCTCACCGGGATGTACGACGCCCATCTCGACCACGTGCCGCTTCTCGCCATCTGCGGGCAGCAGGCGCGCAACGTCAACGGCGCCCACTACCAGCAGGAATTCGACCTGACGAGCGTCTTCAAGGACGTCTCGGCCTACGTGCAGCAGGCGTCCTCGCCCGCGCAGGTCCGCCACATCGTCGACCGCGCCATGCGGATCGCCAAGGCCGAGCGGAAGGTCTCGGCCATCATCCTGCCGAACGACCTACAGGATGTTCCCTACGAGGCCCCCGTCCACAAGCACGGCAACACCTTCTCCGGTGTCGGCTACACCGCCCCGAAGGTCGTACCATTCGATGCCGATCTGCGCCGCGCCGCCGATGTGCTGAACGCCGGCAAGAAGGTCGCGATCCTGGTCGGGGCAGGCGCCTTGCACGCCACCGACGAGGTGATCGCCGTCGCCAATAAGCTTCAGGCCGGCGTCGCCAAGGCCCTCCTCGGCAAGGCAGCTCTCCCCGACGACCTGCCTTTCGTGACCGGCACCATCGGCCTGCTCGGGTCCAAGCCCTCGTCGGACATGATGGAGGATTGCGACACCCTCCTGATGATCGGTTCCGGCTTTCCCTGGGCCGAGTTCCTGCCGAAGGAGGGGCAGGCCCGCGGTGTGCAGATCGACATCTCTCCGGAGATGCTGTCGCTGCGCTATCCAATGGAGGTGCCGCTGTGCGGCGAGTCCGCCGAGACCTTGCGCGCCCTGCTGCCGCTGCTCGACCAGAAGAAGGAGGGCGGCTCCTGGCGTACCGGTATCGAGAAGGGGATGGTTTCCTGGTGGAAGGAGGCGGAGGATCGGGCCATGGCCAAGGCCAACCCGGTCAACCCGCAGCGCGTCACCTGGGAACTGTCGCCGCGGATGCCCGAGCGGGCGATCATCACCTCGGATTCCGGCTCCTGTGCCAACTGGTTCGCCCGCGACTTGAAGATGCGCCGCGGCCAGATGTGCTCGCTGTCTGGAGGCCTCGCCTCTATGGGCGCGGCGGTCCCCTACGCCATCGCCGCAAAGGTGGCCCATCCCGACCGGCCGGTCATCGCCCTCGTCGGCGATGGTGCCATGCAGATGAACAACATGGCCGAGCTGATCACGGTGGCGAAGTACCGGCACCGCTGGTCGAACAAGACCTGGATCTGCTGCGTGTTCAACAACGAGGACCTGAACCAGGTGACCTGGGAGCAGCGGGTGATGGAGGGCAACCCGAAGTTCGAGGCGAGCCAGACCATCCCGAACGTGCCCTACCACAAGTTTGCAGAGCTGATCGGCCTGAAGGGCATCTACGTCGACGATCCGGAGCGCATGGCGGCAGCCTGGGACGAGGCGCTGGCGAGCCCGGTGCCAGTAGTGCTGGAGGTGAAGACCGACCCCGAGGTGCCGCCGCTGCCACCGTTCTTCACGCTCCAGCAGGTGCAGAACTTCATGTCGATGCTGGGCAAGGGCGACCCCAAGGAGCGCCACCTCCTCGTCGACACCGCGCGTCAGGTGCTGAGTTCCGTCCTACCCGGCAGCAAGTAGGACGGGTTCCGCGGCATGCGTGACGATCCGAAGATCGGAACGGTGCGGGTGCAAGCCTACACCGTTCCCACCGACGCGCCGGAGGCGGACGGTACCTTCGCCTGGGACAAGACGACCATCATCGTCGTCCATGTCGAGGCGGGTGGTGAGACCGGCCTCGGCTACAGCTACACCGACGCCAGTGTCGCGCACTTGATTGTAGGGACGCTCGCATCGCGTCTTACCGGGTTGTCCGCTTTCGACATCGCGCGGGCCAATGCCGTGCTGTGGGGTGCCGTGCGGAACCTCGGGCGCTCCGGGCTCGCGGCCACGGCGATCTCGGCATTGGACACCGCCTTGTGGGACCTCAAGGCACGCCTCCTCGACGTATCCCTAGCGAGCCTGTTCGGGCAGGCGCGAGAATACGCGGAAATCTACGGAAGCGGCGGCTTCACGAACTACGACGACCGGCATTTGCGCGAGCAGCTCGCCGGGTGGGTCGAGCGGGATGGCTGCCGGGCGGTGAAGATGAAGGTCGGCAGCGCTCCCGAGTGCGACCCGGCACGCATGGCGGTCGCGAAGGCGGCCATCGGTGATGCAATGCTGTTCATCGATGCCAACGGCGCTTTCACCCCGAAGCACGCCATCGGCGTCGCGCAGGTCGCGGAGCGGTTCGGCGTCACGTGGTTCGAGGAGCCCGTGTCCAGCGACGATCCCACGGGCATGGCTTCCGTCCGTGCCTCGGCGCCCGCCGGCATGGAAATAGCCGCGGGCGAGTACGTCTATACTTTGGACGATTTGCGTGGGCTGCTCGATGCGGGGGCGGTCGATGTGGCCCAGGCGGACGTGACCCGCTGCGGCGGTTACAGCAGGTTCCTGAAAGTAGCGGCCCTGTGCGAGGCGACGCATTTGGACCTGTCCGGCCATTGCGCCCCCGCCCTACACCTCCCGGTGGCCGTTGCAGCTCCCCGCTTCCGACACCTCGAATGGTTCCACGACCACGTCCGCATTGAGCGGATGCTGTTCGACGGGGCACCCGTCCCGCGCGATGGGGTGATCACCCCCGACCTGACCCGGCCGGGCCACGGCCTTACCCTCAAGACCCGGGATGCCGATGCCTATGCCGTCTGACCGCGCCTCCCAATCGCCGGGACGACGTGCCGCCGGCCTCAAGCGTCGTGTCGCACCTGTCCGTGTCGAGGCGGCCGTCCACCCGGTGGTGGTCCTGGCCGCAGTGGCGGCGGGGGCCGGTTTGCTGACTTGGTTCGCGGCCGGGCGTTCCAAGCCCCTAGGGCCCGCTGCCGGCGGTCGCAGCTACAGCCCTCGGGCGCGCGAAGTCACCGCGAGCGCGGCGCAGCGCCTGAACCACGCCTCGACGATGCTCGCCGCCTCAGTGTTGTTCGATTCCGGCCTGGAGCACTACCGCGGCCAGTTCTTCAACCGGGCGATGTACATGCCCATCGTCGTGTCCAGCGTCACCCTGGCGGCGTCCCTGCACGGGGCTGGCGACACCGATACCGGCAGCTCCCGCGTCCGGCACGGGGTGCAGGCGCTCGCTGGCCTGACAGGGCTGATCGGCTTTGGCTTCCACGCCTACAACGTCGGCAAACGCGAGGGTGGGTACTCCTTCCAGAACCTGTTCTACTCCGCACCCATCGGCGCGCCGATGGCGCTGACGCTGGCCGGTCTGCTCGGGGTCGTCGCCGAGCGCGTCCGCGACGCCGACCCCGCCGAGCCCCGCCTCGCCGGTCTGCCGGCGGGGCGTTCCCTTGCAGTCGCCACGGCGGGTATGCTCGCCGGCACGACCTTGGAAGCCGGGCTGCTGCACTTCCGCGGCGCCTTCCAAAACCCGGCGATGTTCGTTCCCGTCACCCTGCCGCCGCTCGCCGCCGCCCTTCTCGTTCGGGCCGCGACCAAGCCGGAGGGAGCGAGCCAGGTCGGTGCCAAGTGGGGGATGTGGGCCGTCTCGGCGATGGGCGTCGGCGGCGTCGCGTTCCACGCTTACGGCGTCGCCCGGATGATGGGCGGCTGGGCCAACTGGCGCCAGAACCTCATCGACGGGCCGCCGCTGCCAGCCCCGCCGTCCTTTTCGGGGGTGGCGCTCGGGGGGCTCGCGGCCCTCGAACTCATCGAGCGCAGCCGCTTCCGCTTTTGAGCCGAGAGATCATTATGCGTTCGAGACTGGACCTTTATCCGGGCTACGACGTGCTCGCGAAGCGCGACGGCCCGTCCTGGAACGCCAAGACCCGCGAGGTCCTAGAGGAACGGCTCGCCATCGGACCCGAGACGCGCCGCTTCTTCAACGATATCGAATGGTCGACGATGACAGCGCTGGCCGAGCGGATCGTGCCGCAACCTGCCGACCGGACGGATCGAGTTCCTGTAGCAGCCCTCGTGGACCATAAACTTGCGACCGATACCCGCGACGGCTACCGCAACGCCGAACTGCCCGGGGAGCGTGATGCGTGGCGCCTGGGGCTGAAGGCCCTTGATGCCGAGGCACAGGCACGGTTCGGGACACGCTTCCACGAACTCGGCGCCTGGGCGCAGGACGAGCTTCTGAAGCTCGCCGAGAAGGGCGACCTGACCGGCGCGGTTTGGGAGGGCATGCCCTCGAAGCTGTTCTTCCACCAGCGCATCCTCGCCGACGTGGTCAAGGCGTACTACGCCCACCCCACCTCCTGGAACGAGATCGGCTGGGGCGGCCCGGCAAGCCCGCGCGGCTACGTCCGCATGGATTTCGACCGCCGCGACCCCTGGGAGGCCGCCGAGGCCAAGCCCGGCCGCGAGGACGAGGCCTACCAAGAGAACCTCCGGGTCGGCCGGTAAGGATTCCCCTACGATGCGCATCCCCGGCCTCGGCAACGCCGCCGACAACCCCAAGCACGCCACGCCCGGCGACGACCCGGAGCACCATCCCCGCGCCCGCGACGGTCGCGCCCCCAACGTCATGCGGATCGGCGAATGGGTGCCGATGCGCCAGCACCGGGACGAGGAGGAGGTCGACTTCGCCATCGTCGGCACCGGGGCGGGCGGCGGAACCTTGGCCTGTCGGCTCGCGGAGGGCGGCCTCTCGGTGGTGGCCTTCGATGCCGGCCCATATTTCCGGCCGCTGGAAGATTTCGCCTCGGACGAGAGCCATCAGTCCAAGCTCTACTGGACGGACGAACGCATCGTCGACGGCGAGAACCCGCTGCAGATGGGCTCGAACAATTCCGGCAAGGCGGTGGGCGGCTCGACCGTGCACTACGCCATGGTGGCCCTGCGCTTTCGACCGGAGTGGTTCAAGACCCGTACCCTGATGGGCTACGGCGCCGATTGGCCGCTCGATTGGCGGGAGATGTGGCACTACTACGATCAGGTCGAGGACGACCTGAAGATCTCCGGCCCGGTCTCCTATCCCTGGGGGCCGCACCGGCGGCGCTATCACCGCCGCGCGCATGAGATCAATGCGGCCGCCAAGGTTCTAGCCCGGGGCGCCGAGGCGATGGGCATCGAATGGACGCCGACGCCGCTCGCCACCGTCTCCGCTCCCCACGGCGACGCGCCTCCTTGTGTCTACCGTGGCTTCTGCACCCTCGGCTGCTCCACCAACGCCAAGCAGAGCGTGCTGGTGAGCTACCTGCCGCGCGCCCTGAAGGCGGGTGCCGAGATCCGCGACCTTGCCATGGTCGGGCGGATCGAGACGAGAAACGGGCGCGCCACCGGCGTCCATTACTTCCGCGAGGGGCGCTGGCGCTTCCAGCGGGCCAAGAACGTCGTAGTGGCGGGCTACGCCATCGAGACGCCGCGGCTCCTCCTGAATTCGGCGAACCAGGAGTTCCCGGACGGACTCGCCAACTCCTCGGGCCTCGTCGGCAAGAACCTCATGGTCCAGGGCAACCAAGCGGTCTGGGGCGTCTTCGACGAGGAGATCCGAAGCTACAAAGGTCCACCCTCGCTCGCCATCAGCGAGCATTGGAACTACGATGACAAGGGTTACGGCCCCTTCGCCAAAGACTTCTTCGGCGGCTATTCGTACATGAGCCAGGGGCCACTGCCGCAGCTCTGGGCCAACACTCAGGCCTCCGCGCACGGACTTTGGGGCGAGGCGCTGGTGGCCGAGATGCAGCGATACAACCACGTCGCCGGGCTGAAGGTCGTCTCCGAGTACATGCCGCAGGAGCGCAACCGGGTGACGCTCGCGGACGTGAAGGATCAGTACGGGCTGCCTGTGGCGCGCATCACCTACTCCTGGTGCGAAAACGACAAGGCGTTGAACCGGCACGCGCTCAAGTTCATGCGCCAGGCCTTGGTGGCCGCGGGCGGCCGCGAGGTCTGGGACCAGGGCGACGATACCTGTCACCTGAACGGCACCGCCCGGATGGGGTCCGACCCGCGGACCTCCGTGGTCGATGCCGATTGCCGCTCCTGGGACATCCCGAACTTGTACGTCTGCGACGGTTCGGTCTTCCCGACGGTTGGGGGGGTCAATCCCTCGCTCACGATCCAAGCGGTCGCGTTACGTACGGCGGACCAGATACTCGCGAGGAGGCGGTGACAGGCTTCGCGTGTCGGTGACGCAAATTCATACGCCGGTGATGGCTACGCGCCGAACTATAGTTACGGTTGCCGGGCCTAGGGCTACGGTTACTGAGGCATTGCGAAGTCAACAGAGGTTCGGAGCCAAACCGTCAGTCTAGAAAGGAAAGAAGCGACCGACAGCCCCTCGGTCGCCTCCTTCGTATGTAGATGGGGCCATCGTTCTGATAGTTTGCGCCAGGAGACCTGCGACCGTCCATCGCTAACGCGGGTGATCCGATGCCCGCCTTTCCCGAAAAACACGCCTTCAATCGTCGGCGCGTACCGGAGGCGAAGTCAGCTTGCGCCGCAACTCCTCCAACGCCTCATCGCCCTTCCCGAGGTCCAGGCCCATGTCCCTGAGGACCTCCCCCACTTTCGTGAACTGTACGTCCCGGTAGGCGACGATCTCCAGGTGGTTGCCCCAGGGGTCGAGGAAGTTGAATGGGCGGTCCAGGACCGTCGCACCCGCACTTTCGGCGAGCTCCATCACATTCCCGCGGTCGTCGACGACAAGCCCGAATGCCGGTCCGTGTCGGCCGGCTGTTCCCGCCCGGCGGTCAGGGCGAGGAACTGGTCGCCCATGTCGAGGAAGGCCATGACAGTGCGCCCCGCCTCGTCCTCATGGGTGCCCCGGAGCTCGAACGAGAACACGGCCCGGTAGAACCGGAGCGCATCCTCGATGTCGCCGACCTCCAAGGCGACGTGGTTCAGGCCGACGAGACGGGGCTTCGAGGCGGTCATGAACTCATCTCCCGGATGAATGCCGGATGCACGCCCGCGCGTCGTCGACGGCGCGTCGCCGAACGCAAGGCGCCGTCGACCTGGGCGGCGGAATAGGGCTTCCGAACCAGGTCGAAGCCGTGGCTGTCGTCCTGCGCCAGCACGTGGCTGTAGCCGGACGACAGGACCACCGGCAGCCCCGGATGGGTCACCCTGAGGCGCTTGGCGAGCTCCAGGCCGCCCATGCCCGGCATGACGACGTCCGAGAAGACCGCGTCGAAGCGGGACGGTGCAGTCTCGATCTCCGCGAGCGCTGCCTCCGCGGTCTGCGCCAGGGTCGTGCCGTAGCCCAGATCGTCCAGGATCTGCGTGCAGAAGCGCCCGATCTCCACGTTGTCCTCGACCACCAGGATGCACCGGTCCCTTTCGTCGGCATGCGCGTCGTCGGGCACGGCGTCCTCGACGACGTCCATGACCGCCTCATCGGCCTGTGGCAGGTAGAGCGTGAACGTGGTCCCGCGGCCGACGACGCTCGCGACATCGACGTCGCCGCCGGACTGCTTGGCGAAGCCGATCACCTGCGAGAGGCCCAGGCCCGTGCCCTTGCCGACCTGCTTCGTCGTGAAGAACGGCTCGAAGATGCGGGCCACGTTCTCCGACGCGATCCCCGAGCCAGTATCGCTCACGCCGAGCGTCACGAACGGCTTCGACAGGCCCGCGTGGCCGCGGATCGCCGGCTTCTCCCTGCCGCAGGACAGGGCCAGGGTCAGCGTGCCCTCGCCGTCCATCGCGTCGCGGGCGTTCACGGCGAGGTTGACGATAGCGGTGTCGAACTGGCTGGCGTCGGCCCGCACGAAGCAGGCACATTCGGGCTTGGTGCTCACGACGCGGATGCGGGCACCCGTCAGGGTGTCCAGCATGGTGGCGAGGCCGGCGAGCCGGGAGCCGACGTCGAAGGTCTCAGGCATCAGCGGCTGCCGCCGGGCGAAGGCGAGGAGCTGCCCGGTGAGCTTCGCCGCCCGGTCCACGGTGTCGGACACGGCGTCCATGTAGCGAACACGCCGTTCCTCCGGCAGGTCCGGCCTGCGCAGGAAGTCGACCGACGACCGGATGATGGTCAGGAGATTGTTGAAGTCGTCCGCCACGCCGCCGGTGAGCTGCCCGATGGCCTCCATCTTCTGGGCCTGGATGAGGGCATCCTGCGTCTGCGCGAGGTCGCGGGTCCGCTCCTCGACCCGCCGTTCCAGAGCCTCGTTCATGTCCTGGAGGGCGTCCCGCAACCGACGCTCGCCGACGGCGCGCCGCTCGACGTCACGGGCCAGGCGGACGGCGAGCGCGGCAAGGCAGATCGCGAGCACGGTGACGAGGAGCGCGGTCCCGGTCTCGGCCTCCAGCAGGTTCGAGCGGACCGCGTAGATCTGGAGCGCGCCGAGCAGAAGTGGCGCGATCACGACAGCCGGCAGGAGGAGGCGCGCGACCTCCCCGCCGCGGAGCACGGTCGCGACCCAAGGCCCGTGCGGCCTGGAGAGCAGCACCCCGGCCGACAGCAGGCCCAAGGTCAGGGCGGTGAGCAGCGACATGCGCGAGTAGGGGCCGCCTTCATGGAAGGCGCCGACCCCATACACGTAGCCCAGGGCTCCGACGGCGGCCGCCGCAAAGGACACGAGCGCCGCCGCCACGCCGATGCGGGCGAAAGCCCGACGTCGGGCATCGCCGAGGATGATGCCGGCCGCGGCACCCAGGATGCAGGCCACGGTCGCGAGCGACATCCCGTTGTCCGGCCCGAGCGGCCCTGAGACGAACCGCTGCAGCCAGTCGTCGAGCCGGAAACCGTGGGGAACGGCGTACTGGATGCCTCCGCCGGCAGACAACGCAACCGCGACGACGGCGAGCCAGCGGCCCACACGCCTGTCGACCTCTCGCCCCTCGGGCTGGGCCGAGAGCAGCAACGAGACCGACAGAACCAGCACCACAAGGGCAGTCAGCACCACCATCGGCGCCTCGCCCGGGAGGATGGTCGTCAGGAGAGGCAGTCGAAACGCCCAGCCGGCGGCCACGGTCAGCGAGACCGCGATGCCGATGCAGGCAAGCGCCCGGGATATGGTCCGCGCCTTCGCGGCGGGCCCCGCCGCAACCGTATCCGCTGCCTGTCGAGCCACCTGAGCCAACTATGATCTCGTCCTGATGCCTGGCCGAGGGTGAACGCGCCGACCGGCGCGGCGTTCTCCGTTGTGCGATTCCGGCGCCGGGCACTGCTAGGTCTCAACCAATGCGTCAGGGGAGATGATTCTCCCACCGTCATCGGGGAGGCAAACGCAGGGTGCCGCGGGCGTCGTGCCCGGGAAGTCCCTGCGGGAGGGGCCCCGGGTTTACGGCCGGGCATCGCCTGTGCCGCACGTCGGATCACCGGGCGTGGGCGGGGCGCAGAGACCAGCGAGCGAGTAGATCGCACATCTCCCGGCGGGTTCGCCGGGCTTGTCCATCGTCACCTCCAGGGCCATTCACCCACCACGGGGCGAGAATGACCATCCTCCCGAGGGAACTACATGCACGTCCGTCCATCAGGGTAGCGGCCGCGATCCGGAACGACGGAAGGTTGGGGTCCGTTGGGTCGCAGGACCAAAACGGACCGGACCTAGCCCATGCGACTTTCGAAAATGCCTTCGCTGCTCGTAGTCCCGGCGCTCATGCTGGCGGGAAGCGTGGCGCCCAGCGCGTCCGAGGAGGCGAAACCGTCACCCCCGCCGGTCGCCGGTGGCCGACCACCGCTCGCTGGTGCGGCAGCCCCGGGGAAGGCCGCGACGCAAGCGGTCACCGATCCGATGGCCGTACCGCCGTCCGAGCGCGCGCCTGGCGCCGTGAACGTGCCTGATGGAAATGGAAAGACGTCATCCGATCCCCGACGCTGAGGCGTCGGAAGCCACGAGCCGCGCTCGCAGTTGAGCCTAGCCTTGTACGTCGGTCATGACGCCGTTACCGGCCACGTCCGAGGCGACCGAACCCGGGGCGGGCGCGCCGACCAGCGGTGCAGTGACATCGGTGCCGAGGACGGTGGCCGCGGTCAGCCCGGTGGATTGCATCTCATTCCGCGGGGCATCGATCCAAAGGCCGGTGCCGACCAGCAGGGCGGTGCAGGCGGCCAGCGCGTACAGGAGGGTCGTCAGAAACTTCATGACGTCCTCAGGTAAGGTCAAGCTCGAATGTTCCGAGGGGGGCTTCGGGCCAGGACGGGCCATCCGCAGTCGAGGACGGCCCGCCCCGGTGACGAGGGCTACTTCGGCATCAGGACGCTGTCGATGACGTGCACGACGCCGTTCGACTGGTTGACGTCAGCCTGCTCGACGATGGCCCCGCCGCCCTTCTGGTCGATCAGCGCCAGCCGGTCGCCATCCATCTTCACGGTCAGCACCTCGCCCTCGACCGTCTTCAGGTTGGCATCCGCTCCCCCCATCTTCGCCTTGGCCATCAACTCCTTGGCGTCGAGCTTGCCCGGCACGACGTGGTAGGTCAGCACCTTCTTGAGGTCGGCCTTCATGTCCGGCTTCATCAGCTTCTCGACCGTGCCGGCCGGCAGCTTCTTGAAGGCGTCGTTGGTCGGCGCGAAGACGGTGAAGGGCCCCTTGCCGTTGAGGGTGTCGACCAGGCCGGCCTCCTTCACGGCGGCGACCAGGGTCGTGAGGTTGCTCGCCTTGGACGCGTTCTCGACGATGGTCTTGCTGGCCATCATCGGCGCGCCGCCCACCATCGGGGAATTCTCCGCGAAGGCAGGCGCCGCGGCAGCCATGCCGGCTGCGAGGAGGACGGCGGTGAGGGTGATGCGTGTCATCAACAGTCTCGCTTGCGTTGTCGAGGCTCGTTCATCGAGGCCCGTGACGCCGCTACGGGACGACGGAAGCGGAAGTTTCAAAATCAACATTACAAATAGTTCATCGTTGAACCACTGTAGCGGGCTCGACGTGGGCCGCACTATCCCATGGCCGCCTTGGCTCTCCCCGTTCTTGCAGACTGGCACTGACTTTTCATTCTAATACGAGACCATAATCAGCGAATTTGTAACGGGCACCTCGCCGATTTTTCTGAACGTTTCCTGAACGAGCGTGTTGTGACCCCGAACCGCGCGGCATGGGACGGCATGAGCCTGGGTCCTTCGATGGGCACCCTCCGCACCTTCGGCACCCAATCTGGAGACGCTCTTGTCCTATCGCACGATCATCGCCGCCACCACTCTCGCCTGCCTGGCCGCACCGGCCCTGGCCCAGACGACGCCGACGGCCCCGGCCCCCGGCACGGCGATGCCCGCCACCGCCGACACCGGCATGAAGATGGCCGACACCGCGACGGTGAAGCTCAAGTACGTGACGGTGAAGCCCGCCGACGTGATGTCGTCGAAGCTGGTCGGCACCACCGTCTACAACAACAAGAACGAGAACGTCGGCGAGGTCGAGGACCTGGTGATCGAGAACGGCAAGACCGTGACCGGCGTCGTCGTCAGCGTCGGCGGCTTCCTCGGGCTAGGCGAGAGCTACGTGGTGCTCGACCCCTCCACGCTGGCCGTCAGCAACAAGGACGGCAAGTGGGCGGTCCACGCCGACACCGACAAGGACACCCTCAAGAACGCGCCGAAGTTCGAATACTCGAAGAAGAAGAGCTGAGCCCACACATCGTAGGAGCTACGACCATGAAGCACACGATCCTCGCTTCGATCCTCCTGGCCGGTCTCGGCCTCGCCGCCTCCACCCTGCCGTCGGCGGCACTGCGATGAACGCGGCCGGCGTCACCGCCCCGGCCAACGCAGACCTCGTGCAGGTGCGCATGCACCGGCGCCACCGGATGCGCCAGGGCTCGGCCAGCCGCGGCAACGCCGCCATGCCGTCGCGCGGCGCCCGCGGGCAGCAGTACGGCGGGACCACCGGCGGTCCGCGTCGCTGAACCTGGGACCCGACCGAGCCGCGGCGGCCCCAAGCTGCCGCGGGTGACCATGGCCGCCGGATGGCACGACAGCCTCCGGCGGCTTTCCCATGACCCCCGGTACCCCATGATCTTCTCCGAAGCGCTCGGCCGGCTCGAAGAACTCGGTCGCTCGGCCGTGGCACTCCTGCCCGGGCTGGCCATCGCGCTCGTCCTGTTCGGCATCGGCCTGCTGATCGCCAAGGGCGTGCGCGCCGCCGTCCGGCGCGCGGCGGAACTGCGCGACGCCTCCCCGGGCTCTGCCTCGGTCCTCGGCCGCATCGCGGGCGGCGTGACGGTCCTGGTCTCGTTCCTCGTGGCCGCATCCGTGGCGTTCCCATCGGTTTCCGCCGCCGACCTGTTCAATCTCCTCGGCATCGGCGGCGTGGCCATCGGCTTCGCCTTCCGCGATGTCCTCCAGAACCTGCTCGCCGGCATCCTGATCCTGTTGACCCGCCCCTTCGTCATCGGCGACCAGATCCGCGCCGGCTCGCATGAGGGCACCGTCGAGGACGTCTGGGTGCGGGCGACGGTCTTGAGGACCTACGACAACCAGCGCGTGCTGATCCCCAACGCCACGCTGTTCGTCGACAAGATCACGGTGATCACCGCCCACGACAAGAGACGGCTCGCCTTCCCGCTGACCATCGGCAACGGTGACGACATCCGCGAGGCGCGCCGGGTCATCGTCGAGGCCTTGCAAGGGACGGAAGGTGTCCTTTCCGACCCGCCGCCGGAGGCGCTGGTGACGGGGCTCGGCGCGGCCGGCGTCGACATGACGGCCCGGCTGTGGATCGACCCGCCCCGGCGCCGGGACGCGGTCGACGCCCTCGACCACGCCATCTCGAACGTCAAGGAAGCCCTGACCGCGGCCGGCATCGACCTGCCGTACCCGACGAGCCAGGTGCTGTTCCACGACCAGACCGAGGAGACCGACGGCGACCGCTCCCGGCAGCGGGAGGGCTGGCCGGCCGGTAAGGCCCCCCCGCGTGCCCGCTGGCGTGTGCTGCGGGAGGACGACGCCACCGACCGCCGGACGGAGGAGCGGGCGTGAAGGCGCGGCTGCAAGCTTGGGTCGAGATCCTCGGCGATTTGTTCTGGCTGCGTCCGGCCCTGATCGTGCTCGGCTGCATCCTGCTCGCCCAGTTCGGGGTCTGGCTGGAGACGGCCCACATCGCCGGATACGACGCCTCGTCGCCGGATGCGAACTGGGGCTATTCCGGCGGCGCCGAGGGTGCCCGTGGTCTTCTCAGCGCCATCGCCTCATCCAACATCGGGGTCGCTGGCACGACCTTCTCGATCACCATCGCCGCGCTCACCCTGGCCTCGGGCCAGATGGGTACCCGACTCCTGCGCAACTTCATCCGCGATGCCCGCAACCAGACGGTGCTCGGCATCTTCCTCGGGACCTTCGCGTATGCCCTGATGGTCCTGCGCACGGTGCGGACCGTGGAGGAAGACCCGTTCGTCCCGCACCTCGCCATCACCGGCGCGCTCGTCCTGGCGCTGGTGGCGGTCGCTACGCTGGTCTGGTTCGTCCATCACATCGCCACGAGCATCAACATCGAGACCGTGGTCGATGCCGTCCAGCAGGATCTCTTCAAGGCCATCGAGGCCCGCACCCTCGATGCGGCCGATGCGGCGCGGCCCCACACCGAGTCGACCGGCGCCGCCGTCGCCACCACCGGGGGCGGCTACCTCCAGGCCGTCGACACGGACGCCCTGGCCGATTGGGCCGAGGAGAGCGGCGTCACCGTCGCCATGCGGGTCCGCCCCGGCGACTACGTGCCTAGTGGCTTCCCCGTCGCGTTCCTGTCCGCGGGCGTCGAGGGCGCCGACGACGCCGTCAGGGGCGCGCTCACGCTCGGGCGCCGACCCGCCTCGCTCCAGGACCTCGAATACTCGATCCGGCAATTGGTCGAGATCGCGGTCCGCGCCCTGTCGCCGGGCATCAACGACCCGTTCACGGCCGGCAGCGTCGTGGACCATCTCGGCGACGCCCTGTGCCGCATCGCGCCGCGCCACCTGCCGACCCGCGCTGTCGTCCGGGAGGGGTCTGTCGTGTTGGTCCATCCCGTGACCGATTACGACGGCCTTTGTGACGCGATGTTCCACATGATCCGGCAGAACTCCGCGGGGTCCGTGCTCGTCCTCGGTCGGATGCTCGACGTGCTGGCACGCGTCGCCGAGGTTGAGCGACTTACGACGCGCCTGCGGGAGTTGCGCCGGCACGCCGACCTCGTCCAGGCGGCGGCCGAGCGGGACGTGGCCGATCCCCACGACCTCGACGACCTCCGTCAGCGCCACGCCAAGTTCGTCGCCATACACGAGGAGGGTGAGGTCGCCTGAGCCCTGATCTTCCTCGCCGCCCTGAACCCGCGTCTCGTCTCCAAGCGGCCGCGCGACGGTGCCGGAAACTCGTTCGGCGGTCTCGCCCGGTCATCGTCCGGTCTGGCCATGGACGCCGACCCTCGTCCCGGGCGGAATGCAGCCCTGGTAGTCCTCGCCCCCCTTCCGTCGAATTCGGGAACGCGGTGGTTGACCTTCCAACAGTTGGAAGCCCCACTTGAAGATCTACGGGGCAGATGGCGTGGCGCAACCGGCCCACGCCAACCGGCGGGCATTCGCGATGCATGATCGGGAGGCGATGGCCGTCATCCCGCGTTGGACTGTCAGCACAGCCCCCGCTCCTCGGTCGAAAGGAAACCGCGATGCTCGATACCACCCGCAGGGCCACCGTCTACCGGATGGTGATGGAGAAGCACGTCTGCCCGTTCGGCCTGAAGACCAAGGACCTGCTCGAACGCGAGGGGTTCACCGTCGACGACCACTGGCTGACGACCCGCGAGGAGACCGACGCCTTCAAGGCTGAGTACGGCGTGAAGACCACGCCCCAGACCTTCATCAACGGCGAGCGGGTCGGTGGCTACGACGACCTGCGCCGCCACCTCGGCAAGGCGGTCAAGGACCCGAAGGCCACCAGCTACGCGCCCGTGGTCGCCGTGTTCGCGATGACCGCCCTGATGGCGCTGGCCGCGAGCTACGCCGTCTATGGCACGCCCCTGACGGTACGGGCCGGCGAGTGGTTCATCGCCTTCAGCATGTGCGTCCTGGCCATCCTCAAGCTGCAGGACGTCGAGACCTTCTCGTCGATGTTCCTGGGCTACGACCTGCTCGCCCGGCGCTGGGTTCGCTACGCCTATGCCAACCCGTTCTGCGAGGCGCTCGCGGGCGTGCTGATGGTGGCGGGCGCCCTGAACTGGCTGTCCATTCCCGTCGCCCTGTTCATCGGTACGGTCGGCGCGGCCTCGGTGTTCAAGGCGGTCTACGTCGACAAGCGCGAGATCAAGTGCGCCTGCGTCGGCGGCTCGGGCAGCGTACCGCTCGGCTTCGTCTCGCTCACTGAGAACCTGATGATGGTCGCGATGGCCGTCTGGATGCTGGTCGCCCATCACTGAGCGGGAGGAACGAACCCCACCGGGCCGGACCATCGCCGTGACGAGCGTTCCGTTTGTCGATCAGGTTACGGTTCTCTGGGAGGATCGCCTTCGGCGCGTGGAGGGGCACGAGCACGACCCACACCGCGCCGGCAAGCCTTGAGACAGCCGCCCGACGAGCGGGGAGGAATTGGCGAGACTCGTTCGGTCGCCGTCGGAAGGCCGTGACAAGGTAGGCCGGGGCATCCGGCGCGACGTTCGCGTAACGGATGACGCTACCCGTACGCGATACTCGCCGAGTCGATCCCACACGGTCTGGAAGTCTTCCGCCCGCTGGTCTCGTCGGCGAGGCGACCCTTCACCTGCTCCCGCGCGTCGTCGATGGCGACCCGGACCGAGAACGCCATCGCCGTTCACCGGTCCGGCGGCGAAGCGCCATCCGCAACGTCGGAAGGCAGATGCCTTCGGCTTGCAAGGCTGCGCGCCGGCGGGCGACCGGTGCAGGCGCGTGCGAGGGCTCGACGTGGCCGCCACCGGACCGTGTCCGGTCGCCATCTTGGGCATCCGTCGACGCCGACGTCCGTTCAAGATCGGGCGGTATCGGCTAGCACCGTCCCCCTGTAGGTACCCTCATATACCGGCGTACCAAGCGTAGCCTTGGTCCTCCCAGTAACCGCCCTTGCCTTCCCCGATGTCGGAGAGGCTCTCCACCACCTCGACCCGCATCACGTACTTGGCCTGCTTGTAGCCGAGGTTGCGTTCGACCCGCAGGCGCAGCGGCGCGCCGTTGGCCACCGGCAGCGCCGCCCCGTTCAGGTCGTAGGCGAGGATCGTTTGGGGGTGGAAGGCGTCAACGAGGTCGATGCTCTCGTAGTAGCGCACGGGCTCGCCTACGGATTTGGCACCCTCCGCCTGCTGGCCCCCGGAGTCCCGCTTGTCCTCCCCGCCGCCGGCCTGCTTCGTCATGGCCGGGTTGGCGTTACCGCCGGCCTCCTCCCCGTCCGAGCCGCCAGCGTCCGCCGCATCCGCGTCGTCGTCACCCTGGTCCATGGTATCGGCGCAGTGGAAGACGACGTAGCGTGCCTTGGGCTTGAGCCGGGCCCGGCCGAGGAGGTTGGCCAACGGCACCCCGGTCCACTTGCCGATGGCGCTCCAGCCCTCGACGCAATCGTGCCGCGTGACCTGGGTGCGGGACGGCATCCCGCGCAACTCGGCCAAGGAGAGCTTCAGCGGGCTCTGGACGAGGCCGCCGACCTCCAGCCGATAGGCCGCGAACCTGCCCCGCGCGAGAGCCTTGTACGCCTTGTCGGGCGGGTCCTCGGTGCCGTTCGGCTTGAACCACGGCGAGATGTCCGCCTCGGCGTACTCGGGCGCGAGCGTCCGCTCCGTCAGGAGGAGCCGCTGGACGAACATGTTGGCGTCCTCGCCGGTAATGAGCGTGCGCCGGAACCATTCGGCCTCGCCAAGGCGGTCGCAGCCGCCGAGCATCGCGGTGCCGGCCGTGGCGGTGGCGCCGAGCAGGAGGGAACGTCGACTTGGCCGCCGGATCATATGCGGTCTCCCGGGGCTGCCGCCGGCGCCGGCTCGACCTTGCGCTCGATCACGAACCAACCGGTGAGCATCCCGCGCATGTTGTTCCAGAACCCGGAGACCACGACCAGGACGACGTGGACGACCACGAACAGGACGAGGAGGGCGGCCACCACGAAGTGGACGGTCCGCGCCGATTGCCGCCCGTCGAACAGCGTCAGCAGGAACGGGAAAGCGGCATCCATCGCCGGCGACATCGCCAGGCCGGCCAGCACCTGCACGGGCAGCAGCACGAAGAGGACGACCGCGTAGGTCAGCTTCTGGATGACGTTGTAGCGCTTGGCCTCGTCGCCTTCCGGGAACCGAAGGGTCAGGTGCTCCCGCACGGAGACTCCGAAATGCCGGAGCTGGTCGCGCTGGGGCACGACCCTGAACCTGAGTTGGCCGGTGAGCAGGCCATACACCAGGTACAGCGCGCCGTTCAGGACGAAGGCCCAGGCGAAGAAGAAGTGCCAGGAACGCCCGCCGGTGAGGTCCTGATCGCTCGGCAGCGTCAACCAGGCCGGAAAGCCGCGGTCGGCCGGCTCGCCGTCGGCGCCCGCCGAGGAGCCGAGCCAACCCGTCGTGTCGAAGGTGCGGCCCAGGACCTCGGTGACGCCCTTCGGCGGGTCGTCCTCGGTCGAGGTCATCGACATAAGCGGCTTTTCGAAGGTCGAGACCTTGCCCCAGTACAGGGCCGGGTGGGCGTTGAAGATCTGCAGGCCGCTCATCAGCAGGACGAGCAGGCACAGGGCATTGACCCAATGCGTGATCCGGATGACGGCGGGGTGCCGGAACATCCAGCGGCGGCGCTCGACCTCCGCCGTGTCGGGAGCGGTGCGCGTGAGGTAGGTACGGGGCAAGCGTCACCTTCCGAAAGAGGTAAGGGATAGGCCGGAAGCCAGCCCATCCCTCAGCGACCGCTCACATGCGGTTCATCATCATCTTCCGCTTCATCATCCGGCGCTTCATCATCTTCTTATGCATCATGCGCTTCTTCATCATCATGCGCTCGCTGCTGCTCATCCGAACCTGAGTGACGCCCGCCGGGGCGGCCTGAAGGCCGTTCGGGCCCATGGGGGCGGCGGAAGCGGTACCCGTTCCGAGGGCCAGGCCGCCCAGCAAGGTAGCGGCAAGCGCGAGGGTCGTCTTCTTCATAATCATATACCCTTTTCCATAAGACTTCGTTCGTCTCACATCAGGTCAAGCGATGGATATTCTCTAAGTTCCTGAATTTGTCGGAATAAAATTTCGATGATCTGCTTTCGGACAAGCATCATCGCACGCTGAACCGGGTCGTCCGCGCCGGGCCCCGATAGGGCTTCTGTCGTCCGTACGGAGGGATGCACCGGATAGTTTCAGGCCCGCCTGGACGAGTTGCGAGATTCCGTCGACGTGGCGGTACCCATCGGGGGTCCAAGCCGGCACCTTGAACAGACGAAGCCCACGTCCGGCGATACCGCGAAGGCCAGGCCAGCCAGCGCCGCGGCCAGGAGCCCGCCGCCCGGTGGAAGTCGGGACCGGTTTAGGTCGTCGAGGTTTCCTCGCCCGGCGACGGCTCGGCGCCGGCCGCGCCGGGTTCCGGGCCGCTCGTGGGTGCGGGGATGGCGGTGTCGGAAACGGCGACGAGCGATCCAATCATGCCGAGAAGGGCAAGCCGCTCGGGGCTTGCCGGGGTGGAGGCGAGGAAGTCCGGGAGTTCGATCCGCGATGGCCTGCCGCCCGAGGGACCGTTCGGCTCGTGGAGGACGAATACATCCGCAGGCCCCTCGCCAAGGCAGATGAACCAGCGGTCGCCGTTGGACGAGGCGTGGATCAGTTGACGCGCTACGGTCATGGCTCGGTGGCCTCTCTGTCATGGGGACGGGGCGTATCCGATAGCTTCATCGACCACCGCCAGATCCCGGAGGGATGCCCGGTCCGGTCGCCGGGTTCCCTCACGATGACGGTCGCGACCGTGCGGACGACGCAGCGGCCGCCCCTCGGACGTCGGCTTCGGTCGACGGGAACCGGTCCGCCCCGGGAGCGGCCAGCCCGGTGCCGGCGACGGAACCACCCTGCCCGGGAAAGGTCTTGTCCCCTGCGCCGCGCGGGGCGGGTTCGCCCTTCCGAACCTCGACATGCCGTCGACGGCGACCGTCCCGCGCCCGACGCCCCCGCAGGAAAATAGCCCATGACAACGAGCCTCGACCTCGCGATCCTCCGTGCCCTGGCATGCACGACGTCCTGCGCTAGCCGAACGGTGGAGCGCGGAGGACCTCAATCGTTTCTATACATGGGACGCGATGACCTGCTGCGGGGACGTCGACCCCGCCAGGAACATCGTGGCCGCCGCCTTCGGGAAGCACCGCCAAGATCTGTCGGAGAATTTCCGCTGGTCCGTCGATGCCGACAGGGCGAAGGGCAGCCGACAAGCGTCGGGTGCTCCCTGGTCGTCGTGGTCGTGCTCGCCTTAAGCTGTTCGGTTGCCATGGCGCAGAACCAGCCGATCACAAGCCCGCAGGACGCGCAGTGCCGCGACGAGGCCCGGGACAAGGTGTTCACCGCGTCGAACCCGCAGGGCCTGACCCCGTTCGCGCTGGGGGCGGAGATCTACCACGCCTGCATGCGCCGCCTCGGCGCCGAGCCCAAGCCGCCGCGCGGGTAGGCGCGGCGGTCGGGGTCAACGGGCGTCGATGGGCCCGGGTGGCTGGGGCGCCGGCGGGTCCGCGGGCGGGTCGCCCTCCGGGGTCGTGGGACCAGGCGGCGGGTCGCCGATGGGCGGGGCGGGATCGTCGCCGGGACGTGGCGTGTCGGACATGCGTTTGTCTCCTCCTGCCGACCCGTCGTGGCGCGCCGGTCCCGGATGAACGCGCGGCCCATCAGGACGGTCCCGACCTGTGGCGCCCCGACCCAGTGAGCAACCTTCCACGACCGGGCCTGTTGAAGGTCGCACATTTCCGCGTGGCCTCGCACGGGCCTGGCCGCGTTGAGACCCGGGTGCCTGGAGACGTTTGCGCGGTGTGGGGTAACGACAGGGGTTCAGGCGCAGTCGATCTCCGGCTGCTGCGCGCCGTGGTCGAGTCGTCGGGCGAGGCCATCATCGTGACCACCGCCGGGCTCGACGAGCCCGGGCCGTGCATCGAGTACGTCAATCCCGCCTTCACCCAGATGACCGGATACGAGGCCCACGAGGTGAGCGGGCGGTCGCCACGCCTCCTCCAGGGTCCCCGGACGGAGCGCACGGCCTTGGACAGGCTGCGCCGGGCCCTCCAGGCCGGCGAAGCGACCCGGGGCGAGGCGGTCAACTACCGCAAGGATGGCACCACCTACGTGGTCGAGTGGCTGATCACGCCGGTTCGGGGGGGCGACGGCACCATCACCCATTGGGTGTCGACGCAACGCGACGTGAGCGAGCGACGCGCCTCCGAGGACCTGCAGGCGATGATGGTGCGTGAGCTGCACCATCGCGTGAAGAACACCCTCGCGACGGTCCAGGCCGTGCTGAACGCGACGCTGCGCTCGTACGCGACCCTACCCGACTTCACGCGGGCCTTCTGCGGTCGGATCGAGTCCCTCGCCCGGACCCACGCCCTCATCACCGAGGACGCCTCCCAGGCGGCCTCGTTCGCCGGGCTCTTGCGGGGGGAGCTCGACGCCTACGACGAAAACGGGCGTGTCATCCTGGAAGGCCCCATGGTCGTTCTGCCCTCCGAACTCGCGGTGCCGGTCGGCATGGCCCTGCACGAGCTGACGACCAACGCTGTGCGGCACGGCGCGCTCGCCGTCCCCACCGGACGCCTGAGCGTCCGGTGGTGGATCGAGGAACGCGAGGCCGGCCGTATCCTCAATTGGGACTGGGAGGAACGCAGCGGGCCGCTCGCGGCCGGTCCAGGCCGCCAGGGCTTCGGATCCCGCCTGCTGAACAAGGTCCTGGCCGCACAGGCCGCCGCCGACGTGAATGTCACCCAAGGCGCCGACGGGATGCGGGTTTCTATCCGGTTGCCGCTCGTGCGGCCCCCGGCTTAGCGCACGCCGGGGCGGCGAGGGCCTGCCCCGGGGGCAACGGGCATCGTCGACCTCGTCGCCTCGCGCAGGAACCCGACGTCTTCGGAAGCTCTTGGCCTCCCGAGCCGGCATCACGGCCGGCGTGGAGACCGACATGTCGAGCGATACCGAGAAGCACCGTTCGTTGCTGACCGCGCTCAAGGACGCGCAAGGCAAGGGCGACGGATCCTTCGAGCAGGCGGTGACCGCCGCCTTCGAACACGTCTTCGAGCACCTCGGACGCCTGAACGACCACGTTTCCCAGGGGGGTCCCGATGGCGGGGAGCGTCACCTGCGGCCCGGCGAGCCCTCCACCTTGCGGTAGTTCGGGAACCCCGCGGCCGGCCGTCCAAGGGCTGGCCGCGGGCACCACGCCGGTCGTGGGCAACAACATGGCAATCGCTTGGCTCGGGTCTTGCCGACCTGCCTGGAAGCGTCACCCGCAAACCGGTCGCGATCAGGTCGGCGATAGCATCGCGGCGGTCCGCGAGAGCCCGGAAGGCGCGCCCGCAGGCAGGCAGAAACGGAACGTCGTTCCACGGTCGACCGCACTGCTGACGGCGAGCACGCCGCCTTGGCGCTCGACCAAGTCACGGCACAGCAGGAGCCCGAGGCCGCTGCCCCGCTCCCCCGCCGTCCCTTTCGTCGTCGTGCGCCGGTCCAGCCTGAAAAGGTCGTCGACCTTGCCCGGCGGCATGCCTACCCCGGTGTCCGAGACGGTGATCTCGACCTCGTCTCCGTGGCTGAGGCCGGAAACCGTGACGGTCCCGCCGGGCAGCGTGAACTTGACGGCGTTGCCGACGAGGTTGCGCAACACGGTGGTGAGCATGTCCCGTTGCGCCCGGACGGCGATGCCCGCGCACGAGGCGTCTAGGGTCAGCCCCTTGTCGGCGGCGGCCTCGGCGGCGCCCTGCATCACTTCCGTGGTCACGGCGTCGAGGTCGACGTCGGTCAGGGTGACCGCCAGCGTGTCCATCTGCAGGCTCGCCCAGGAGAACAGGCTCTCCAGCAGGGCGTAGGCCTGCGTCGCCGCCTCGTGGATGCCCTTCGCCCGACGCTCGATAGAGGCGGACTCGCGCGCCGCGACGGCCTTGCCCAGCACCTCGGACAGGCCCAGCAGCGCCTGGAACGGGTTGCGCAGGTCGTGGGCGATGATCGAGAATAGGAGGGACTTCTGCCGGTTCAGCGTGTCGAGTTCGAGCGATTTCGCCTCAGCCTCCCGCCGCGCGGCGGCGAGTTCCGCCTGGAAGGCCTGCCGGGCCTCGGCGAAGCGGATCGCCCGCGCCAGCCCGGATGGGGTCACCTCGGCCTTGTCGAGGTAGTCCAGCGCGCCGGCCCGCATCAGCCGCGTCGCGAGGTCCGGGTCGGCCTCGCCGGTCAGCATCAAGACCGCCCGCGCCTCGCCCTCGGACGCCAGCAGGGTCCTGAGGAGCGCGAAGGTATCGATACCCGGGAGACGATAGTCGAGCAGGACGCAGTCGAAGGCCGCCTCGGCGGCGAGGCGCTGGCCCTCTTCGCCGCCTGCGGCCTCGGTCAGGGTATGGGCGAGGCCGGACTTGGCGAGCGCCCGCCGGACGGCCGCCCGGTCGACTGCGTCGTCGTCGATCAGCAGGATGCGGGTCGGGTTCGTCACGGGGAGGATTATGCAGGAAACTCGACCACCTTCCAGTAGTGCTCCAGCAACGCCACCGCTTCCATGAAGGTATTCGCCGGATCGCGCTTGACGATGTAGCCGGCGACGTTGTGCCCGTAGGCGCGCATCCGGTCCTCGTCCGCCTTCGAGGTGGTGATCATGAACACCACCGCCGAGCGCAGGTCCTCGTCGGCGCGCACCGCCTCCAGGAACTCGATGCCGTTCATGCGCGGCATGTTCAGGTCGAGCAGGATCAGGTGCGGCTTCGGCAGCCGCTCGCGCCCGTTCTCGCCGCGCAGGATCTCCAGCGCCTCGATGCCGTCGCGGGCGACCGTGATCGGGTTGCCGATCTTGCTTTTCTTGAAGGCGCGCTTGAGCCCCTGGACGTCGACCTCGTCGTCGTCGACCAGCAGGATGTTAACCGTCGAGCCCATCCGCCTGTCCCTTCCGACCGTCGCGCGGCCATGTGAAATGCACCGCCAGTCCGCGCCCGTCCGGCCCGTCGGCGAGCCAGACCTTGCCGCCCTGGCGGTCGACCAGCTTGCGCACGATGGCGAGCCCCATGCCGCTGCCCTCGACCTCGTCGCGGGGCTTAAGCGTCTGGAACATGCCGAACACGCGCTCGCGGAACTGTTCGGGGATGCCGGGGCCGTCGTCGGTCACGACGAACTCGACCACGTCCCCCGCAGGCTTCGCCTCGACCCGGATGTGCCCCTCGGCCGGTCGGTCGTGGTGCTTGATGGCGTTGCCGACGAGGTTCTGCAAGGCCTGGGTCAGCGGTGCGCGCGCCGCCTGTAACGTCGGGAGGGACGGATCGGCCGTGATGGCGAAGCCCTTTGGGGGGCTCACCAGCACGGCGAGCTCATCGACGAGGGACTTCGTGTCGACCGTGTCCATCGTCGCGTCGGCCCGTCCGGCCCGCGAATAGGCCAGGAGGTCGTCGAGCAGGCTGTCCAGCCGCCGCACCCGGCTCTTGAGCAACTCCATGTTGGTCTGGACGTCGCCGGTCAGCGAGCCTTCCAGGTCCTCCTCGATCCACCCGACGAGGTTCTCGATGCCGCGCAGCGGCGCCTTGAGATCGTGCGAGGCCACGTAGGCGAACTGCTCCAATTCCTCGTTCGACCGGCGCAGGTCGATGGCGTGCCGGGCGAGCCGCCGTTCCAGGCCCTTGCGCTCGGTGATGTCGGTGTTGGTCCCGAACCAACGCAGGATGGCGCCGTCCGGACCGCGGTAGGGCGCGGCCAGCGAGAGGAACCAGCGGTACTCTCCGTCTACGCCGCGGAGCGGGAAGGTGTCCTTCCACGGCTCGCCGGTCCGGAAGGCCTCTCCGATGCGCTCCACGACGCGCTCGACATGGTCGGGATGGTGGACGTCGCGCCACCCCCAGCCCCGCATCTGCTCGATGGTGGTGCCGGTGTAGTCGTACCAGCGCCGGTTGTACCAAATGATGTCGCCGTTGGGTTCGGCGACCCAGGCCATCTGCGGCAGCGCGTCGGCGAGGGCGCGGAAATCGTCCGTGGTCAGGTTCGCGGCTCGCTCCACGCGAGGGGCTCCTTTGTCGAGGTTCGTCGGTGGGTCTGGGCGAGGGACCCGACACACGCCATACACAGGGTCCGCGGCCGCGTCATGCGGTCCCCGTTGCGTCGGATGCAGCCGGCACGCGCCGAAGAGGCAACCTTGTGCCCGCTCGCGAGCTAACCCGGTCCACCATCCTGGAGACGACCATGCGCATCATCACCGCGCTCGCCCTTTCTTTCGCCACCGTGGCGGCCGCCGCGGCCGAGCAACCGAACGAGGAAGTCGTCGCCATCGGGCCGTGGAAGATCGAGGCCGTCTCGAAGGGCCAGAAGTTCGAGCGGTGTACGATGAGCCGGACGACCGATGACGGGGTCGACGTCCGCTTCACCCGTGACGCGGACGGGCTCGACCTGGCCATGAGTTCGCCCAAGTGGAAGCTCGGGCGCGGCAAGAGCTACCCGGTCGAACTGGCGGCAGGGTCCTCGACCCTCCAGGCGGACGTCGCCGCTGCGGGCAACTCGGTGTCGTTGCCGATCAAGGACGAGAAGTTCCTGCGTTCGCTCAAGCTCGCGGACGGCCTGGACGTGAAAGGCGAGGGTGCGACCATCAAGGTCGCGCTGGACAAGAGCGCAGCGGGCCTGGAGCGGCTGGAGGCGTGCTACGCCAAGAACGGTTCGGCCACCGAGACGAACCCGTTCGTCGCGCCGAAGGGCAAGCCATAGGATCGGCAAGTCCGGTCTGGCGGGACGGCACGGGGGTTCCCCATAGATCAGGTACACGTCCGACCGGCTGCGGGGGACCACGGGGACCCGGCCGAAATCGGCTTGCGGGCGCCTTGGTTTCGCTGGGTTCGGCAAGCATTCCGAAGTCACGCCGATTCAATGATCTCGATCCAGAGCCGTGTCCGACAACGTCCTTCCCTTTGCGCGCGCCACCGCGGGCTCTGACGACCTCGCGGCAGAGAACGCCCGCTTGCGGGCGCTCCTGCATCGGGCCGGCATCCCGTCCGACGCGCCGGCGCCGGTCCCCGACACGGGCTTCATGGCCGGCGGCGGCGAGATGGGCGCGCTCATGCGGTCCATGGACTGGTCGCAGACGACGTTCGGCCCGGTCGAGACATGGACCCAGGCCCTGCGCTCGGCCGTCAGCATCTGCCTGACCACCCGCTTCCCCGTCGTGCTGTATTACGGGCCGGACCGGGCCTTGATCTATAACGACGCGTGGCGCCCGGTCGTCGGCGACAAGCATCCGGGGTCGTTCGGGCGCGCGGGCACCGAGGTCTGGGCCGAGATCTGGGACATCATCGGCCCGATGTTCGACACCGTCTTCGAGACGGGCGAGGCGACGTGGTCCGACGACCAGCTCCTGCCGCTGAACCGCTTCGGCTACGTCGAGGAATGCTACTTCTACTACTCGTACAGCCCGATCCGAGGGGAGCGGGGCCGGGTCGAGGGCATCTTCACCGCGGTGACCGAGACGACCCTGCGCGTGCTGGCCGACCGGCGTACGCGGCTCCTGCGCGACCTGGCAGCCCGGTCCATTAGTGCCAAGTCGACCGAGGAGGCCTACGCCATCGCCGCCGACGTCCTGGCGGGCGATCCGCACGACGTGCCATTCGCGCTCCTGTACACGCACGACGCGGGCGGCGGGGGCATGACGCTGGCGGGCCGGGTCGGCATACCGTCGGCGGAGAGCAGGCTCGCCATGTCGGGCGCGGACGGCGATGACCACTGGTCGATCCGGAAGGTCGCGGCGACCGGGGTCCCGGTCCTTCTCAAAGGGCTCGACCTCGTGATGCCGGGCCTGCCGGGCGGGCCCTGGCCCGAAGCGGCGACGCAGGCGCTCGTCCTCCCCGTCACCGCCGGCGAGGGCGGGCGCACGAGCGGCATCGCCGTCATCGGCATCAGCCCCAGGCGGCGGTTCGACGAGCGGTACAGGGCTTTCTGCGAGCAGGTCGCCTCCAACCTTAGCGCCGCCGTCTCGAACGCTCTCGCCTACCAGGAGGAGCGCGCCCGCGCGGAGCGGCTGGCGGAGATCGACCGCGCCAAGACCTTGTTCTTCTCGAACGTCAGCCACGAGTTCAGGACCCCGCTGACGCTGATGCTCAGCCCGCTGGAGGAAATCCTCGCCCTGCCGGCGGAGAGCCTGCCGAAGGACGCGCAAGACCTCACGGCGGTCGCCCACCGCAACGGCCTTCGGCTGCTGCGCCTCGTTAACGGGCTGCTCGACTTCTCGCGCGTCGAGGCCGGTCGCGCCCGGGCGGCGTTCCGCCCGACCGACCTGGCGCGCGCCACGTCCGAGCTCGCCGGCAACTTCCGCTCGCTCTGCGAGCAGGCCGGGCTCCGCCTCGTCGTCGACTGCCCGCCGCTCGACGCGCCGGTGCCACTCGATCCCGACATGTGGGAGAAGGTGGTGCTGAACCTCCTCTCCAACGCCTTCAAGTTCACGTTCGAGGGCACGATCACGGTCGCCGTGAGGCGGGTCGGAGACCGCGCAAGGTTGCGGATCGCCGACACCGGAACCGGAATCCCCGCGGAGGAGCTTCCGCGGCTGTTCGAGCGCTTCCATCGGGTGGAGGGTGCGCGCGGCCGCACCTTCGAGGGCAGCGGCATCGGCCTCGCCCTGGTGCAGGAACTGGTCAAGCTCCACCACGGCGAGATCCGGGTCGAGAGCGAGCCGGGTCGCGGGAGCGCCTTCACGGTCACCCTGCCGTTCCACCAGGACGAAGCCCCGGCCGCCGAGGCCGTCCCCGAGCCCCAGGTATCGACCGCCGTCCGGGCTGAGGCGTTCGTCGCCGAGGCGCGGCGCTGGATGGCGGGCGAGGCCGGGAGCGGCTTGGCGCCGGAACCCGACGAGGTGCCGGACGAGGTGCCGTCGCACCTCGGCGTGGGTCGCATCCTGCTCGCGGACGACAACGCGGACATGCGCGAGCACGTGCGCCGGCTCTTGGCCAACCGCGGCTACCAGGTCGAGGCTGTCGCCGACGGCGAGGCTGCGCTTTCGGCCGCGCGGTCGCGGGCCCCCGACCTGCTCCTCACCGACGTGATGATGCCGCGCCTCGACGGCTTCGGCCTGATCGCCGCCGTGCGCGGCGACGCCGGCCTGCGCGACCTGCCGGTGATCATGCTCTCGGCCCGGGCCGGCGACGAGGCCAAGGTGGAGGGTCTCGGCGCGGGTGCGGACGACTACCTAACCAAGCCGTTCTCGGCCCGCGAGCTCCTCGCCCGCGTCGGGACGAACATGCAGCTCGCGCGCGTCCGCCGCGAGGCGGCGCAGGCCCTTCGGCGCGCCAACGAGGGTCTGGAGGCCGAGGTCGCCAGGCGGACCGCGGAGCGCAACCGGATCTGGGAGACCACGAACGACCTGATGGGCACCGCCGGCCTCGATGGCTTCATGAAGGTCGTCAACCCGGCCTGGGCGAAGATGCTTGGCTGGTCGGAGGACGAACTGCTTGCCCGGCCCTTCCTCGACATCATCGACCCGGCGGACCATGCCGCGACCGCCGAGGTGGTGGCCCGGCTTGCGCACGGCGAGACGGTGACCGGCTTCGTCGACCACGTCCGGACCGCCTCCGGCGATTGGCGAACGGTGATGTGGACCGCGGTTCCCGATCCCGGGACGGGCCTGTTCCACATCGTCGGGCGGGACCTCACCGACCAGCACCGCGTCGAGGAGCATCTGCGGCAGTCGCAGAAGATGGAGGCCGTCGGGCAATTGACCGGGGGCATCGCTCACGACTTCAACAACCTGCTGACCGGCATCTCCGGGAGCCTGGAGTTCCTGGAGAACCGGATCAACCAGGGCCGCTACACCGACGTGCCTCGTTACGTCGCGGCCGCGCAGGGCGCGTCGAAACGGGCGGCGGCGCTGACCCACCGGCTGCTCGCCTTCTCCCGTCGGCAGACCCTCGACCCGAGACCGACGGACGCCAACCGCCTCGTCGCCGACATGGAGGACTTGGTGCGCCGGACCATCGGGCCTGCCGTCCACTTGGAGGTCGTGGCGGCCGGCGGCCTGTGGACGACGCTGGTCGACCCCCCGCAATTGGAGAACGCGCTGCTGAACCTCTGCATCAACGCCCGCGACGCCATGCCGGAGGGCGGCCGCATCACGGTCGAGACCGCAAACAGGTGGCTCGACGAGCGCGGCGGCAAGGAGCGCGACCTCGACCCCGGCCAGTACGTCTCGATCTGCGTGACCGACACCGGGACCGGCATGACGCCGGAGGTGGTGGCCAAGGTGTTCGACCCGTTCTTCACCACCAAGCCCATCGGGCAGGGTACCGGCCTCGGCCTGTCGATGATTCACGGCTTCGTCCGGCAGTCGGGCGGTCAGGTCCGGGTCTACTCGGAAGTCGGCCAGGGCACCACGATGTGCCTGTACCTGCCGCGCCACTACGGCAACGCCGAGAACGTGGACGCCTTGCCCGAGCTGTCGGACGCGCCCCGTGCCGAGCAGGGCGAGACGGTCCTCGTGGTCGACGACGAGCCCACGGTGCGGATGTTGGTGACCGAGGTGCTGGAGGAGCTCGGCTACACCGCCATCGAGGTGGCCGACGGCGCAGCCGGCCTCAGGGTGCTCCAGTCGGATACCCGCATCGACCTGCTGGTCACCGACGTCGGCCTGCCCGGCGGCATGAACGGCCGGCAGGTCGCCGACGCGGCGCGCATCACCCGTCCGGACCTGAAGGTGCTGTTCATCACGGGCTACGCCGAGAACGCGGTCCTCGGGAACGGACACCTCGAACCCGGCATGGCGTTGCTGACCAAGCCGTTCGCGGTCGAGACGCTCGCGGTGCGCATCCGGGAGATGATCGCGAGGCGATGAACCCCCGGGGCGGCGGCCAGGTCGACCGCGAACGGCGGAGAAAGGTGTGCCGGCCGGGAGGTGCACGCTATGTTGGGCCATGTCCGGTACGCCGTGAACACCGGGTGAGGATGCACGACCACGACGGGCGCGAACGCCGAGGCCGAAGCGATCAGACCACTCCTTGGCGTGCTCAACGTAAGCGGGGCTGCCTTCGGTTGAAGGCAGCCCCGCTTACGTCGGAAGCTATCTCATTTGAGGCAACTGTCTCAGTGCGGGACTTTGAACTCAAAACGCAACATTGCGACTGAGATCAAAGCCTGGCTTAGCTTGCGCCGGCATCAGCAGCGTCACGCTTGTTTCGCAACTTGATGCAAACCTTCAGTAGTATGGTGTCGAAGGTCCTGACGGCTTACTCTGAGCCCGTTAGGTGAGCGGCGCTGAACGTCCGCTTCCGGCAATCCGAGCCTCAAAGCAGAAAGGCCGCTTACGGCCAGTTCCGGCCTCGCTAGCTGGCGCCACTAACCAGCTATGTCGAATAGCTTCCCGTCGATCTGCTTTCGGACTTAGTGTTTGAGACCTCGCACACTTTCTTAGACCGAAAATTATTTAAAACTAGAGCGATAACGGGATATCGCCATCAGGTGAGGAGCAAAAAGCCTGAGCAGCAGCCCTTATCCAAATCGATCCGTATTGAACAGGGACAGCAAAGTAGTGCACACCTCTGCATATTATAAAATTAGTAATTACTAATAAGACCCGCGCTTAGCTTTACCACAGGCAGGCTCAAGTGATGGCCAAAGCACCTCACAGGTAGCAGCACCTATCAGCTACCTATACGTTTTCAACAGACCGCCATCGGCATTCCGCTGTTTGGGACGACGGCGGCCAGTTCAGGCTCGGCAAATCGATGCAATTCGAAAATTGAAATGCGATTTTAGAAACGGAACGGGCTTTAATTAAACAAAACTCATTTTATTTGTCGAAAGTCGCAATCATATTTATGGTCAAGCTGCCGACCGAACAGCGGCCAAAGCACTAAGAAGCTGCAACGCAAACCATCGTTACCGATGAGGACTGCGATTGCTTGCGGATTCGGGTCGATGCCGGCGCTGGGCGCGATGGCGTCGGATGTGTGGACACAATGCGACATCTCAAGACGATTCTGCTCTGCTCTTCGGCCCTCATGGCCACTGGAGCGGGCGCACGCGCCGCGGATCTCCCCGCGAGGAAAGCAGTCCCGGTCGACTATGTCCGCGTCTGCACCGCCTACGGTGCAGGCTTCTTCTACATTCCGGGCAGTGATACCTGCCTGCGCGTCTCGGGCCGCGCGCGGTACGATTACCTGTACCAAGTGAGCAAGGTCCGCACGGGGAGCGGTGGCGACGTGTCGGGCTACGTCGGCTTGCTACGGATCAACCTCGATGCGCGCACACAGACCGATTACGGTACCCTGCGGGCCTTCCTGCGCCTCGACGTAGCTTCACGCAGTGGCCCCTTCGTCACCTCGGCTTCCCGCCAGCGCGAAGGTCAAGCATTCCCAGGCCTCGGCGCGGACGCGTTTGGGCGGACGCAAGACTTCGTGAACGCAGACAAGGCCTTCGTGCAGTTCGCCGGCCTTACGGCGGGTCGCGCCTCGTCCTTCTTCGACTTCTACGCCCACGATTTCGAGCTGATCGGCGGTACGGCCGGTTCGGACAATTACAGCACAAACTTGCTGGCTTACTCGGCGGTCCTCGGCAACGGCATTACCCTGACGGGCTCGATGGAAGACCCGACCTTCCGGCGATTCCCGATCTTCGGCACCGGCGCCGCCGCCGGCACCTTCACGGCAGCGGGCGGGTTCGCTGGCTACAGCAACGCCTTCAACCCGTTCACGCCGTCCACTTTCCTCGCCCCGATCATCGTAGGCCCGGGCAATGTCGCCTTCGCGGACGTGACGCAGAAAAGCCGCCTGCCGGATTTCGTCGGCGTTGCGCGCATCGACCAGCCCTGGGGCTCGGCGCAAATGTCGGCGGCGGTCCACGAGATCAACGCGGGCGATGCGTCGAGCACGGTCGCGGGCATCACCAGCACGGCGGGGCTCGGCATCTCGCCGACCGGCCGCGCCTCGAGCGCCTACGGCTTCGCGGTCCAGGGGGCGGTAAAGGTCAACCTGCCATTCCTCGCCCAGGGCGACGCCCTCTACCTTCAGGGCGCCTATGGCCAGGGCGCCATGAGCTACACCGGCATCTCCAACTACACGGCGCCGTACGATGCCCTCGCCGCCGCCCCCGTGAGCGGCGGATCGTTCCTGCAATACTATTCCGATGCGGTGCTGAACCCATCCACCGGCAAGCTCGAACTTTCGACCTCGTTCTCGGCCGTCGCCTCGCTACTGCACTACTGGTCGCCGACATGGCGTTCGGCGGTGTTTGGGAGCTACGCAGAGATCGACTACAACTCGCACGGCCGCAACGCACTGGGCGCCCTTGGCTTCGGCTTCGCGCCAAGTGGGGCTAGCGCGGCCAATGCCTTCGCCTTCGCCACGAGCCCGATCCTGCGCGGCAACAACCAGATCGTGACGGGCGCCAACCTGATCTGGACCCCGGTGAAGGATCTCGATATCGGCGTGGAGGGCGAATACATTCGCACCGCGCTCAACAGCGGCGTTACCCCCGACATCTCCAAGAACTCCCTGCGATACATCAGCTCGCAGGATGCGGCACAATTCCGCTTCCGGGTCCAGCGCGACTTCTGAGATAGCTGCGTTCCACATTGGGAGAGCCCGGCCGCAAGGCCGGGCTTTCATCGTTGTAGTGATTGCAATTCATATTTCAACGAATAAAAATTATTTTTATTGCCACATGTCGAATATATGCTACAAATACGACAGCTCTTCGGCGGCATATTTCGCCGCCGACCGAGCGAATGCTTAGGTTTCAGTGGCGACCGACTCAGGTACCGGGGCCTGTTGGCTCTGAACCAAAGCTTCAGACCCTTAGACTCAGCCGACCGGGAAACCGGTCGGCTTTTTCTTTGGACTAGACCTTGGTCTGAAATCCGTTTTCAAATTCGAAACTTTGGTTGAAGTCGAAAACTTTATTACTTGATAAAACGTTGAATTTATACACTACTAGAGACAATATGATGGCATGTCGCAAGCGGGCGACGCCACCAATACGGAACTCCACTATGAAAACTCTCGTTCTGGCTTGCTCCCTCGGCGCCATCCTGATGTCCGGCGCGGCCTATGCCGAGGGCGCACAGCAGCGCATCGACCCGAACCTAATCGTCCGTACCGGCGGTGATGGGCTCGATGCCGACGCCTACGCCCAGGGCAACGACCATACTGGCGGCATGTGGGAGAACGCGGAAGGGGCAAGCGGCTCGCTCGCGGCGCAGCGCCCGGCCGCGGTAGGCTCGATACCGGTGAACCGTCAGTGGACCCGCCTACGGTCGCGCGAGCGCCGGGCCTACGGCGACTCGTACTGAGAGAGGAAACCCGGCCCCCGCTTGTCAGGCGGTGGGGGCCGGGATGGAAGCAAGGTGTCCGGCCGACGTCGCGGCCGGCCTCCATACGAGGGTCACTTGGGTGCCGCCCGCGTCGCTCGCGATGTCGAAGGCGGCACTGTGCAGCCGGGCGATGGAATCGACGAGGCTGAGACCGATGCCGAAGCCGCTCTTACCGGTCTTCAGTGCCCCCCGCCTATACCGCTCGCGCACCTCACCCAGCTCGTTGGCCGGGATGCCGCAGCCCGTATCGGTGACGCGAATTCCTGGAGGGTCGCGCCTCAGCGCCACCTCCACCTCGCCGCCGGCGGGGGTGAACTTCAGCGCGTTGTCGATCAGGTTGCTCACCGCTTCGAAGATCAGGCTGCGGTCCCCCTCCACGGTGCAGGGCTCTTCAGGCCGCTCCCACCGAAGACGGATCTGCCGCTCCAGGGCCAGGGGCTCGTAATACTCCACCGCATCCTCCAACAGGCGGGCAAGATCGACCTGCGTGAAGCCGGAGCGGCGCAGGCGGTCCTCCATCTCGGAGATGCGCAGCAGGGCGGAGAAACGGACGACGATGGACTTCACCTCTGCCAAGGCGTCTTCATTGCAGGCGCGGAACGCCTCCACGCTGTTGGCCTTGCGCAGGGAGCGCTCCAGCGTGCCCACCACCCGCGTCAGGGGCGTGCGCAGGTCGTGGGCGATATTCTCGTTGACGCCCTTGATCTCCAGCATCAGGCGCTCGAGCTGACCGAGCATGTCGTTCACGACGCCGGTGAGGTGCGCGAGATCGGCTGAGACGCCCCGCGTCGGCAAGCGCTCGCTCAGGTCGCCGCGCATGATGCGTTCGACCGCCCGGGTGATGGCATCGTTCTGACGCAGCGACCCGGCGCCGAAGATCACCGCGCCGATGAGGCCGATCACGACAGTCGCGGCCATGCCCCAAACGAAAGTCTCGACTAGGGCCTTCTCCAGCGCCTCCAGATCCTTGGCCGAGCGGCTTACGAGGACGTACTCGCCGCCGGGCAGTCGCGTCAGCTCGCTGAATAGGGTGCGCGGACCCTGGTCGGTCTGTTGCGTCAAGATGAAGGGATGGCCGACGGGGGCCTGGTCGGGGAACGGGATCGGCGCGCCGGCTCGGTGGGCGTGGTCGGGGCCGAACAGCACCAGTGGGCGCCCGCCTTCGGCGAAATCCTCCGAGGCGTCGATGCGCTCGCGTAAGGCGCGTGGGGCAAGGCTCAGGAGATGCTTCGACTCCCACCCGACCCACTCGAAGGCCGCCCGGCGGCCGTAGCTGCGGGTATCGAGATACAGGAAGCCCGAGAGTGCGAGGGAGGCCGTTCCGAAGGTCGCGAAGAACAGGCACGCGACCCGGAACCCGCTGGTCCGGCGGACCTCAAGCAGACGCACGGAGGATGAAGCCCGTGTTGCGCACAGTGTGGATGCGCGGGTTCAGCCCGTCGGGATCGAGCTTCTTCCGGATCTTGCCGATGTGGACGTCGATGACGCTCGATTGGTGATTGAAACTGTAGCCCCACACCGACTCGAAGATCATCTTGCGGCTCACCAGCACGCCGGCGTTCTGCATGAGGAACTCGACGATCGCGAATTCCTTCGGCAGAAGCTCGATTTCACGGCCGGCGCAATGGAGCACCCGCTCGATCAGGTCGAGGCGCAGGTCGCCTACGACGAGTTCGTTCACCGCCTCTGCTGCCATCTTGCGCCGCGCGAGGGCATCGACGCGGGCGGTCAGCTCGATGAACTCGAAGGGCTTGGCGAGGTAGTCGTCGCCCCCGGCGCGCAGCCCGTCCACCCGCTCGTTCACGGCCGAGAGGGCGCTGAGGATCAGGACCGGGGTCGAGACCTTGGCGGCGCGCAGCTTGGTGAGCAGGGCGAGGCCGTCGATCTCTGGCAGCATCCGATCGAGGACGATGACATCGAAGTCACCATTCAACGCCTTGCGTAATCCGATCGATCCGTTTGCGGCCTCATCGACCTGAAATCCGTACTCCGTCAGTGCCGATCCAATTTCGGCCGCTACACGCCGATCATCCTCAACCACAAGAACGTTGGCCATCCTTTTATCCTTTTTATTATGGATACGCTGATCCTGCTTCTGGCTTGGCGCTTCGGCTAGACCGCCGGAGTTATGCTCCTCGCGGCCGTTGTCAAATGGTGCCCCATCAGGGCGTGAGGCGTGCGTCATGTCGGCGGCGAAGCTTATCGCATAGGGGCTGTCGTCGGCCATTTCCGTCATTCCGCGCTGGCCTGCACGGCAAGCTCGGCCACAGGCTCCCCTGACGAAGCACTATTTTTCGGGACGATGCGGCTGCCGTCGCGCAGGTCGGCGGGCGGGTTGAGGACGACCGTGTCGCCACCCTTCAGGCCAGAGCGAAGTTCCAGAACCGTGCCAAGATCACGCGCGATCGTGATCGGTTGAAGCTTCACCGTATCGTCAGGCTGAACCACGGCGACCTGAGTTCCGGCCGCATCGAAGATCAGTGCCTCGGAGGGGATCCGCAGGCCGGGATGAGCGCGGGGCACTTCGAAGGTCACGTTCACGTAAAGGCCCGACCGCAGCGCCCCATCTGGGTTCGCCACATCGACTTCCGTGTCGAGGGTCCGCACCGACGAGCGCAGAGCCACGGAACTGCGCGAGACCGTGCCGTCGAAGGTGCGATCGGGCATCTGCGCCACCTGCACCTTGGCCCGCACGCCGTCATGGATGTTCACCGCCGCCGATTGCGGCACTTGGACGGTGGTACGCAGCACATCACTGCTGTCGAGGGAGAAGAGCGGCGTGCCGCTGCCGGAATCGGCGTGGACGAGGTCGCCGACATCGACCATGCGGGCGGTCACGATGCCGTCGAAGGGGGCGGTGACGTCCTCGAAGGTGGTGAGGGTGCGCAGCCGGTCGACGGTGGCCTGCTGGGCGGTGATGTTGGCCTCGGCCACCTTCACCTTCGCCGTGGCGGCGGTGAGGGAGGCGGTGGCGGTGAGCATCTGCGCCCGGCTCTGGTCGGCGTTCTGCTTCGAGGCCCAGCCCTGGCCCGCGAGCGTCGAGGTGCGGGCATCGGTGGCGTTGGCGAGCGTCACGTTGGCCTTGGCCTGTTCCACATCCGCTTTGGCAACGGCGAGTTGCGCCCGGAGCTGGCCGAGTTGGGCCTCGGCCTGGCGCTTCTGCTGATCGAGATCCGGGGCAGCGATGCGGACCAGCAGATCGCCCTTCTTCACCCGCGAGCCGATATCGACCCGGCGCTCGGCGATGTAGCCGGTGGCGCGGGCGAAGATGTCGGCGTGGTCGAAGGCCTCCGTCTGGCCAGGCAGGGTCAGGATCATCGGCTTGTCGTCCTCTTCCGCCGGGACGGTGCGGACGGTGGGCACGAAGCTAACCGCGTCCTCCTGCGTCTCCAGGGAGATCTGGTAGGTCTGCCAATGGTGCCAGCCGCCGAGGCCGAGGGCGCTGCTCAGGGCCAGGAGGGCGATGAGGAACGGGCGCTTGCGCGGCGGCGGCAGCGCGGCGTGGGCGAGGGCCTCGCCCTCCACGTCCTGCCGCAAAGGATCGATCTCGACCGCATGGGCATGGGCCCGTGCGGCGGCGTCGATCCCGATGTCGTTCGGATCGTTGAACGGGCTCATCAGTAATCCTCGAGGGGCTTGATCGGTTTGCGACGCAGGAGGGTGTAGAGGAGCGGCACGACGAGCAGCGTCGAGAGCGTGCCCATGCCGATGCCGCCCATGACGGCGCGGGCCAGGGCCGCGTTCTGCTCGGAGCCCTCCCCCGAGCCGATCGCCATGGGCATCAGGCCGAGGAACATGGCCGAGGCGGTCATCAGCACCGGCCGCAGACGGGTGTTGCCGGCCATCAGGGCGGCCTCGACGGCCGAGCAGCCCGTAGCTTCCCGGTGCTCCTTGGCGAAGGTGACGAGCAGGATCGAGTTCGCGCTCGCCACGCCTACCGACATGATCGCCCCGAACAGGGCAGGGATGGAGAAGGCCGTGCCGGTGAGGAACAGGCTCATCACGATGCCGCAGAAGGCGAGCGGCAGGGCGGCGATGACCACGAAGGGATCGACCCAGGTCTGATAGTTGAGGACGAGCAGCAAGTAGACCGCCACGAGCGCGATCCCGAGGCCGATCTCGATGCGGGCGAAGGCGCCCTCCATGCTCTCGATCTGGCCGCGCACGTGAATCTTGTCGGGGGCAGGCAATCGCGCCTGCTCCTCGCCGACGATCCGTTCGACCGCGTTCCGCACGCTGCCGAGGTCGGCATCCTGCACGTTGGCGAGGATGTCGAAGGTCGGCTGCGTGTTGACGTGGTTGATGACCGTCTGCTCCGGCTGCCGCTGCATCGTGGCGATGTTGGACAGCAGAATCGGGATGCCCGGTTCGCCGTCACGCGTGCCGTGGACGGAGACCGGCGTGTTCATCAACCGGGCGATGTCGTCGTTGCGCCATTCAGGTGTCTGCACCCAGAGCTGGTAGGGCGTGCCGGATTTGGGATCGGCCCAGAAGTTCGGGCTGACCTGGAAGGAGCCCGACAGCGAGACGTTGAGGTTCTGGGCGATGGATTGTTCGCTCACCCCCATCTCGGAAGCGAGGCGGCGATCGACGTTCACGTACATCTGCGGCGCATCGACGATCTGATGGAGGTGGACATCCACCGCGCCGCGCACGGCGGAGATCCGGCGCACGAGGTCGCGGGCGACTGCGAGGTCCTTGGCGTCATGACGGCCGGAGACCTGCACGTCGATCTGCGCCATGGTGCCGAAGTTCAAGATCTGCGTGATGATGTCAGCAGGCTGGAAGTAGAAGACGTCCGCAGGAAACGCTTGCCGCAGCATTTTTCGTAGTTTCCGCTCGTAGAACGAGATCGGCTTGTGCTCGCCTTTGAGGTTGATGAGCATCTGTCCGTCGTTATAGGCGACGAAGGACGCATCCATGAACGCATAATTGTAGTTCGATGCTGGCAGGCCGATATTGTCGAGGATCAGCCCGAGCTCGTCCTTCGGCACGACCTGCCGGACGGTGTCCTCCACCTGCGCGAAGGTCTTCTCCGCCTCCTCGATCCGCATCCCGGGGCGGGTGCGGATGTGCAGGGTCATCTGGCTCGCCTCGATCTGTGGGAAGTAATCCTGCCCGACGAAGGGGAAGAGACCCGCCGTCACGGCGAAGACGCAGGTCACCCCGGCCAGGGCGCGGCCGGGATGCCGGATCACCGCGCCAAGCAGCCCGACATAGCCGGCATGAAAGCGGGTGAAGCCGCGCTCGAACGCATCGCGGAAGGCCAGTGGCAGGCGCAGCAGGAGGGGGCGCCGCCCCGGCACATGCGCCGCCCCCCCGTAATGCTTGGCGTATTCCGGCGCGACGAGGACGTCGATGAGGATCGCCACCAGGGTGCGCGACAGCAGATACGAGGCGAGCATCGCGAACACGACCGCCTCGGCCTGGGGCACGAACAGGTAGCGGGGGGCGCCGGAGAGGAAGAACACCGCCGAGAAGGCCGAGCAGATTGCCAGCGTCGAGATCAGCGCCGGCTTTGCGATGCCCGCCACCCCCTCCAGCACCGAGCGGCGGAAGGGGTGGCCCTCCTCGAACATCCGGTAGGTATTCTCGATGGCGACCGTGGCGTCGTCCACGAGGATGCCCACCGCCAGGGCGAGGCCGCCCAGCGTCATCACGTTGATGGTCTGGCCGAGGGCCACCAGCACCGACAGTGAGGTGAGGATACAGAGGGGAATCGAGACGAGGACGACCAGTGTCGACCGCCACGAGCCCAGGAACAACAGGATGGCGAGTCCCGTGAGCCCCGCGGCGATCACCGCCTCGCGCACCACGTCACCGATGGCGTCAGAGACAAAGACCGACTGGTCGAAGAGCGGCGTGATCGTCATGCCCTTGGGGGAGGCCGCGCGGATGTCCGGCAGGGCGGCCTTCACAGCGTTGACCACGTCGAGCGTCGATGCCGAGCCATTCTTGAGCACCTGCAACAGCACGGAATGCTTGGCATCTGCGCGGACGATGTTGGTCTGCGGCGGCGAACCGTCTCGGACATGGGCGACGTCGCGCAGCAGCACTGGCTGGTCGTTCACGACCTTGACCGGGATGCGGTTGAGCTGATCGACGAGGAGGGGGCTCGAATTGAGCCGCACCGTGTATTGCTGGCGACCGATCTTCGCGAGACCCGAGGGCACGACGAGGTTTTGCTTGAGGACGGCATCGGTAACATCCAGAGGCGTCATGCCCACGGCGCGGAGCTTGGCGAGGTCGAGATCGACCATCACCTGGCGCGGGGCGCCGCCGTAGGGCGACGGTAGGGTCGAGCCCGGCACCTGAGCGAGGCGCTGGCGAGTGCGGTACTGGGCGTAATCGAACACCTTGGTCAGCGGCTGGGTGCCCGAGGACAGCGCAAGTTGGATCACCGGCACCGAGGAGGCCGAGAAGCGCATGATGACCGGCGGCTGTACCCCCGGCGGCATCCGCGACCGAATCGCGTTCATGGCCGAATCGACCTGCGTCATCGCGAGATCGATGCTCACGGCGGAATCGAAGTAGATCCGCTCCGTCACGGTCCCCTGGATGGACGTCGACTCGATCCGCTTGATGTTGTTCACGTTGCTCGACAGCGAGAACTCGCTGTAATTCGTGATGCGCTGGACCATGTCGGTCGCATCGAGACCGCTATAGGTCCACACCACGACGACGACGGGGATGTCGACCGAGGGCAGCACGTCCTTCGGCGCCACAGTGATCGCACCGATTCCGGCTAGGGCCATCAGGATCGCCAGAACGTAAAAGCTCTTGCGGAATTTCAAGGCGAACCGAACGAGATTCATCGAACAATCGGGCTTCCCGGCACAACCCGCCCTGCGGCCGGCGCTTGATCCGCGCTCGGTCGAACAGAGGGGAGGCACTATTGGAGAATTCTTTCGAACGAAGCGAGGCAGGTCGACTGCTAGATAGTACCGCCCAAGAAGTCTTGCGAATGAATTCGCGGTTGATTTTTTAAAGATATTTTGGAACGATAAATTGAGTTGTAGTCTCTAAAATATGGCAGTCGAACACCCCGCCTGAGACCATGAGACAGGTCGGAAGTGCGAATTCCGCAGCTTAGATTTTCAAATTATATTTAATAATATTAATTAGAGTTTAGCGAGTGAATATTTATTAGATTGCATGTGGGCGGGTCTTTGGCAAGCATTCTCCGTCGCCGCCGTTTGGTCGGCTCGCGTATTCGGAGTTTCCGATGTCGAGAAAGCGAATGCGCGCCTTCGCAATTTTGGCGATCCTGTTGCCATCGACCGCCCCCGCCCTGGCGCGTAACGAGCAGCCGGCGGGCGGAGCCTTCATGAGCAGCTACACGAGCAATCCGTATTTCGATCCGCGCTCCCGCTACTCGCAGGCCCACTCCCTCGGCGACATCGGCGGCCAGCCGATGCTAACGGAGCCCTACGACGAAAAGCCCCCCTGTCCCCTGTTCGATCAGGCCTGCGAGCATGCGTTCGAGCGGAACCGGCGGCACGCCTATCCTTAAGGTTTGGATCATGGGGCGAGACGCACCTTTCAATCCTTGTCTGCTTTCTTACTTACTGCTTCAGTACAAAGCAGCAAGTGGTGGCCCGTAGCACCCGCCCGTGCTTGCCCCAGACATACAGTTCGCTGCAACGAGATCACCGGAGCAGATAAGGTGCAGTCAAAGCGTTTTAGCGTTTTTGGGCATGAATTTAATTTAGAGTCAGCGCCTGGGGCCGGCTGAAATTGATTAATTTCAAATTCAAATGTTAGTCGAGCAGCTGATTTTGATGCAGCATGGCACTATAATGATGCCTAACGTCGGACCCTAGGTTACTTGTATGATCGGTCGCATTGTCCTTGCCGTAGTTGCTTGCAGTCAATTCACGAATGCGAATGCACAGGATATAGACACAAAATTGCTCACTCAGGAAGCATCCAAGAATATGGCGCAAGAGTATGTAACATGCGCTGCATTTTACGCCGTAGGTGCTAGATGCTTTGCTGGAGACAAGGACCCAAGTGACCGCGAACACATGCAGAGAGCGGCCGTCTTGGCAATGCGCAGAGCTGCCGAATATGCTGATAAAGTCGGCATTAATTTGAAAGATACTATCGAGTCATATAGATTTGAATTTAATGGGATGGCAGAAAAAATCAATACAGATTGCCAAAAGCTGGAAATTCTTATCAGCGAGCATGGGGAGCGGTGCAAGCTACTCATGAGCCACTCCACCACGAACTTGAATTGAATCTAAGCCGAACAGGCCATTCACTAACCTGGGAATTGGCATCCAACGGTACTTCATCCATGTTTTCAGTGCTGTAACGTTGTTCGAGAGTTGGTTCGCGCGGTTGATCCGCCCCCCACTGAAGTGGTCCGCCCTTTAGTATGGCTTTTGAGCCTGTGACCCTGACCCAACAAACTGGTCCACGCCGAGCGCAAGTTTTTCGGGCATCCTGAACCCCGAAGGAGGGCGGATGCCATGCCTCGCAAACGCTTCACGAACGAGCAGATCGCCTTTGCCCTACGGCAGGCGGAGAACGGCGCGACGGTGGACGAGGTCTGCCGGAAGATGGGCGTGTCCGAGCCGACGTATTACCGCTGGAAGAAGCAGTTCGTCGGTATGGGCGTGCCGGAGATCCGTCGGCTGAAGCAGCTGGAGGACGAGAACAGCAAGCTCAAGCGGCTGGTCGCTGACCTGACGCTCGACCGCTCAATGCTGCAGGACGTGCTCAAACGAAAGTGGTGAGGCCCGTCGTTCGCCGTGAAGTCGCCGGTCATTTGCAGGTGGCCTACGACATCAGCGAGCGTCGGGCCTGTCAGGCCACCGGCTTCGGCCGTTCGTCCCAGCGTTACAGGAAGCGAGCTGACCCGCAAGTCGCTCTGCGGATGAGGTTGAAGGAGCTGGCCGCCGCACGGGTCCGTTACGGCTATCGACGGCTACATATCCTGCTGCGACGGGAGGGCTGGAAGGTGAACCACAGGCGCACCTACCGGATCTACCGAGACGAAGGGCTGTCGATCCGGGTCAAGCTACCAAAGCGCAAGCGGGCTTGGCGATATCGCCAGGGACGGCCTGCGATCGGTGGACCCAACGAGGTCTGGGCGATGGACTTCATGTCCGACCGCATCTTCGACGGGCGTCCATTCCGGATCCTGACCGTCGTCGATTGCCACACGCGAGAGGCGCTCTCACTCACGCCGAGAGCCAACTTCCGCGCCTACCAAGTGACCGAAGCGCTCGACGCCTTGGTCAAGCTCAGAGGACGGCCCGAGAGCTTGCGGGTCGATAATGGGCCGGAGTTCGCCGGTCGCATGCTCGACCAGTGGGCCTACCTGAACGGGGTCGAGATCGACTTCTCCCGACCGGGCAGGCCGACCGACAACGCCTACATCGAGTCGTTTAACGGCCGTCTCCGGGCGGAATGTCTGAACGCCTCATGGTTCCTGTCGCTAACCGATGCCCGTGAGCGCATCGAGGACTGGAGGTGCCACTACAACGAAGACCGACCTCATACGGCCCTGGGCGGCTTGACGCCCCGAGCCTTCGCCAACCAAGCTCTCACAGCCCGAGAACTTGCGTAGACCGTGGACCACAAACGGGGTCAACTCAAGGCCTACCGCGCACTAACTTTGATCTTGGACCACCTCGTGAGGGCAGATCATCGATGCCCTGGCAGTTGCATGCGGCGGCACGTTCTCAGCCGAGTACGGCATCGGTGCCGCCAAGCTTCTTGAGATGGCCCGTTTCAAAGATCCGGTGGAGCTCGATCTCATGCGGGCCCTGCGCCGGGTCCTCGACCCGGATGGTCTGATGAACCCCGGCAAGCTCATTCCAGCGTCAGCCAGCGAGCAGCGCTCGGGAGCGTCAGACATCACGACTATCGGACGGATATCAGCCCCTGTTGATTGAGGCCGTTATCTGTCTGCTTGAAGGCCTCACGCACTGGAAGCGGCCGTTCCGCTTTCGGCCAGATCCCGCCGTGATGGCTCACGCCTTCGAATGACTGGGTTGGGTGGGAAGCAGCTTGGCTGCTTTCGGTCGCAAGACGTTCTAAAGCGGACCTAGGATGAATCGCCGTCTCCGGATGGACGGTCCAACCCATCTCAGGGTCGAAGTTCGTTAAAGCCGGATGCCGTTTTCATCAGAGGCGATGCGACCGACGCGAAAGTGCGTTGCCTTGGGAGACAGAGTGATTCACGATCGCAAAGCCCCAATCACGCGACGTCTCGTGCTGGTCCGGCATGGCCAGAGCGTAGCCAACCGATCCGGTCTGTTCACGGGATTGCTGGACTCGCCCTTGACCGAGCAGGGTCGGATAGAAGCCGTGGCAGCCGGGCGGCGTTTGGCCGAGCGCAGCTGGCGCTTTTCCGATGCCTTCACCTCGACGCTGACGCGGGCCGTCGTGAGCGGCCGGCTTATCCTCGATACGCTCGGGCAACCCGGATTAATCCCTCAACGCTTCGCCGCGCTCGACGAGCGAGACTACGGCGACCTCAGCGGGCTCGACAAGACCGCCGCCGATGCGCGCTGGGGGGCGGAGCGGATCGAGACCTGGCGGCGCTCCTACGCCGAGGCGCCGCCGAACGGTGAGAGCCTGCGCGATACCGTCGCCCGCATCGTGCCATGCTACCTCCGATCCATCCTACCGGCGGTCATGGGCGGGGACGTGCTCGTCGTCGCCCACGGTAATTGCCTGCGGGCGCTCGTTATGGCGCTCGACGACCTCAGCCCGGCGGAGGTCGAGCAACTCGAACTCGCGACGGGCTCCGTCAGGATCTATGAGTTTGCTGCGGACACGACGATCGAGGCCCGCTGGATCGACGGTTGAATCCGCCTGTAGGCCCCCAAGAATGGGTCGCCTCACGCTTCGAAGGGATCCCCATTTGATCTAATTAAGTGATTGGAATTATCTAATCATTCCGTTGGAGCGAATGAAAGGGAAGTGGGATTCTCCGGCATCACATCGGAGCCACCCATGTCCGCCCCCAGACTTGTCTCCCACCCTCGATCGATGCGTGCCCTGGCCGGCACGAGAGCCATCCTTCCAGGACTGGGCCTCTGCGTGGCAGTTACCGCCGCAGCGGTCGGCTTCGAAGCCGTCGAGACGCACCTGTTCGGTCGCGCTTGGCTCGAAGCCCTGGTGCTGGCGATCCTCCTCGGGAGCGCGATCCGCACCGCCTGGACCCCGTCGCAGCGTTTCTTTCCCGGCATCGCCTTCGGGGCCAAGACCGTGCTGGAGATCGCGGTCGTAATGCTAGGCGCGTCGCTCAGCCTCGCGACGATCCTCGCCGCCGGCCCGGGCCTGCTCTTCGGCATCGCGGGCGTCGTCGTGGTCGCGATCCTGTCGAGCTACGGCATCGGCCGGGCGCTCGGACTGCATTCGCGCATGGCGATCCTCGTCGCCTGCGGCAACTCGATCTGCGGCAACTCGGCGATCGCCGCCACCGCCCCGGTGATCGGCGCCGACGGCGAGGACGTCGCCGCCTCCATCGCCTTCACCGCGGTGCTGGGCGTGCTGGTGGTGCTCGGCCTGCCGCTGCTGGTGCCGCTGCTCGGCCTGTCGCCGATGCAGTACGGCGTGCTCGCCGGCCTCACCGTCTACGCCGTGCCGCAGGTCCTCGCCGCCACCGCGCCGGTCGCGGCGCTCAGCGTCCAGGTCGGAACCCTGGTGAAGCTCGTCCGGGTGCTGATGCTCGGGCCGGTCGTTCTGATGCTCTCCCTCGGCGCGAGCCGGCTGCGCGAGGAGACCGACGAGGCCGCCCCCGGCGTCACAACCGGCGACCGCCCGGCCCCCGGCGGCCTCGCGATCCACCGCCTGGTGCCGTGGTTCATCCTCGCCTTCCTGGCGCTCGCGGGACTCCGCTCGGCCGGGCTGATCCCGCAAGTCGCGCTCGCGCCGATGTCGGAGACCGCCAACGTGCTGACCGTAGTCTCGATGGCGGCACTCGGCCTCGGGGTCGACGTGCGCAGCGTCGCCAAGGCCGGGGCGCGGGTGACCCTCGCTGTGGTCGCCTCGCTCCTTGCCCTCGGCGCCGTCAGCCTCGGCCTGATCCATGTGCTCGGCCTCGTCTGATCCACGCTATGGCATCGATCCGACCCCTTGATGGAAGAATTGCCGTGACACGTTCGTCCCAATCTTCATCCGAGGCAGTCGCGCAGGCGACGGGATGGTTGATGGGGCCGGGTCGCGAAGCGGTGGACGCGGCAGCCCTTCTCGATGGGTTCAGTGCGTGCCTCTCGGGGCTTGGCCTGCCGCTGGCCCGCGCCACCACCCACGCGCCGACCCTGCATCCGTCGTTCCGGTGGGTGATGCGCGTCTGGCATCCAGGAACGTCGAGCCTAGCCCTGCGTCGCCGCCACGGCATCGAGGGCACGCCGACCTTCCACGGCAACACCGTCGAGCACGTGGTCGAGACGCGGACCCCACTCCAATGCCGTCTCGACGGGGATGGGCCGCTGCCGTTTCCCGTGCTTGGCGAGCTTCGCAACGAGGGTCTGACCGACTACCTCATCGCGCCGCTGCATGCCGCGCGTGGACGCATGGGTGCCGCCTCCTGGGCCACGGCGAGACCGGGCGGCTTCACGCCGATCGAGATCGAGACGTTGCTAGCGCTGGTCGAGCCGTTCTCGCTGCTGTTCGAAATCAAGGCGCTCGACGACATGCTTGGCGCGGTCCTGAGCGCCTATGTCGGGCGCGACCCGGCGCGGCAAATCCTGGCCGGCACAGTGCGGCGCGGCGACGTACGCCTCATGCGGGCCGCGATGATGCTGACCGATCTGCGTGGGTTCGGTGAACTGTCCGACCGGCAAAGCCCCGACCATGTCGTGGCCGCCCTCAACCGGATGTTCGATGCCATCGTGCCGGCCGTCGAGGCGGAAGGCGGCGAGGTGCTAAAGTATATTGGTGACGGGCTGCTGGCCGTGTTCGATGCCGATCGCGACGAGGCCGAGGCGCGCCGTGCCGCCTTGCGTGCCGCCGAGGCCGCACTCGATGCGCTTGCGACCCTGCGCGACGGTGACAGGGCTGCCTTTGAGGTCGGCGTCGCACTTCATGTTGGGGAGGTCGCCTACGGCAATATCGGCGGCGGCGACCGGGTCGACTTCACGGCGATCGGCCGCGATCTCAACGTGCTCGCTCGCGTCGAGCGCCTGTGCAAGACCTACGACACGCCGCTGATCGCCACCGACACCTTCCTCCACGGCCTGGCGCATGCCCTCGAACCGCTCGGCATTGTCGCCCTTCGCGGTTTCGCCGAGCGTCACGCCTTGTTCGGGTGTCGCAGGACCGCGCCTGTCGAAGCACCGGCGGTCTGACGTCGAGACGATATCTGGCACCACCGGCGCGGAGATCCAAAATTCTCAAATCATCGCATTGGGAGATCGTTCGCATCGCGAAAGACCGTTGGTGGGAATTAAACGCATCCCGTAGCATCTCCCTAGTCGCAAGGAATCGCCACGGGTCCGGTGCCCTCGAACGCATCGACGCCGACGAACTTTGAAGGGAGAGACGATGCACGGATTGGAAAGACCGACGAACCGCCGCCTCCTGTTGGGCGGGCTCGGGCTCGGCAGCCTTGCCGCCGCGATGCCGGCCTGGGCCGCGGGCTCGGTGAAGCTGCCGCTACCCGGCGGCCCGGATGTGCGGGATCTCACGACGGCCTTTCCCGGCAAGGGCGAGATGATCCTCCAGCGTACCCATCCGCCGCTGCTGGAGACGCCGTTTGCGGTGTTCGATGAGGGCGTGTTCACCCCCAACGACCGCTTCTACGTGCGCTGGCACTGGGCCTCGATCCCAACCGAGGTTGATGCCGGCACCTTCCGTCTCAAGGTCCACGGTCATGTCGAGAAGGAGCTCTCGCTCTCCCTCGATGCCATCGCCGGCCTGCCGCGCTTCGAGATCGCCGCGGTCAACCAGTGCTCGGGCAACTCCCGCGGGCTGTTCGAGCCGCGGGTTCCCGGCGCGCAATGGGCCAACGGCTCGATGGGAAACGCCCGCTGGACCGGGGTGCGCCTCAAGGACGTGCTCGAAAAGGCCGGGGTGAAGGCCGGTGCCGTGCAGGTGCGCTTCAGCGGCCTCGATGAGCCGGTCGTGGACGACGCGCCGGACTTCAAGAAGTCGCTCGATCTCGACCACGCCAACGACGGTGAGGTGATGATCGCCTACGCGATGAACGGCGAGCAATTGCCGCTTCTCAACGGCTTCCCGCTTCGCCTCGTGGTGCCGGGCTGGTACTCGACCTACTGGGTCAAGATGTTGTCGGAGATCGAGGTGCTGGACAAGCCCGACGACCAGTACTGGATGAAGACCGCCTACCGCATCCCGGACGTGCCGGGCGCCAACATCAAGCCCGGCCAGACCGGCTTCAAGACGGTGCCGATCAACAAGATGGTACCGCGCTCGTTCGTCACCAACCTGCAGGATGGCGCCAAGGTGACGGCCGGCGCGCCGGTGGCGTTGCGCGGCATCGCTTTCGGCGGCGATTGCGGGGTGAAGGCGGTCGACTTCTCCGGCGACGGCGGCGCGACGTGGTTTCCAGCACAGCTCGGCGCGGACGAGGGCCCCTACAGCTTCCGCCGCTTCGAGGGCAGCCTGCCGGCGTTGGCCGCCGGCACCCACACGGTGAAGGTCCGCTGCACCAACACCAACGGCGTCGCGCAGCCCACGGACCGGGTCTGGAACGGGGCCGGCTTCATGCAGAACGGTATAGAAACCGTGTCCTTCCAGGCCGCTTGAGGAGAACAGCCATGACCCCGATCCGCTCTGCAGCCCTCAGCGTCGCGCTCATACTGTCTCCCCTGGTGGCGCTCGCCGCCCCGGCTCCCGAGCCGATGCGCTTCACCTCGCAATCGATCGAGATGCCGACCTCCGACCGGATCTTCCCCGACGGGCCCGGGGCCGAGGCGGTCAACAACAACTGCCTCGCCTGCCATTCGGCCGGGATGGTGTTGACCCAGCCCAAGCTCACGAAGGCGCAGTGGACCGAGACCGTGAACAAGATGGTCCACATCTACAAGGCTCCGGTCGATCAGGCCGACGTGCAGACCATCGTCGACTACCTCACGGCGTTGAAGCCGACCCCCTGAACTCCCGAATCCCGAGGCCGCCGCGTTTTTTCGCCGGCCTCGGGGAATAGACCGCCCTCGCTGGCATCTCCTTAAGGCGATGCATGGCCGGACCGGTCCCGCACGACGCAATCCGATTTCGAACCCGCCCGCACGGCTGGCCCCGGCCGCCGAACGAGCGCGCATGCCCAAGAGACCCGCTTCATGACCCATATCCGCACCAGTCTCCGCGCCTTCCTCGCCGGAGCTGCCTTGCTTCTCGCCCAGGGCCAGCCCGGGTCCGCCGCTGGTTTCGACGGCGCGATCAAGAACAACGCCTTGGCGCTGAACGCTGCCGGGACCGTCGCCGCTGTATCGAACAGCGAGGAGAGCGCCGTCGTCGTCTACGACGTCGCCAAGGGCACGGTGCTGCGCCGCCTCGACGGCTTCGTCACGCCGCGCAACATCGTGTTCGCGCCGGACGGCGCCCGCTTCTACGTCTCCGACAGCGGCACCGGCCGGATCACGGTCTACGAGACCGCCACCGGCAAGGAAGCCGGCGTTCTCGCCGCCGGGCCCGGGGTCTTCGGCACCGTGCTCTCGGCCGACGGGGGCAAGCTCTACGTCAACAACGAGGCCGCGAGCACGCTGACCGTGTTCGACACCAAGACTATGCTGGCAGATGCCGTGATTCCCGGCTTCGCGCAGCCGCGCCAGGGCGTGAAGCTGTCGCCCGACGGCAAGACCGTGTTCGTGACGAACTTCCTCGGCGACAAAATCACGTTGGTCGATACCGCCACCAACAAGATCACCGGCGAGATCGCTGGGTTCGACAAGCTGCGCGCCATCTCGATCACCAAGGACGGCAAGACGCTGTTTGCCGCCAACAGCGGCCGCAATACCATCGGCGTGGTCGATATCGCCGCCCGCAAAGTCACCTCCGAGGTGGAGGTGGGCAAGGACCCCTACGGAGCCGCACTGACACCGGACGGTCGCTTCGTCTATTCCGGCAACCTCAAGGACAACTCACTCTCAGTGATCGACACCGGCACCCTCAAGGTTGTCGCCACGGTGACCGGCCTGAACGAGCCGCGCCAGGCGATCGCGTTCTCGGCCGACAACGCCCGCGCCTACGTCCTCAACCGCGATCTCAGCGTCGCCGTGGTCGATCGCGCGAAGAATGCGGTGGTCTCGACAATGAAGCCCTGAGGCGACGCGCGCCGGGGGCCTTATCGCCCCCGGCGCGTTCTCGTCGTCGACATGTCAAGTACGCAGGACAAAGACCCCATGCTCCGCCTGTTCCAGCGCAAGGACCGCCTCATCGTCCACGGAAAGGCGCCCTACAACGCCGAGCCGCCGCTCGATCGCCTGCGGGCGGCGTTCCTCACCGAACAGGCCGACTTCTACGTCCGCAGCCACGGCGACATCCCGGACCTCGACGCCGACAGCTACCGCCTGACGGTAGATGGCATGGTCACCATGCCGCTCGAACTCTCCCTCGCGGAACTCAAGGCGCGCTTTGCGCACGCCACCGTCACGGCGGTGATGCAATGCGCCGGCAACAGACGGGCCGACATGCTGGCGGTGGCGCCGGTCTCCGGTGACCCGTGGGCGCCCGGTGCCATCGGCAACGCGGAATGGACCGGCGTGCGGCTCGCCGAGGTGCTGCGCGCGGCCGGCATCGATGCAGATGAAGAGCGCTACGTCGCCTTCGAGAGCCACGACCGGATCGCGGACACGGACACGCGCTTCGGCGCCTCGATCCCTCTCGCCAAGGCGCTGGCGCCCGAGACGCTGCTTGCCTTCGCGATGAACGGCGAGCCTCTCGCCCCCGAGCACGGCCATCCGTTGCGCGTGGTGGTGCCGGGATTTGCCGGCATCCGCAGCCCGAAATGGCTCGCCCGGATCACGGTGCAGGACCGGCCCTCCGACAACCCGATGCAGGCCGACGACTACAAGCTGTTTCCGCCCGACGTGACGGCCGAGACCGCGGACCCCGCCCACGGCATCACCATCGAGGCGATGCCGCTCAACAGCGCGATCTGCGAGCCCGCCCGCGGCGCGGCGTTGAAGGCCGGCCGGCACGCGATCCGCGGCTATGCCATCGCCAGCGACCGCGCGGTCGCCCGCGTCGACGTCTCGACGGATGGCGGCCGCAGCTGGGCGCAGGCCCGGATCGACCGCGATGCCGACGCGCCCTACGCGTGGACATTCTGGGAGATCGAGCGCGAGCTGACGGCCGGCGAGCACGAACTTGCGGTGCGGGCCTGGGACTCCGCCGGCCAGACCCAGCCGGCCGCCCCCGACGACACCTGGAACTACAAGGGCTACCTTAGCGCCGCATGGCACCGGGTGCGGGTCACCGTGGCCTGATCATCACGCCCAGAGCAAGGCGGTGGCCGCGAGGCCCGAGATCGCGATCAGCAAGGCCGCGATCCCGATGGTGAGGATGCGCGGCATCATCGGGATCTCGGCATGGGCGAGACGCGCCCGGATCGCCCGGTCCCGCCATGCGGCGCCGGCGAACGAGGCAAGCGCGCAGCCGATCAACGTGAGCGACAGCACCTTCAGCGGCCAGACCGCCAGCACCTCCCGCAGGAAGCGCTGCGCGGCCAAGCCGACGCCCAGAAAGGCGAGCCCGGTTCGAAGCCACGCCACGAACGTACGCTCGGCTGCCAGCACCGTCCGGTCCTCGGCGAGCCTCACCCGCGGGTCGTCGGGGGGCACTGGTTTCGCGGGCTCGCTCATTTGATGTTCGCCGTCGCGATCAGGTCGAGAAGCGCGTCGGCGGCCCGGCTGCGGTAGCGCTCCTTGTGGCGCAGCACCCGGAACGGCCGGCTCGGTAAGTCGAACGCCGCCCGCACCAGGGTCCCGGTTCGAAGCGCTGCGGCGACCACGGTCTCGGACAGGACGGCGGCCCCGCCCCCGGCCTCGACGGCGGCGCGCACTGCCTCGTTCGAGGGCAGTTCGAGCATGACCCGGAGCTGGGCCGCGGCAAGGCCGGCCGCACCCAGGGTCGCCTCGAAGGCCGAGCGGGTTCCCGATCCCGCTTCGCGCAGCACCCAGTCGGCCCCGGCGAGGTCTTCGGGTGCGAGTGCAGCCGCCCCGGCGAAGGGATGGTTTGGGGCGACCACGAGGACGAGTTTGTCCTGGGCGATGGTCGTGCTTGCGAGCGTCGGGTCGTCCAGCGCCCCCTCGACGAAGCCGAGTTCGGCCTGCCCCGCGCGCACCGCGTCGGCGGCGTCGGTGGTGTTGCCCACCGCCAACCGGATAGCGATCTCAGGGTAGGCCCGGCGGAAGGCGACGAGGTGGCGAGGCAGCCAGTCGCTGGCGATGGTCTGGCTGGCAAAAAGCGCCAGCGTCCCGCGTCGTAGGCCGCTGAGGTCGGCGAGCACAAGTTCGGCGGCCTCGGCCCGGGCGAGCACGGCGCGGGCCTCGACGAGGAACACGCGCCCTGCTTCGGTCAGCTCGATCCCGCGGCCAACCCGGTGAAACAGCTTCGTCGCGTGCCGCCCCTCGATGTTGGCGATCGCCGTGCTGACCGCCGACTGGACGAGGTTCAGCGCCTCGGCGGCCCGCGTCACGTGCTGTCGCTCGGCCACCGCCACGAAGATGCGAAGCTGATCGAGGGTCATGGCTGCCGACGATCCGGCGCGAGGCCGCGGACGTGCGCATCGACCGCCTGCGCGACGGAGAGCAGCCGGGCCTCGTCGGTGCGGCCGGTGACGACGTATGACATGCCACCATCGACCCAGGAGAAGGCAGCGATGTCGCCCTCGCGGGCGAAGCGGAAGAGCGTGCGGCCGTCGCCGTCACCGACGCGGCTGTAGAGCGTCAGCCGGGTGCCGCGGTCGTCGTCGTACATCAACATCGCCGCGGGCTCGGTGCCGGCCGGCAACAGGCGCCCGCCCATCAGCCGGAAGCCCTGCGCCGAGAGGTCGGGGGCCGCGACCGCGTGACCGAGACGCTTCGAGAGCCACGTCACGAGGTGGGGCTTCTCGTCGGCGCGCACCTCCACCGGATGCACCGCCTCGACCACGAAGGTGCGGAAGGCTGCGACCGCGTCCTGCGTCGCCGGTGCCTCCGCCACCGCCGCCGCCGCGGGCACACCGTGCAGGGCATGGCCAACCCAGCCGCCGGCACTGCCGAGCGCGAGGCAGAGCACGGCCGCAGCTGCCATGGGGAACCAGCGTGCGCCAGGGTACAGGTGTCGCGAGCGGATGTTGGCCACCCGCAGTCGCGCCGGGATCGCCTCCTCGGCGATCGGCGCGAGGCGGGCGCGCAGGCGCTCGCGCAGAACTCGGTCCGTCGAGACTTCAGCCGCACGCGCGGGGTTCCCCACGAGCCACGCCTCGACCAGCGCCTGCCGCTCCGGTTCAAGGCGGCCGTCGATCAGGCCGTGCAGATCGTCCTCGCCGACCGGGCGCGGATCCCCGCTCATTTAACCCTCCTCAGCAGGCCTGTCCGGCCCGTCTCCACAAATCCGCGCATCCGCGTGCGCGCCCGGCTCAATCGTGACATCACCGTGCCGAGCGGCACCCCGAGCACCTGTGCCGCTTCGGCATAGGACAGGTCCTCCACCGCCACGAGGAGCAACACCGAGCGCTGCTCCTCGGGCAGGGTGTCGAGCCCTGCGAGTACGTCACGGGCTCCCAAAGCTGCCCCCGGGTCGGCGCTCGGATCGGGCACCTGCTCCAACGCTTCCGCGCCGAGATCGGCGCCGCGCCGGCCCCGGCGTCGGACGGCGGCGAGGAACAGGTTGCGCTCGATCGTGAACAACCACGCCCGCAGGTCGCCGTCGCGGCGACGCCCGGACCAGGCGGACAATGCCCGCTCCAGGGTGTCCTGGACGAGGTCGTCCGCCGCTTCGCGATCCCGAAGAAGCGCGACCGCGTAGCGCCGCAGGGCCGGGATCTGCGGTTCGATCAGGGGGGCGATCTCGTCCAACGACGTGTCCCAATCAGAGGGAGCCGATCCGGGCATTCACCGATCAGGGCTTTGCGATGTGCCACGCACCGTTGAGGAAGCCGTCACCGGTGGTGTCGCCCGGCTTGGTGTCCTTGGCGAAGGTGTAGAGCGGCTTGCCCTTGTAGGCCCACTGCATCGTGCCGTCGTCCCGGGTCACCGTCGTCCAATCGCCGGAGGCCGCCGATCCGGAGGCAGCCGTCAGGGCCGGCCAGTTGGCGGCGCAGGGGCCGTTGCACATCGACTTGCCGCCCATGTCCTTGTCAAAGGTGTAGAGGGTCATGCTCTTGGCATCCACGAGCGCCGGCCCCTTGGCGGTCTCGGCCGTCATGGCGGGCGCGGCGGCCTGGGCGGCCACGGCGGAGAAGGCGATAGCCGCGAAGGCGGTGCGGATCAGCAGATTGCGCATGGGTGAAGTCTCCCGCGGTCGAGCATGACCGCATCGGGAGGGATGCGAAACGGGCGCCTTTATTCCGCTGACACACGAAAAAAGGCGATCCCATCGGCGCGAACGCTTTTTCGGCCCCGCCGCGGAATAAAGGCGGTCCGCTGGCATCCCTTCCATTGATACCGGATCGCGAGGAGGCCGCATGCGCGGAGCACTGGGATTTGCCGTGACGTCGGCGCTGATGGCGAGCGGCCTCGTCGGCGGCCGGATGATGATGCGCCCGACGCTGGCCGCCAGCGAGCCTCCGGCCGCGTCGTCAACGTCGTTCGACGCGATGATGGCGCAGTCGATGACGCGGATGCACGCCGACATGATGGTCCCGCCCTCGGGCGATCCCGACCGCGATTTCGCCGCGATGATGATCCCCCACCACGAGGGCGCGATCGCGATGGCCAAGGCGGAGCTGCTCTACGGCAAGGATCCGGTCCTGCGTCGCCTCGCGCAGGGAATCGTCGTCGAGCAGGGCCAGGAGATCGATGTGATGCGCCGTGCGCTCGCCAGTCTTCCTAAAGCGCCGCAGCCATCGACTGGTGCGGCCCATTCCCACGACCACAGTGCAGCCCCCGCCGCCATGCCCTCGGAGACCCGCCGATGAAGACCGCCCTGACTATCCTCGCCCTCGCGCTGCTCTCCGGCCCGGCGCTCGCCGGGCAGGCCCCGGGCGCAGCTTCCGCCCCGGACGTGCCGGTTAGCGGCAAGGATCGGTTCTACACCTCCGACCAGTTCTCCAACACGGTCTCGGTGGTCGATCCCGCCGCCAACACCCTGCTCGGGGTGATCCGGCTCGGCGACCCGACGCCGATGAACCTGAGCCCGCTCTATCGCGGGCAGCTTCTGGTTCACGGCATGGGCTTCTCGCCGGACCACAGGACCCTGCTCGCGGTCTCGATCGGTTCGAACTCCGTGAGCTTCATAGACACGGCGACCAACGCGGTCCGCCACACCGCCTATGTCGGCCGCTCGCCGCACGAAGCCTTCTTCACGCCGGACGGCCGAGAGGTTTGGGTGAGCGTGCGCGGCGAGGACCATATCGCGGTGCTCGATGCCGCCACCGCCAAGGAGACCCGCCGGATCACCGTACCGAACGGGCCCGGCATGACGATCTTCTCGCCGGACGGCGCCTACGGCTACGTCTGCTCCAGCTTCAGCCCCGAGACCGTCGTCATCGACACCAAGACCCACACCATCGTCGGCCGCGTGAAGCAAGAGAGCCCGTTCTGCCCCGACATCGCCGCGACGCCGGACGGCAAGCAGGTGTGGTTCACCCTTAAGGATGTCGGCCGCACCCAAGTGTTTTCGGCGCGTCCGCCCTTCGCGCCGCTGAAGACGATCGAGACCGGGCCGATCACCAACCACGTCAACATCGTCTCGACCAAGGCCGGCCAGTTCGCCTACGTGACGATCGGCGGCCTGAACCAGCTCAAGGTGTTCCGCACCGACGACTTCTCTCAGGTCGCCACCATCGCGACCGGCGCCCTGCCGCACGGGCTCTGGCCCTCGGGCGACGGCAGCCGCGTCTATGTCGGCCTGGAGAACGCCGACATGGCGGCGGTGATCGACACGGCGTCGAACACGGTGATCGCTGAGGTGCCGATCGGGCAGGGTCCGCAGGGCGTCGCCTACGTCCCGAACGCCGTGCCGGAGGGCGACGGAAAGCAGAACCTCCAGCCGCTGGGTGCTGCCGGCAAGACCAGCGCGCTGACGCTCACCGGTTCCGATGACAAGCCGGCGACGCAGGTCACCCTGTTCGACCAAGGCGTGCTGCAAACGCTACAGGCCGCGGTCACAGGACTGCCCGCGAAAATGCCCTTCGTGCTGGCGCTCGCCGCCAATCCGAAGGGAGCGACCGGCCTGGAGCCGCTCGCCGCCTTCATGACCAACCCGGCCGGCGCGGCCATCGTCAACGCGATCGGCCCGATCCGACAGGTCACCCGCACGGATGCCGGCGCTAGCCGGCGCTACCTCGTGGTGGTCTCGGGCAAGCCCGGTGAACTCGGCAGTGTCGTCCAGATGCAGACTGTGGATTGATCGAGTGGGGGGCGCTAGTTCGGAAGGCGAACACTCATAAGAGTACCTTGGCGGCGCGAGCCCAGTTTCGATGTCTGCTTTCGAGAACGACGTCGGACTGCTTCTACGGCGCAGTTGGGTCGGTATGAGCCTGCCCGCTTTTACGGCGGCCCTTCTCGGAAGCGGACGATCCGCTTACGGCCATATCAGGCCGATTTAGGCAATTGATCAGCCTTTTTGTTGTACCTGATCACCCGTCTGAGGGGCGGCGCCTTCCGCGCGGCGTGTGACTGGGCAAGTCCTTCACTTCCACTGCTTGTGATGTCCAATTTCAGCATAAATGTCTGATTTACATAAGTTTCTCGTTATAAATTGATGTCCGACGCCTGGCATGTCGATGTTATAACCAATCCTTCCGCTTGGCGTCGCACCCATTCTCCGGCTACCGGATCCCAGCGATCCGGTAGCCCCTCGTTTCGCATTTGCAGCGCTCAGGTCAACAGGGACTCGGCATGGGCTAGCGTTCCGCCTTCGGTTTTCCTCGGTTTAGCCCGCGGAAACGGGGGCCGCTTTCCAGCGGCCAATCATATTTGTCGATCAGCCAAAAACTCCAATCGACGATCCACTCACCCATCCAGTCATCATTCTCGGCGAAAGCCTCTGCGAAGGCATCCTCCTGGGCCTCATCATGGACCGCAAGCGTCGCGCGTACGTCGTTCAGGCTTAGGTATCCGCACGCCACCATCTCAAGACCGACGTGGATCAGGTCGGCGCGTTCCTGCATTACTCTGGACATCACATCGCGGCGCAGGCGCTCGCATAGCAGCGCATCTGTTATAACCAGAAGAGCGTCGTCATCGAGCCCGGCCAGAACCTTAAGTGGACCTTTCTTTGTTCGTCCTTTTCGGTAAGCGACCACCGGGTCCGTCCTTTCCGCCGCCCGATATTTGCTGATTTTGTGCTGGCGAAGCCACAGATCGGCGATGTGCGCGTCCCAAGCATCCATGGGCGCCTTGAGCTCACCGGGTTCGGGTGGCCATTCAAGCATGAAGGCGGCGGCATCCTGTATGGTCCAGCGTTCGGGGGCATGCGCTTCCGGTACGAACGGAAGGTCCCAGCACGGATAACTGGCGAGGATGTTCGCCGGCGGGCGCCCGCGAAAGCCCAAGTCGAATGGCTCTTCCGCGAACGGCCGCTGCTTCGGCGGCAGCAGGGTTAGGTTGCGGCACGCTCGGCGCGCGTCCCGGAAGACATCCGACGCAAACACCTCGGGCAAGGCTCGCACGAGCTCGGGGTCGGTCAGCGGCATCGGACCATCGATGCGCGCCATCCAGACATCCAAGCTGAGGCCGACACTCTTCGCGATTGCGATCAGGATCGGGCGCATCCGGGCGTTCAGGATCTCTCGAGCTGCGAGGCGGCGCTCCTCTTCGGTGTGTACTGCCGTTGTGTGATCGTGGTTCGGCTGATCCGCGTCGGTAATCTCGGCGTCAACTGGATCCACCGTCCCGTCGAGGAGTCTTGGGGCAGATTCTCCCATGAGGCACAGGCGAAATCGCTGGCGCTGAAGGTCGTAGCTCATGTGATTGAAGAGCAAAGCGAGGTCCGTGGGATCGCAGGACCGCTCTTGATCGGAGACGGCGTGTGGAGTGTTGTATATTTCATCCATGATCATGGTCCTTGATGGCAATGTGGAGTTGGGCCAGCCCGTGGGGCGTGGCGGTGAGGGATCGGGTGCGGAGACATGGGGGAACGGACAGTCTTCGTCCGGCTTCTGCGTGCGGCGCGCCGCTGAACTCTGTCGTTGAAGCGCCGTGAGGCCTTGGATCTAGACCCGGCCGTTCTCAGCTGGTGTCCCAGTAGACCGGCGACGACAGGTTGCCGATCTCGCGCTGAACGGCTGTCGCACGTTCGACTGACAGCGCGTGTCCGTTTTTCGCGTGCGAGGCACGTGGGTACGCGATACTTCGCACGTGCGAACCGACGTGTCGTCCGCAATGGATCCCGTCCGCCTCGTCAACCTGTAGCGGCGATATCTTGGAGATTGAGGTCCAGGCGAAGTTACAAGCGACCGCCCCGTCGAGCGAGACCCAGCGTTTTCCATCTTCGCAGTTGGCAAATCGGACGCCTCGCTGGCCACTGAGCCACCGAGCCCTCACGATCGTACGATCATGACACAACGACGCGGGTGTGCCGCGCACGAAGCTGCGCGTATCAATAGGAGCAGGCATGAGAAGTGATGGCCTACAAGCAATGACGAGTGATGATCGTCAATCTTAGGCACGCACGCTCGATTCGATCAAATTTGACCAAATAAAAGCGATTCGAATGCGATTCGCTTTATTTAGTCGAATCGTGATAGCGATGCGATTCGGAAATACTTAAGCATACAAAACTTACGTACTCGCGCGGTAGGCCGCGTCTTTGCATGCTACCGTAGTCCGGAAATCCAGCGGTGCGCCACAGGTCGCTTTAGCAATAGATGGAATGGCCGGAGAGTAGGCGCCCTACGGGCTGGCCTTCGGCCCTCTCCGATCGCGATTGATTGTGCGCGCAGATCGAAAGTCAGAGCGACCGTACTGACGCAACGTTCGCCAAGACGTCGCAAAGCGTATCCACGGTGTGGGTGATTGGCACTTCCGGGGTTTGAACCAGTACCCAGGCCTCTGCTGAGGCGGTTTCCGCGACGAGCATCGCGGATGCCTTCCCGCGGTGGTCACCGCTGGCGCGATGGCACCGGCGGTGACCCGGATCGTCGGGCTATGCCGACCGGCGGCGCAGGTCTGCAATCCGGGCGTTCAGAACGGCGCGCAACTCCTGCACCTCGACATAGGCGGCCTCGGCCTTCTCGAAGGCGGCCAAACCGTCCTTCTGAATCTCCTGGGTCAGCGCCTCGATGCGCCGAACCGCGGTCAGGAAGCTCGGGGTCTCGGGTGAACGGGTCTTGGTCATGGTCAATCTCCTGGTCGTAGATCAGTTGTAGGTGACGAAGGTCGGAACGATCCGGACGAAGATCGTCCCGTCGTGAAAGTGTAGGAATAAAGGCATATTAGACTTGAGTTCGCGATAGCGCTCGATGACGAGGCCGGTGTCGGCCGCTGTCACCAGCGCCCACCCCGGTTCCCAGGGTGGGTCCTCGTCGTCATCTCCGTCGCCGAAGCCGAGCACCTCGACGGGAGGGGCGTACGGTTCGATCTCGGCCGTCGCGCCGGTCGCTACGCCCGCCGCTGCGGCGAGGTTGGTCAGCAGACTGCGCTCGACGCCGCGATTCAGCTGTCGCAGCCGCCGATCGGCGAGTTCCGCGAGATCGCCCAGGCTCGCGGCGAAGCCCTGCAAGGCCCCCGCTAAGGCGATGCGCCCGGCCGCCTCGAGATCCTCCGCGAGGGCGCCGTCGAACGCTGCGAGCGCGCGGTCGGCCCGCAAGCCGGTGGCCTCGATGAGCCGGCGCACCAGCATCGCCGCGGCCGTCGGGGTCGGTTCCGATCGCGCCGCGACCGCATCGAGGGCGGTAAGCGGCGTCCCGGCATGGCCGAGCCCGGCGATGACGTTCGGAGCCCTGGTGGCCGCGCGCACCGTCGCGTAGACGTTGAGAGCCTGGAACCCCTCGACCGGACCGCCGCCCCGGCACACCAAGGTCGCCGACAAGCCGTGCTCGCGGTGCAGCTCGCCCGCTCGGGCGAGCGCCTCGCCCAACGAGCGCTCCGCCGAAAGTCCCTCGAACGACGCATAGATCCGGTGGAGCTGGATCAGGCCGTTCTCCTCCAACGGGCGCAGGACGTGCTCGACGTCGCGGCGGGCATCGCCGAACTCGGCTGCGATCAGCGCGATATGGCGTGGCTCCTCCGGCTCCTCCCAGGTCCCGGGGCCGAAGCGGCGCCCCTCTTGCCGTAGGCGCTGCAGCGTCCGCTCGCGCTCGATCTCGCCGTCGATCGACACCGCGTCGACTGAGATCACGGCGGTGACCCGAGCCTGCACTCCGGCCTCGCGCCCGTAGCGCTGGCGCAGGCCCGTCTGCAGCCTGACCACGATCCGCCTGTTCACCAGGTCTGCTGGATCAAGGGCGTCGCCGATCGCATCCCGGCAGGCGGCGAGGTCGGCGGCGGCGAGCCGAACCTTGAGCCGGGGCGGCTCGAGGTTACCGCTTGGATCGGCCTCGCCGAGCAGCAGCAGGTGGCCGTCGGACCCGATGGGTTCGACGGTCAGTACGCTGGCCCGCACCGTATGCTCGCCGCGCAGACGTTGGCGCAGCCAGCCGAGCAGGTCGCGGAGCTCGCGGATCTCGTCGGTGGGCTTGGCCGCACTTGCGTCGTCCGGCGGGATGGGGGGAGAACGGGCATCGCCCGGGTGAGCGGAGGGGGCGGGCGCCCCTTGGGTGGTATTAAAGAATTTGTGGTGTCGCATGGTGTCATTCGCGTGGTTCGGGACGGGGCGATGATCCGGCGACCAGCGTGCCGGCGGCCGGATCGACGGAGTTGGGTCAGTCGAACAGCGGCCCCTTTTTGGAGCGTGGCGTCTTCGCCTTGCGCTTGGGCTTGGGGATCGCCTCGATCAGCTCGGCGATCGCATCGAGCCGTGCCCGGTCGGCCAGCCGCAGCTCCTGCCGGAGGATGCCGGCGAGGAAGGCCAGGATCTCATCCGGCTGATCGAAACACTGGTGGGCCAAGCCGTCGAGAAGCGTCGGCGATGAGGCGCGGCGGGTGATCACGGGCACCGGCAGGACGGCGACCTGACGCATCAGCCCGTCCTCCGAGAGCTCGCGGAACGCGAACCCGGAGCCAGGATCCACGACCACCACGTCCAGGGAGCCCCACTCGTACTGATCGATTGCGGAATCGAACGCGTGCCGGAGCGCGGCGACGGAGCCCAGCTGCTCGAAAGCAATGGGATGTCGGATCAGCTCGATGGCGCCCTGATCCCACCAATGGGCGAGGGCATCGACGAGCGGGTGCGGTGCGCCGTCATCCGGCTCGATCAGGAACACCCGCCGGAGCCGGCGCGGGATCGGCAGGTCGTGCTGCCGAACCCAGAGATAGTCGGCTTCCAGGCCATCCCGGACCGCAGCGTCCTGCTCGGCCCATCCCGTCAGGAAGGCGTCGCGCACGAAGCCGGCGACCTCCGCGGTGAGGTTGCCCAGCGCCTCGACCGTGACGGTCAGATTCAACTCATGTTCGCCGAAGATGGCACTGGGATCGAGCAGGATGCCAGTCGCGTCCTGGATCTGGCGGATGAGGTCGCCCGAGAGGAAGGCGTGAAGCCGTCCGGTACGGTCGGGATCGACGGGTTGAAGTTCGAGGACGAGGCCGTCCGTGCGCCTGCGCGGGCGCTCGACCCGTGCGCGAACCTGCAAGCCTGTCGGCTCGTGCGGGCGACCGGGCTCGTTCGCGCCGGTGGGCGCGTCATGATCTGTCATTTTTCGTGTCCATGATCAGGGGAAGGGGCGAAGGCACCTCAACGACCGTCCCGCGAGCGCTGTCCGAGCGCCGCGTTCTGCCGTCCCCGTCCTCCATGGGCTTTTGGGGCGAAGGGCCTTCGCCTGATCTGTTCCGCTCGACTTCATCCCTCCGCTGCCGTGGCCGCAGAGGCCCGGCAGCACGTTCTGTTCGAATTTTTAATCTTAGAGATCACCGCTCAATGATCCTCTGAGCACTTAGATCTGAGTAATGAAGCGGGTGATCGTCTTGTGACCTTGGTAGTCATCAATCAGAATTAGGTTGATATTGGCACTGCCGACGCTTCTGCCATCAAATGATACCGCAATGTCTGACGCAGGCTCGCACATAAATTTTGCGGCATGGTACAATTGAATATCTTCAATAACTCATAAATATTAAGAAGAATGCTTTAAGAATTAATCGCGCTCTTCTCGCGTAAACTTTGGTAGCATTGCTGACAGGTTGGCAGCGCGCTGAGTGAAGGGCCGGCGCGGTGGGACCCTAATCGAAGATCTCGTATTCAGCTCGGAATCGATCGAGGATTATTGGCTACCTCTTTGGCGTATCCGCGTTGGAATCTGACGGATCCTCTCTCCATAGGAGATCTGGCGCGTGGAGGGCGTGAACTATCTCGATCAGTTATTTGAGATGCCTAACGTTCGCGGCCGCGATCGCGCTCCTTCCGCTTCTTCTCGGGTCGCTTGGCGCCCTTGATCCGTAGTTCGGGCGTGTTCGGGGCTGGAAGCCTGACCGTTTGCGACAGCGCGCCCTCAGGCTTCTGGATCTCGACCCTAGTCACGGAGGGGCGGACGCGCTCGGCACGATCCCGCGCGTCCATGATCTCGGCAAGGTCGGGAATCGCGACAGGGCATGCGCTCCGTGCCGATGAGCGCGTCGGCAATGATTTAGCGTCCTTCGCGGATGCAGGGTTCGCCGTTCCTCCTTGAGTGAGTGGCGTCCCTTGGGCGCTGTATGCGACTGTGGCCGGGACAGAGATGCCCGGCTTCGTAAGGGGCGGCGGTTGCGCCGCAGGCGCTAGCGTCGTGCTGGGCGTTGCAACGGGCCCGGTAGCTGCGTCCTCGATAGGTGGCTTTGTAGGCTGGGCGGGCGTCGCGTTCGTTGGCATGCCGGGTGGTACACCAGCACGATCGGCTTGAGCGGACGGCGTGGCGTCCCCCGCGGGGTAGCCCGTCGCCACTGCTGCGGGCTGTGGCGTGGCTGCTGCGGCTTCGGTCTGGGCCGAAGAGCGTGGCATTTGGCCCTCTGCCTGTACGGTATCCGCGAAACAGGTCGGCGTTAGGTTCGGCGTATCCGCCTTGGTGGTCTGGCGCTCCCGTAGCACTTCCTGCTTGGCGCCGGCCGGCGTGCCCTGGGGTATGACGGGACAACGTTCGTCTGACGTGTGCTCGATTGACCTCAGCACCGGTGAGGCTTCGACCGGCCGGGCCGCCGTGACAGGCGCTCCGCTACTCCGCCCCTGGGGCCCGTAGCCATCTGGCAGGGTGATCGGCGGCGCGGTCCGGGTCGGAGACTTCCTCTCGGCGCACAGGTCTGTGTCACGGCGTCCAGGCCGATAGCGCGTCTTGGCGGGACTCGTGTCATTCGGCGCGGCGGTGCCTGTCCCCGAGGCACGCGCAAGGGCGGATCTGCGTTCTGGCTCATCCGGCATCGGTGGGGCGGTCTTCAGCACGGACATCATCGCCGCGACGACCTGTTCTCCGCTCTGCTCTGACGCGTTACGGATCTGCTCTCCAAGGCTGGCCTGCCGTTCGGCACGCATCTTCAGCCGCTCGTCGCTGTCGAGATCATACAGCATGGCATTGGCGAGGCTTCCCCCGGGCCGAGCCGGATAGGACGGGTGTGCGATCCGTTCGCGCAGTTCCCGCACGATCATCCGCACGTTGTTGCGCGCGATGTCGGCGCGCATGCCATTCTCGCGATCGAGGCGTAGGCCGCCGTCGTAGATCTTCGTGAGGAACGTGACGACCTCGCTGCGCAGGCTCAGGCCGAACAGCGACGCACCGGCGACGGGCCCGTCGCGGGGCGGCAGGTCTTCTGCGATTCCCCGTTTCTTCCGGGCGTTGACTTCCTCTCTATCAGCCGCCGTCATCATCAGCTTCGGCCGCGATGCGATGCGGTCGACTACCATCCGCGTGAGATCTTGGTGCAACTCCAGGAGTGCGAGCTGAAAACTCGCCTTGACAGCCAACTCCTTTAGACGCTCGATCTCGTCGGTCTTCTTCGCCGCGCCAGGCACCGTTTTCGCCACACGTCTCGCATGTTCGGTCAGACCCGCGATCGACTTCTCTCGCTTCCGCGCTTTGGTCTCGTGATCCTTCACGAGCCGGTCGTGGACGTTGTCCCACTGCCGCCGGGCCAGGATTGGCCCTTCCTCGGTTAGCTCGCCCTTCCGCTCCTTGTTGAAGGTGCGCGAGTTGATGTGCTTGAGCGGCTCAAGCTCGATCCCCATGCTCTCATAAGTGCCGAGATTGTAGCGCTTCGAGACGCCGGCCTCTTCGAGCACCCGGTTGGACACCGTCTCCCAGTGCTTGCGCAGTTCGGGGACCCACTCCCGATCATGGGTCGTTCGATCGCGATTCTGCTGATAAGGCCGAACAAGGTACTTCGTCCGGTTTGGGTACCGACGCTCCTCTTGGATCTCAAAGTCCCACACGTCCCCTTTGCCACCAGGTGACGCGATTTTCCCCGCAGGCCGGTCGTAGTAGGCCACGTGGACATGAAAGTTGCGGGCATCGTTGTTCGCGTCTGGCGCATGGATCACGGCCCAGTACGGAAAGCCCTTATCGGCGAGCTTCTGTGTGAAATCGCGCACGATCTGGAGCCGCTCGCGGCCATCGAGTTCGTGCGGCAACTCGGCGATGACGCGCGTCTGCGTGCGCCCGCCGCGCCCGGGTGAAATCTCGAGCGGAGCATTGGTGTCGAGCCCAACTGCCCACTGATGCAGAGCGAAGGCCTTGTCGGTGGGCAGCTTAAGGTCGAACGGCTCGCCGTCGCCGCGATCGAGCGCATCGCGGATTGCTTTCTGGGCGCCGGCGGGCGCCGTGTACACCGCCTCCGCGACCTTGCCCCACCACTCTAAGTTTTCGGTGGGCTTGATCGTGATGCGATCGCCCTTCGGCGTGGCTTCGGCCTCTTCAACGGCGAGCCAGAACTGCGTGCGCTCTTCGACCGTGTTGCCGATTGTCCCGAACGAGGCTTCGTTTAGGGCGTCGAGTTCCTCGTCGGTCACTCGCCCACCGGGCTTGCGCTCCATGCCTTCGGCCGCGCCGGCGCGCTCGATATATACCTGCTGTGCGACGGCGGATCGATCTTTGCCGCGCCATTCGATCGCGGCGATGAAGTCCTCGCCTCGGAGGCGTTCCTCGTCGCGTTTCTTGATCTGCTCAAGTGCGCCCTCACGCTCCACGTAGAGCACGTGAGCGGCCGCGTGTGATCCGGTCAGGCGGCGACCACTACGGGCCGCCTTGATCATCTCGCGGATCGGCGATGTTTTCGACACTGACGTCTGCGAGAAGTGGCAACTGGTTTCTCCAGCCGAAGAGGTAGGGCGCTCGCCACCCTTCACGCGGTTACCGAACCGCACGCCGGGATTGTCGTAGGCCCGGTCGATCGCAGGATGGACACCGGGACTCTTGCTGTAGGCCGAGCCCTGTGCGCGTGGAGCGATTGTGATTGCGCCGTAGCGGACTTTGGCGGGCATCGACTGGCCGGGCCGGTCGATTGCCATATCGAGGCCGCCGAGCGCGCGGGCCTCGCTTCGACCGACCGCGAGACCGGCGACGCCAGGGCCCCGCGAGATCGCCGCCGACCGGTCCAAAATGAGGGACAGGTTTTGCAGCGTGCCTAAGACGAGCGGGCTCGGGTTGAACAGCGCGGCCATCGGTCCTCGCGAGAGGACCTTAGTTTAGCAGCTTCAGTTCGTGCAGACGAACTGTGCGATTCATCCGCTGGGGTCGCCTATGTGGGACGCATCAGTCGGCCCTCGCTACGATCCGCCTGAGCCGTGATAGGAGGAACAGTTCATAGGGCGATGACGGCGCGTCGGTGCACGGCCCCATGCATCGTGGATGCGTGGTGGCATCGTCCTGAAATGAACCTTCAACGTACCCAAGCGGGATCCGAAACGGCAGTTTGATCCAGCGACACAGCCAGGGAGGCTGGGCGGAGGCCAGGTCGAGCACTCCCGATGCCAGTAGACCCGAGCCGGGTCTCACGGACTCAGCATGCGGAGGCGTGGTGAGAGGCAGGACGATCCGAAATGGGGAAGCCCGTTTGATCGGCGAGGGAGGCCGGGATGGGTACCGAAATCGGCCCGAAGGAGCCGCCAGTTTTTGCTGTACCCACAGGGTGCACAAAAACTGGGGAATTGAGCCATCGAGTTTACGAGCCAGGATCGTCGGATCCTGGGTTCTCTTCTGGGGCTTCTGGGGATCGTCATCTTGGGAAGCTCTCGGCCCATCCAGACCCTGGTTTGGGGGCCGAGAATGCCCGTCGGTCGGTCTCGATCGGGCTTCATTTCGGGCTGGGATGGGGCTTCGAGCACCGATTCCAGCCCGGTGGGCCGTGATCGCCGGCGGTGGCGGTGAAATCCGGGCCTCTCCTGGCTCTTAAAGCCACCTCGGGCGGTCCTGAGGGCGCAAATATTCGGGGTCATGAGGCTCCGCAGGGGTCCTCTTAGACCACGATCTGGGTCGGCCTCGAGTGGCGCATTCGATGTGCCTCGGCCGGCGCAACGGATCCGGTTTCGAACGGTCCTGCTCAACCCTCTCCGGGTGAGCTCTGGCATCAGTCAGAGACCCCTCTATTAGGGGTTTGGGAGGCCGCTCAAAAAGGGGGGCTACCCTGCTCTATGATCACGCGAAAGTCGTGAGTTATCAGTATGATATAGAGGGTGGCTAAATTCGCAGAAAATTTTTGCTCTTATGGCGGGCTGTGCGGCTGCTAATTTGCGCAGTGAGATATAAGCGCAACGCGCATACGAATGTGGCTGCTAATTTGCTATTTTATATTGGCTTTCAGCCCTAACGCATGGGCTGCCAATATGAGATTTGGAAATGGCGTTTTTCAGCATGGGTGGCCCACGTGTGGCTGCGCAATTAGCAGCCTACCTCCTGGGCGCAGGCTGTGAGAGGGTGGCGTACTATCTTGACTGGTTTAGCCACCCATTTCCCGTAACCGGGTCTGCACGACGCGAACCGGGCTTCGCTGGGGCGGCCAATTTGTGCGGGATAACCCGGTGTTTTTTATCCGCTGGGGCCTGTCGCTCTAGGCTGCTAAATTTTTCGAAAAATTGACCCTCTACGGGCACCCCGGTACAATCTTGGCCATAGGGTGTGTTCCGGTCTGGGGGTTGTGATGCCGGCGGTGAGACAGCGGGGCTACCGTCCGCGCCAGACGTATCTCGGGGGGCGGCACGAGCGGCCGAACCCGATGAAGGCGCGGTGCCGCGGTGTGCTCGCTCAGAAGGAGCTGGAGCGTCAGAAGATCCTGGATCGTCGTGACGCGGCCGTTCGTGCGGCTGATCAGGCTCTCCGCGCCCTGGAGGCGTCTGCGAAGACGGCTGAGATTCTCCTCGACGCAATGGAGACGATCACGGCGGAGACCGGGCGGTATGATTCCGCCAAGGCTCAGGCTCTGATGGCGGAACGCCCGGAGATCCTGGAAGCGCTGTCCCGGGATGGGGTCGTGAAGCGTCCCCGGGGTCGGCCGCGCAAGGACGGTCTGCCGCCTCGCACTTGGACGGACGAGGAGCGTGCGGCTCGTGGTGAACGCCGCGTGCGTTCGGCGCGCGGGGCTGCCAATAAGGGCACGGATAAGCCTCGGCGCGAGCCGCGTTTGCGCCCTGTCGCACCCGTTCTGGACGGGTCGCAGGCTGAAGCGGAGCCGGTCGTTGAGAGCGGCACGACGGATGTGCCCTCTCCGCTCGCGCCGCCGAGCGACATTTTGATTCCCCTGGAGGCGGTGACGCCGGCCCCGGAGGCGGCGGTTGTCGAGACGCCTGAGCCGGTGCAGGAGGTCCTGCCTCCGGTGATCGCGCCGGCGCTGCAGGCGGCGGCGTTCCTCGCCATGGGCGACATCGATGCGCCGGAGGACGATGAGATGATCGAGGTGCTGACGACCACCGACAAGGTGATCGACGTGTTCTCTCCGGCGGTGCTGACCGAGCGGGCGGCCCGTCGCGACTTTTCGCGGTGGCCGACGGGCTACGATCCGACTTGGGCGGATCATTGGGAGCGGGATCCGTATCACCGTCTCGCGGAGATGGTGGCGGAATTCCCGTGCTTCGGCGCGGCGACCGACAAGGCTCCGGGGGATCTGACCGATGAGGAGGCGCGGGTTCTGATCGGCTCGGCGGTGTTCCGTCGGCCGCGCAACTTCGATCCGAAGGATTTCCAGGGCCGTCTGGCCCCGCCGATCTATTCGCAGCTGACGGAGCTCGATCCGGCGGTGTGGCGTCGCGAGATCGCGAGCGGGGGTGGCACGCTCCAGAAGGCTGTCGCTGCCAAGCGCCTCTACATCGATCCGATGCGGGAGATCGAGCGGTCGCGGGTTCGCATGTGGCCGCTGGCGGTCTCGCGGCGCGACGCGATCAAGGACTACATGGACGCGTTGGCAGTGGGCGAGATGACGTTCGAGCCGGTCTCCGACGCGAAGGCCGATCTGATGCGCAGCGTCCGGTACCGGGTGTTCCGCGGTCCGGACCATGACTGGGTCGGCCTGCCGTCGCGGCAGGATCTGGAGATCTATTACCTTCGGATTCTGGACAAGCTCCCGTGGCCGGCGGGTCTGTCCCGGATCGAACTCGTGGAGCGGTTCGGGCAGGGGATGAGCGCGACGGACATCCAGAACATGTCGTTGATGGGCCGTCCGCCGGAATGGCTTCTCCCGGAGCGGCTGTGGCGCGACATTGACCATGGCACGCTCGACTTGGGGAACGGCGTGACGCTGTCCATCGATGACGTCGAGATCGAGCATGGTGATGTGTTCGACGGGGATAGCGTCTTGATGCCGGTGGTTCCGTATGATCCGAATGCGCCGGAGCCGGATGGTGACGAGGCGGACGAGACTTGATGGAACAGCCTCGTCTTAAGGCTCTGGCGGCTTCGCTTCGCGATCTGAGCCGGTGGAACCGGCTCCTCAGCATGCCCTCGGACCGGCGGAGTGGGTATCTCACCTTCTCCGGACCGGTCCGAGCCGTGTGGGAGGCGCTGTCGTCTGGAGCGGCTGTCACCTTTGAGGATCCGATCCTGGCGGTTCGGGACGATTGGTCGAGTCCGACGCCGGTCTTGATCGAGGCGGAGGTTTTGCAGCTTCGTCTCGCGCGCGTTCATGAGACGGAGGCGTCGATCGCCGAGGAGACGGGGCTGAGCCCCCTGTCGCTGGCGCTGGGGATCGTGCTGTGGCGGGACGGGGAGCGCGTGCGCGCGGCTCCGCTGATGCACTGCCCCGTGATTCTGGAGGGCGAGCCGGGCGCGTGGACACTGCGCCGGTTCGGCGCTCCTGTGCTCAATCCTCTGCTGGTCGATCGCCTCGGGATCGTGACGGGGTCGTTACCGGCGGATCCGCTGATGTGGCGGGCAGCCGATCTCGCGGCTTATGGCGTGATCGAGATCGCACCGGTGGCCGTCCTCGGCCTGTTCGATCTGGCGCGCTATCGCCTGTGGCAATGGGTGACGAGCGGGGTCGAGCGGTCCGGGCCGGGGGCCGGTGCCGTGCGACGGCTTTTGGCTGAGCCGACGGGCGAGCCGTGGCCGCAGAAGCTAGTCCGCCGCCGGATGCGGCGCGGCAAGCGCTCCGAGAGGTTGGTCTCGTTACTGGATCGGTCTCAGATGATGATCCTGTTGGCGAGCCGCCGCGGGGTGAACGTCGTGGTCGAAGGCGGACCGGGTTCGGGCAAGACGCAGGCGATCGTCCACATCATCGGCAACGCGTTTCGCGATCGCCGGACGGTGCTGTTTCTCAGCGGTCGGCAGAGCGCGTTCCGGGCGGTCAAGGAACGCCTGAGCGGGAAGATGACGGCGACCGCGATCCTGGATCTGTGCGACACCGGCTGGGAGCCGCGGTTGCTCGCGGAGCGGATCGGGGTTCAGCCGGGGGAGACCATTCAGGAGACCCTGGCGAAGGCGGGATCGCAGCAGGCGATCGTGATGGCGACGCCGGCGAGCCTGGCGACGCATATGCCGCGCGGGTGGAGCTTCGATCTCCTGGTGGTCGACGAGGCTTCGCTGATCCCGTTGGTCGAGGCGCTGCCGGCGGTGGCGGCCTGCCGGCAGCTCGTCATCTGTGGCGACAGCCTTCAGATGCAGCGCGATCCGCCGCTGCACGTCCTGTTCGATCGGCAGGTGCCGCATAGTCCGACGCGGTCCCTGCACGATGTCGCGCTGGAGGCGGGCCTGCCGGTGATGCGGCTGAACTTCCACTACCGGTCGCGGCATCCGACGCTGATGCATTACACGAACCGGATCTTTTACGACGGTCGTCTGCGGATGAGCCCGGGTCCGGATCCGGATCGGGAACTGGGGCTCCGGGCCGCGCGCGTCGACGGGACGTTTGCGTGGGGGACGATGATCAACGCGGCCGAGGCCGAGGCGGTGGTCGATGCCCTGGCGCGGCATGTCGAGAGCGGCAGCGAGGCGTCGGTCGCGATCATCGCGCTGACCATGCAGCAGCGCGATCTCATCCGGCGGCGGATCGCCGAGCGTGGGATCGATTGCGCGCGGATCGCGGAGCGGGAGAGCCTGCTGGTGGTCGATTACAACGGCGTCCAGGGCGAGGAGCGTGACGTGGTGTTCGTGTCGCTGACCTTCGGCCCATCCGCGGAGGATGGGGCGTGGCCGACGAGCTACGGGGCGCTATCTCTGTCGGGCGGTGAGAAGCGGCTCGACGTGATGATGACCCGGGCGCGGGAGCGGACCGTGGTGATGACGTCGTTTCCCCGTGAGTCGATCAACGTCGGGTTGTGCCTCGCTCACGAGAATCTACGGGCCTACCTTGAATGTCTGGCTCGGCCGGATCGGGATGAGGCGATGCGCTACGAGGGCCCCCTCGAGGCGATCTTGCAGCGTTCCAGCTTTCGCGGGGCCGCGTTCGGGAACGCGGTTGGGGTAATCGACACCCGGACCGAGCGGTATGTGGCGGCGATCTATCTCACGGGGCTGACGCACCCGCTGATCGAGCGCTCCGAGATTGCCCAGTTCGAGAATTCGGGGTGGCTGGTGATCGAGATGGCGGCCGAGGCCGTGGAGCGCTCGGTCGCCGATCTCGATCTGCGCGGGGAGTTGGCGCAGCAGGTCTGGGTGGCCTGCCGGCCAAGGATGTTCGCGTAAGCGGCTCAGAAGTCGAAGATCGAGCCGGTCGACGGGGCACTCTTGTGCGGGGCGGGCTTGCCCGCGGCGTCGGCGGTGACGAGGTCGAGGCCCAGCGCGTGGCAGCGGATGCGCCGTAGCTCGGTCGCCTGGCAGGCGCTGCCGAAATGCAGCCTAACCTGAAGCGGCAATCACCCACCGAAGTGCTGCAGAGGTACGACGCACATCATTGAGGGGGAATTATTGCTTAATGACGGGCGCCGATAGGCCCCTCCCCTATTCCGGCGGGGGGCTGCGCGAAGGAGGTTGATGTCGCTGTGCTACAAAATCCGGGAGGAAGTGGATGCCGCCTGGACGAAGGAAGGCCTTATCGTCATGCGACGCCCTGGGACCGACGGTTATGACCCTAAGCGGAAGTTGGGCGCGTCCGCTTTCGGTTGGGTCAGAATAGGTCAACCAAACATTTTCAGGTCGACTGTCCGCAAGAATGTGGGAAGTGACAACTCTGACGGTATTGCATAGCACAAATAAAATCCGCAGACGATTAAGAAATTTCGGCGTATTCCGCTGCTAAAACCACCTTTTCTGCGATTTACTGATGCTGCGCATGACGCTCTCAATTCGAACCGCACCGTGATTCGTGACCAAATATAAGACCCGGAGCATGCGACCGGGTGACGATCCCGCATTCGGAGCGCTGCACGTTTGTTTATCGAGACAACGTCATCGTGACGTTAAGCTGCTGCCAGCGCCCGTTGGCGTGGTGGATCGAGGCCCACAAGCCGTTAGCCTCCATCGCCGTCCCGAAGATCAACATCAGAAAACCAGTAAGTTCATGATTTGAGGTTGAGACCATCGCTTGCATGCTCGAGAGGTCGGTCGGCGAAGGCTTCGGGACTGCTTCGGGATGTGTGTGCCAGTCCCCGACGTAATGTAAACCCGAGGCGAAGCGCTCGTCGATCTCACGCTGCTCGGCGCGTCGGTTCGGGCGAAAACCGAACCGGCTCCGGACGTCGCCCCGCCGCGGACCCGTCGCTTCCTCAATGAGCCACTCGTCGCCGTTGATGCGCGCGAAGAGCTGGCCACCCGCCTCACACTTCCACCACACGGTCTGACGATGGCGGGAGGTATGCGTGATCACGTCGGCGCGGATGAGGATACGGGGAGTTGACCCGCGGGCTAAGAGAAGGAAGTCACCGGGAGAAGGGCACAAGAACAAGCGGCGTCTTTCGGCCAAGGGGTTGCGGTGAGCTTCCCGCCTTGCAAGGGGTCGCCATAGTGCTCAATCCAACGTAGATGCCAGCAGCCGCCACCTTGGGCAAGGGTGGGCTGGGGTGCCAGCCATGCGCGGCGAATCGGAGGTGATGCGCGTCCGAGCAACAGGTCGATCGCGAGCGACGCGATCAGGGACTGTGCGGGAGCGAGATCCACGGCGCCGTAGATGCTGGTCGGGCCGCCACATCCGACGGGAGCATGCCGCGGCCAAGTTGTCGCGGGGACATGAATCGTTCCGGTCGGTCCGAAACCGCAGCGCAAGCACGCGCCTGTTGGTCCAATTGCCAACGCGTGCGCGGCTCCCGCCTGTTCCTCAAGCCAGCCGTACAGGATCGCCGCCCTGACCTCGTCCGTCCCGGACCGCTGTAGATCGTTTAGCGCGCTCTCCGCGTTCCAGTCACCGATGAGCGAGAGGATGAGGTCGCAATCGTGCAAGGCCTTGGGATCTCGCCGGAGTAGCACCTGCCAGGAAGTCGGCTCCGCTCTAAGTTCGCGCGCATGCGGGTACATAGGCCTGAAGCGCTCGACGAGCGCAGTCGCCTTGTTTCGCTCGGTGCTGTCCGAGCCGAGTTCATGTCGCCCGACGTTGACCCACGCGAAGGTGTCCGGATCGATCAAGGTCATGCGGCCGACGCCGGACTGCAGCAATAATTTCGCGACGCCGCCTCCCAGCGACCCGCAGCCGAGAACAGCCACCCTCTTTCCAGCGAGTTGAGCACCCTCACCAGCGCGCATGCGCCCCAGCCAGGCGTCGGTCCGCTGCACCTCCACGCGGTGGGATCGACGGCGCAGCGCCAGAATACTAGGAGGCGCGTTCCCGGGCCGAAACCCGCGGCTCACGTTCGGCTTCGGCGCCTTCGTGCCGGTGCTGGCCCAGTCAGGGCCCTCCACGAGGAGCCCAGCCTGGACGACGTCGCCGGTTGCGGTGGCTCCCATGAACACGACGGCAGCCCGGTCGGCCATGGTCGCCATCAAGCGATCAAAAACCGGGAGGCCACGGTAGGAGCTGGCCTCGATCAGCCGGCGCGCTCTACCGGCGTTGTCGGGATACATCTCTGGCTCTGGCAGCCGATCGAGCCAGATCAGGGCCGCGTTCTTGAAAGCCCGAGTTTCATCCACGCCGTACCGGTTGGTCAGCCAAGTTCGAGCGTCCCTCGCGTTCTCAGCGATGAAGTAAAAGGCTTGTCCATGCCAGGCCGACACCAAACGACTGCGTCGTTCGGCGTGGAGACACGTTCGAAGGGGCAGAGGGTCAGTCACGTCGCGTCGCCAGTACGCGTCGAAGTCGATGGCGTAATCTTCGCGGTTCGCCCCCGCCTCGTCCTCGGCGATGAGGGCAAGAGCCTCGCCGAACGAGTAGGCGACCACAGCGACAGGGTCGAGGGTGTCCGCCCGGCCCCCATCGCCTGCTAGGCAGAGACGGCCCTTGGTCTCGACGTGGGGCGCCCTGAGCAGGTCGGTGCGGCGACCGAGAGCAAAACGCGGCAGCGAGTAAGGGAACTCCGGATCGAGCAGGAGGTGGAGATCCCCGCCGCGCGCGCCGCGCAATGGCAACCGCCACCCGTCCCAGCTCTCGTCGCGACCCAGCGCGCGGAGCAACGCGGGGTTCAATCGGTCCGCTCCCTCAACCGTCGCGGCCACCCAAGCCGCGACAAGGCCGACCGCCTGCTGACGCTTCGTGGCGAGAAAGCTCAAGCGAAGCGCCGTACCGCGTAACGCCCGCCTTCACGCTTCTCGACGGGCCGAGCCGGGGAGGCCAAACTCTTAGTTCCGCCCGACCCGCCGCTGTTTGCGCCAGGTGACGGCTGCTGCGAAAACCAGTCCGTGCAGAACACCTTGTCCCAAGCTGCCATCGCGTCAGCGTGCGTGCATTGGCCATCATCGAGAACTTCGAGGTGCTTCAGGTTCTCGACAAGTCGGTCTTTGAAATGACCGGGGCGCGTGTCGTCATCGTGCGTGATGGTCTCATTCGTGAGAGTCGGGTGCGCGACGCTCTTATTCCACTCCAGCCGCCACCGGATGGCTTTCATGGTTTCACGGAGGGCGATGTCGTCCCGATCGGCTGAAGCGGAGAACGAGTCGTTCGCCAGCTTGGTGATCATGAACCCAGTCGCGGTCAGCGGCTTCCAGGAAGGGCGGCTGCGGGCGAACGCCTTCAGCAGGCGGACCACGCGGCAGAACTGCCCGTCGGTATCGTCAAAATCCGGGCTGTGATGCTCGTTGCGTTCCCTGAACCATTTCGTGACCGCGAGCGCATCCGAGGACTTCCAGCCGGAACTCGCGAGTTCGTAGTTGTAGGTCGTCTGGCCAGTCCAGGCGTTTGTCGTCTCGATCCTCCGATATGAGGGTACGTCGACGTGAAATCCCTCATTGTAGTACACGCGGACGCAATTCTTGAGCACTTTCGGGGGCGTGTTGAAGCGCACGTCCTGCAATGCGTCGCACACCATCTCGCGCACGGCGAGCGCCGACATCTCGCCGCCGTTCGGTCCAACAAGCTTGTCTTTCTTGAAGTACACGCCGTCATCGATGTCATAATCGGTGCTCGCGTCCTGCACCATGGTGTGCATCGCGTACGAACCTTGGGTGTGTTGGCCGATCGGCGACGGCTTATCGGCGTCCGCAAGTCCCTTCTTCAATCGATCGCGGTTAGCGTTGCGGCGCTTGCGCATCTCGGTGCGCTCGGTGCTGGGCAGGTTCACCTCGGCGTCGTGAAAGCCAAGCATCTGAATGGACGTGTCGTACATCGGGTTTCCTCTAAGCTCGGACGGGCAGGTCGCGCAGCAGCCGCGCGATCCGCTGCCCCTCCGGGTTGTTGACGTCGTCGCAAGCGCTCTTGGTGACGCTGACATCGGCCCGCGCCTGCGCTTTTAGCCGCCTCATCGCCTCGGGCCGCGTGTCGTCGAGGTCTAAGAACTGAAGGGCGTCGGGAGGCACGCGGCCGTTCGGGAAGCGGGTTACGCTGACCGGTCGGCCTAGCTCGCCCAAAATGCCGCCAAGCATGCGGGCCATGTTGTCGAAGGCGAACTCCTGAGCGGACAAGCTGAGCTGCAGCGCCTTGCCGCCGAACTTCCAATCCCAAAGCCCACGGTGAACGTCGGCCGGATCGATCTCCTCACCCTCAGGCCGCGGACAGGTTCCGAGCGTGAAAATCTCGATTGGCTGGCCGGGGGCGGCCATCATGAGAGCGTCGAGCAGGCCGACCAGGACCGGATTGTTGGCCCATAGTCCCCCGTCGGCGAACACGAGATGGCCGCCGAGAGTGTCGGTGGTGGCCTCGATCGCTGCTAGAGACCGGAAGATTGGGGCCGCGCTGGTGGCCATGCATACGTCTACGAGTTTGAACTTGTCGTCGCGATGACCACCAAGGTGAGAGGTCTTGAACACCCAGGACCGCTGCTGCCCCATCTCGACGGCGGGGATCGCGAGTGCGATCCCTCGCTCCGCAAAGACGCCAGCTATCGTCTGCGCACCGAGCACGCTCTCCAGCGCGGTACGGAGTGCCTGCTCGCCCTTCTTCAGGTACCCCGGCCGCGTCTTGAGCTGTGAAATGACTCGCCAGTCATCGGTGAGGCGGATCGGAAAGATCTTGGGGCCGTGTTCCTCGTAGAGTTCAACCACCTTCTCCATCGGCTCGCCGATCGCAGCGGCGCACCCGATGATCGCCCCCGTGCTGGTGCCGACAATCAGGTCGAAGCCCTTCCCGAAGTCTAGGCGCTCTCCGTCCCGCTCGCGGGCGAACAGTTCCATCAACCCGGCCAAAAACGCGGCCGAGTAAATGCCGCGCATGCCACCCCCATCGATGCTCAGGACGCGAAGAGGTCGGGTCACAAGGGAGTGCCTATGGAACACGGTCACTCAAGCTATTCGAAAGCCGAGGCAAGCTCAAGCACGAACCGTGAACGAACTTCAGACTGGTGGACCCGAATGCCAGTCGGGAAGCATCGGGTAGGCGGATCGCGAGCGTGGTCATACGGGTTGCGCTTTCAAGCCAAGCGCATAAGGCTGTCTTTTATGATCTCAGCCGACATGGATGTGACTGACTCACTATTCGAGCTCCTCGTGGACGTCGAGGCGCACGCCGGCGTCGATTTTTCTGGGACGGGCGTCATTGTCAGCACGCGACCCCAAGAGCTGCCAATTCTTCCTTTGTGCACTGTCAGTGACTTCAGCGAGGCTCCGGACGTTGCGGATGTGCTTGCTACTATCTCGAACCGAGCCCACCAGCATCATGACGGCTTCCACGTGCTAGGCCCGGACCTGCGCCTCCTCCGAGTTGCCCAATATTTCTCGCCGCCAATCGTGCCCAGCGCGCCAATTGACCGCTCGAAGCGGTTTGGAGGACGCTATTTGGCCGCCCTGTTCGGTTCAGCGCTTCCAGGAGTGCTTGCCACGGGCATCGCCAGCCGCGATTTCGGGATCGCAGTGTTCCGCGAGGGCCGGGAAACGGCGTATCGCCGCGTCGATCTCGTGGCAGTCCCGGCCGATAAGGCGCGCGCGCCGTGATTCATGCGCTGAACCGCTCAGTCCTGATAACGATTCTAGTCGCCCTAGTCGTTGCGCCGATCGTGGTTCTGATCGGTTGCGGCGTTGTACAGGGGTCTGCCGACCTCGTAAAATGGTCGAGCCGTATCGTCACATTCCTGACCTGCCTCGGTCTGCTTCTCAACTGGACTCCGGCCTTACGTTTCGTCCATTGGGCAACGTTGGGAAGAATCTGGTGGTTTCCGTGGCTCGACGGTGAGTGGAGGGCCGAAATCCGTTCCAACTGGCCGCGGGTCGAACGCCTGTATCTAGCCGCCAAGGGCAGTGCGGCGCAATTTGATGCCTTGACCGACCCGATCACTCAGGCTGAGGAGAGGGTCACCGGCGCCGACGTCACGATCAAGGTCGGCCTATTCGAGATGGAAATTGAGATCGTACCCCAGGGCACCGAGAAGTGCAGCACGACCGACTATGTGCGGCCGAGCTGGGCAAAGCCAAAGAAGCCGAAGCTCAGCTATGTCTACACACAGATTGACCAGTTACCGGTAGAGCCGACTGACGCGCGTACGCATTCTGGAGCAGGAATCGTCGAGATTATGTCGAACGGCGAGCTACGCGGCGAATATTGGACAAATCGCAAGGGAGAAAACGGCCTCAACACGTCCGGAACGATCATCATTCGCCGCGATCGGCCGGCAAGCATCGGTATCCGGTAGCGGATGATCGACTGTGGAACGGCCACACAAAATCCAGGACGTGCTCGCCATCAGATCATGATTCCGACCGGCCCTTAATAGCAGGCAAGCTTCGCCATCCAAGGCACGCAAAGATCTTCGCCGAGCTGCAGCACCCCTACATTGCCGAATCGGAGCGGTCGCGCCTGTCCCCGATCGTCTCAACGGCTGTCCGCGATCGTGTGTTTCGACGTGTCGTGCTCAATCGTATGCCGAGCGCTATTCCAACACAGCGCTTAAGATAACCAATGGCGGTGGGCACGTCGAGGTCGCAGCGGCTCACATTCGTCCCGTCGAAGCGAACAGTCCGGGCATCGTCAGCAATGGCCTCGCATTGTTGGGCACTGCGCACTGGATGTTCGACCATGGTCTGATCAGCTTATCTGACGACCTGAGCATTCTCGTTTCGCGGCAAGCCAACGACCCAGATAGCGTCCCAACCTTGGTAGACCGCACCTGGAAGGCATCTGCTCTACTATAGATCACGAAAGACCGCACCGGCAGTTTTTGCCACGGCATTGAGAGCGCTGCTTCAAGCACTGATGTCGACCGTGCATTTGATGCCGAAATGTCGGCTTCGGGGCGGGCACCCAATGTCGGCTGCTGGCGCTTTGCCGACGAAATCTCATGCATAGTCGGGACCTGAAGGGTGGGCCGCCTATCCTGTTTTTTGGTTGCTGCGATCCCTTGTGGAGCAGCGGAATGAGCCCTTGGCGCTGGACGCAGGATCGTATCAACTCGGTGTGCGCACGAAGCTGAAGCGCGTGCAAACACAATGACTTGAGCGGGACGGCTTGCTGAGTTCGTTCTGGGTGAGAATCCTGGCGCCCCAGCCAAAACCTCGCTGAGTCATTGATTTTATTACGATCTGTTCCGGGCCACTTGCATTGCGAGGCCGATTTCACGCGCTTGCCTAAAGCGGCAGACCGTTGATAGTGCAATGAAACGTATCCCGTCATTGGGCGGTATACTGGTGACGACGGCGATTTTGTTGGAATGAGTAGAGACGTACTGGGTCGACCGGGAGCGAAGCGCGCGACTACCTAGCTGGCAACTGCTCCTCTCTCATGGAGAAGCGTGAACACAATCCAACCAGAGATCGATGCCTGCCGGCGGTCCACGGCAACGATGAAACAGCAGACTCTCGCTCGGTCCGTACCAAGAATCCCGGCCCAGTCACTCCCAAACCTATAATGTGCTGCAATGCAACATCTTTAGCGGCCGGCTGTTGAGAAGCTGCCCCCTCGCATCGCCGAGTGCAGGCCGGCAACCGATCAGTCGGGAGGAGGTGGCGCACATCCCCCGCCCCGTCCGGGCGTAAAAGCCCAACAATGAGAACGGGTGGAATGCATGAGCGTCCCACCCTGTCCGGCGCTCGCGGCTGGGCTCGTGCGTCCCGGCGGCATGACGATCACATGCGGTGAGAGCGGTGGTGGCCCATCATGTGGCCGCGCCTGTGACGGTGGCCCATCACGTGATGGCCGCGATGGCCATGCATGCCGTCCATCCGAACCTCGGTCACGGCGGTCGGTGCCGCGACCCCAGTGTCGGACCCGTCGTCGGGGATCGGCCCTCAGCCTTGCCGGGACGGGGCCGCGCCGGCAGCATGATCGGCCGGGTGCCGGTCGATGCCCTGCCAGCCCAGCCAGCCGGTATAGACGCCGACCACCACGATCAGCGCGGCCGAGGCATAGGGGGCCCGCCGGGCGAAGGTGCCGAACCCGGACCAGCGGGAGGCGACGTGCTTGACGCTGAGCGCCGCCAGCACGCCCGCCGACACCATGGTCAGCGCGAGGCCGATGCTGAAGCACACCACCAGTGCGAACCCGAGGCTCAGCTGCTTCAGCTGGATGCAGAGCAGCAGCACGGTGATCGCGGCCGGGCACGGGATGAGCCCGCCGCTCAGGCCGAACATGACGATCTGGCCCGTGGTGACGCTGCGGCCCGCGAAGCGTCTCCGGATCTCGTCGGCATGGGCGCGGGCATGGGCGTCGTCCTCGTCGCCAAGGTTCATATGAGCGTGGTCGTGCTCCTCGAACGCGATCTCGTGCGATTCCATCCCACCCGGAGCGTCGATCCGAAGCCGCGCTGTGAAGGCATGCGGTTCCGGGATCTCGTCTAAGCTTTCCAGATGGTCGCCGTTGCGCGCGAACCCGAAGGTTTGCCTTTCGCCGTCCGGGCGTAGGGTCTCCACGGTCAGCGCCGAAGCGGCTGGCAGCCGTCCATGATCGCCACGGACGCGCCAACGGGGCGGCACGCCATCCTCGAACACCTCCAGCGTCAAGGTCCCGTCCCGCGTCGCGATGCGACGCGCCTCGTCGTGATGATGATGGTCATGGTCGTGCGGGTGGTGCTGCTCGCGCCACGTCCGCCATGCCATCCAGAGGGCGATGCCGACGATGATCACAGCGGAGGCGAGCTGGAAGTACGGCTCGGTCGCCTCCGTCCCCCATTCCTGCCCGAGGTACTGGCCGCCCAAGGCGATGATCCACACCACCGCCGTGTGCGAGAGCGTGGCCGCGAGCCCGAGCAGGACCGCCTGTTGCACGGTCCCCCGCACGGCGATGATGAAGGCGGCCATCATCGTCTTGGAGTGGCCGGGCTCCATGCCATGCAGGGCGCCGAGGAGGATGGCGGTCGGCACGAAAAGCCAGGCGTGCGCGGTCCCCTCCCGGAGCAGGTCGGGCAGTGCGGTCATGGGTGCGGCCTGCGTTATTTGAGGTAGGTCCGCACCACCTCGATCAACTCGGCGGCTCCCCGGGCGCGCTCGGCGTCCGGCTCGGCGTCCGGGTTCACGACGTGGTGGCGGATGTGGTCTTCCATCAGCTCGGCGGTCAGGCCGGTGATGGCCCCGCGCATCGAGGCGACCAGCATCAGGACGTCGGAGCAGCCGATCTCCGCCTCCAAGGCGCGCTCGACGGCCTCCGCCTGTCCCTTGATCCGGCGCACCCGCGCCAGGAGCTTGGTCTTGTCCTTGATCGTATGGGCCATCGGACGGTTCATCCTCGCGGTGCATTGTATAGGGGGGTACCCTATCAGTTGTCGAGCTCAGAGTGTCGCTTCGGGCCAGCCGGCAAGGTAACGCGCGAAGGTCGACCGAGCGTCCTCCGTATCGCCGTGTTCGTGGCGTATGGGGCGTTGCCGTCGGTCCAGGTCCAATTCGGGCGATCAACCCCGGCAGGGAACGCCCCGATGCTCAACACGGCGCTGGCCATCCTCGCGGTGATGGCGGTCCTGCTCGCCCGGGCCGTTCTGAAGCTGGCGTTTTTGCCGTTCCGAATCCTGCGGGGGCTTCTCCGACTGCGCCCCTCGGCCCCAAGTTCCCGCTAACCGTGGCGGGAGGGATCAGGAACGCGAAAGCCGAGCCTCGGGCAAGGCCCAGGAACTCCTGGGCGACTTCGAGCATCGTCCAGGCAAGGCGATCTCCAGGCCGCGGATCACGCCGTCCGAGCCTTGCCGCTCCGAAGCGGCCGGAGGCCGGGGGCTCAGAACGGGTAATAGCGCAAGGAGGTCAGGCCGGTGACGAGGTGCGTCGAGGGCTGGACGCCCTGCGTCCCGCGGAAGGCGTCGCGTTCGGTGTAAGAAACCTGCGCGCCGGCGACGAGGCGACCATAGGCGCCCTTGTAGAGGTCGTGCCAGAAGCCACCGGTGATCTGGCGGATGTCGCGGGTCTCGGCTTGGCAGCTTCCGCTCGCGGCGCTCTCGACGTTGCAGCCGGTGACGACCAGGGTCGGGGAGCCGTACCCCGTGGTGTTGAACGCCCCCGTCCGGTTGGCATGCTCCCAGCCGGCATAGAGGTAGACGTCGGTCCCGGACTGGACGTGGTAGACGCCGCCCGCCAGAAGCTGGAACACCGGAGTCGGCGCGATGGAGCCGTCGGCGCGCAGGGCGAAGTCCGGGAGCTGCGCCGAGCCGTAGCGGCCGATCCCCTCACCGACGAGGCCGCTGATCTGGAGGTCGAGGCGCTTGTCGATCACCGGCAGGGTCGCCGCGCCGCCGAGGCCGTAGCCGACCGCCGTCTCGGAGCGGCCCGCGGTGCGAAGCCCGCCGGTCAGCGTGCCGGGCGCGATCCGGTCGTCGAAGAAGCGCACCAGCCCCTTCACTTCGTAATGGCCGAAGCCCGGCTCGACGGCGAGCTTGCCGGCGATGTCGGGGATGCTGTTGTTCGAGTAGGTCGTCGCGTTGTTCAGCAGCCCGGCCGCGTCGCCGCTGTTGTTGACGTTGACGGTCCCGGGCGCCGCGAAGGGGCTCGGCGGCAGGACGCTCTGAGGCGACTCGACCGAGAGCCCTGCCCACAGGCCCGGCGCGATGTCCTTCACCACCCGGATCTGCGGGTTGCGGGTCCAGTTGAAGCCCGGCACGTATTGGGCGTCGATGGTGAGGGGAATCTGCTCCTTGAGGGGCGTGATCCCCGAAAGATCGGTGGTGATCAGGCTCCAGGCCTGCCCCGCCAGGACGTGCCAGCCGGTATCCAGGGAATCGACGGTGGCGAAGATCTGACGGATGCGCGGGACGTAGCTGTTGCTCTCGCGGGAATTCGAGGTGACGCCCGCCGCCAGGAAGTCGATCTCATAGTAGCCGGAGATCTGGAGCGTCGGTTCGACGCGCGCGGTGAACAGGCCGGAGAGCCGGCTCTGGCGGGCGGAGAGGCGGAACTCGCCCTCCCGCGATTGCGGGCTGTTGCGGAAGGGGATGCCGTTGAAATCCGTTGCCACGTCCGAGACGGTGTTGGCGCTCCGGTAAAACCCCGCCAATTCGACGAAGCCGCCGGGTGTGAAGCAGATCGCCGATCCGAGGGCGTAACTGCCGGAATTGCACACGAGGTCGTTGGCCAGGATCACCGGCGTGTGCTCGCTCGGCGCCGGCCGCGCCCCGCCGGGGCCGCCGGCCTGCGCGACCTGTTGCTGCCGCGACTGCCGCTCGGCCAGGCGTGCCTGCTCGCGAGACAGGGTGCGGCGCTCCCGCGCCTCGCCCGCGAGGGCCTGCTTCTGGGTCCCGGCCTGCCGGCGAAGCGCCGCGAGTTCCTGCTGCATCGCCTGCATCTGGCGCTGCATCGCATCCATGCGGGCGGCCATCTCGGAGACGGTCTGCGCGGAGGCCGGATGGGGAGCCGCCGCCGCCACGAGGATCGCGAGAGAGGAGATCCGTAAGACGTGCCGGCGAAGCGAGGGCATGGCGGGCGGTCTCCGACGCGGGGCACGGTGCCCGTCCGGTGAAGCGGGTGCACCGAGGTCAGATGCGCCGTCGTCCATGACGCTGCGTTGACTTAGAATGATGCTTGCAACGAAAAGTATGGATACTTGGGTGAGCGCCAGGGAATTCTTGGCCTGCGGATAAGACCCATGGGCGCGGTTCTCATTCAGGACGATAGCGCCCCCCGCACCGCCTCACGCCGCATGGACGCGATGGAGAAAAGTCTCGATCGCGGACCGCATGGCGTTTGCGCTGGCCGCGACGTCATGGGCTCCGTCCGACACCGTCCCGGCCTGCGTCTCGTTCGAGGCGGCGGCCTCGCGAACGCTGCCGATGCTGCCCGAGATCGTGCGGGCCTCGGCCGCCGCGTTCGCGATTGCCTGGGCGATCTCCTGGCTGGCTTGGCCCTGCTGCTCGGCGGCGGCGGCCACCGTGGAGGCGGCGTCGCTCATCTTCGCGATGGTCTGTCCGATCGCCCCGATGCCCTCGACCGTCCCATCGGCGGCGGCCTGGATCGCCGCCACCTGCGCGGTGATGCGGTCCGTCGCCGAGGCAGTCTGCCCCGCGAGCGCCTTGACCTCGGCGGCGACGACGGCGAACCCCTTGCCGGCCGATCCGGCCCGCGCCGCCTCGATCGTCGCGTTCAGGGCAAGCAGGTTGGTCTGCTCCGCGACGCTGCGGATGAGGGAGACCACGGCCTCGATCTCGGTGGCCGCCCGCGCCAGTCCGGCCACCGTCCCTTCGAGGGCCTGGGCATCGGAGAGGGCGGTGCCCGCGATGTCGCTGGTATAGCGCACCTGCTCCTCGATCGCCCGGGCGGAGCTGGACAGCTCCTCGGCGGCGCCGGCGATGCTGTTGACGACTTCCACGGATTGCCCGGAGGCGAGGGTGGCCCGGCCGGCTTCGTCGGTCGTGCGCCGCGCGGTGGCGGACACCGTGTCGGCCGCGCCCTGCATCGCCTCGGCCGCGCCGGCGAGGTCCGCAAGCGTCCGTCCGGTCTCGACCTCGAAGGCGTGCGTCGCCTGGGCCAGGGCATCCGCCCTGAGCGCGTCCCGGCCGGAGCGGGCCACGGCGTCGGCATCGAGAGCGCGCTTCTCGATCAGGGAGGTGCGGAACCCTTCGATGGCCCGGGCCATCTCGCCGATCTCGTCGCGACGCCCGGTGAACGGCACGCGCTCCTCAAGCCTGCTGGCCCCCAGCGCCAGCATCGTCGCCCGGAGGCGATGGAGGGGGCGCCGAACCTGCGTGGAGATGATCCAGAACGCGGCGAGGAGGCCGAGGATCAGCGCCACGGCCGGGACGGCGAGCAGCATCAGGGTCGTCCAGCGGCGGGCCTCCTCGGCGGCGGCGCGCTGGGCGTCCAGCCGGGCCAGGGTCTCGCGCCCGAGCGTGCCGATCTCGGCCACCATGCGCTCGCGGTTCTTCACCGTGGCCTCGTCGGTGGCCTGGATCAGCGCGGCCTTGGGCGACAGGGTGAGGCCCATCTCGGCCGTGTCGGTCTGGTAGGCGATGAACTCCTTCACGGCGAGGTCGAGCTTGCGCTTCCGCTCGGCCGACACCTGCTCAGCCATGGCCGCGAGGAAGGGGCCGCGGGCCTGCTCGACCGCGGCCAGGGCCTCCTGAAGCGCGGAGAGCCGGGTCTTGGCCTCGTCGATGTCGGTGGCGATGTAGATGGCGGTGGCCTGGACGACGGCGTGCTCGATCGCCTGCGCCAGCGTCTTGGCCTGAAGGCTGGCGTTCCAGGTGGCCTCGGTCGCGACGGCCTGCCGCCTCTCGCCCTCGGCTTGGCGGAGGGCGAAGGCCGAGATGCCGATTGCGACGAGGCCGAGCAGGCCCACGACGCCGGTCAGCTTGTGGCCAAGGGTGAGGCGCATGGGGCGTCCGTAAGCAACCGAGAGATGATGGCGCCTAAGAGCGCGACCAAGCGTTGCCGGCGGGTTAAGTGTAGCCGAGCACATATCCCTGCAACGGTGGATTTTACTTCCGTTGCGGGGATCGTTCACGCGACCTTGCTTGATCTTCCCCGGCGTCCATTGCGGATCGACTTGGCAGCGGCGACACGATGCCCCGGCCTATCGGGCAGCCTGTCGCCAGCTCGTCGGATCTTCGAAGATCCCGGCCCACAGGCCGACACGCTGTCCCCAGGCACGATCGGCCGCCTTCTTGTAAGACGCGGGCGCGTCGCTGGTGGGGACCGCATAGCCACGGGCGATCATCCAATCGCCGAGGTCTTCGGCCCCCATCCGGCAAACCGCCACGGCCGATCGATCGTCCGCGGGCCCCGACCGCTCGCAGGTCAGCCCTTCCGTTCCGATATGCGCGGTCAGTTCGGCGGCGGCGCGGCGTCCGCAGGTGTAGGGGGCCTCGTGGGCATCCCAACAGGTCGTCTTCGCGGCCGGGGCGACGATCCCGCTGAGCGTCACGGGAACGCCCCCGACCACGAGGGTCGATCCGTCGACGACCGTGGCCCGTCCCTGAAGCAGATCCCCGGCTTCGGCCGGCCTGCCGGCGAGGGCGAGAGCCAAGCCGGCGGCCAGTGCCAGCGCGAGGCCGGGAACCCGGTGGCGGTTCGAGGACGGCGGCGACGGGCACAGGAGGGTGCCGGCGATTGCGGCGGCGGCGGTGAGGAGGATACCGAGGATGAGGGACATAGCTGGTCAGTTCCGCGAGTGAGGTTTCTGCGGAGCGTTCTGCCGGATGCGAGACCCGCCACCCTGACGGATCCTGTCAGCCTCTCGTCAGGTTCAGTGTCCCAAAGCGCCTGGACCCATGACCCACTGCCGAATCCTCCTCGTCGCCCTCCTGTGCTCCGGCCTCGCCGGGGTCGCGCCGTCGCGCGCGGACGACGACGCCGACCGGGCCCGGGGGGCCCTCGAACGCGGCGAGATCCGGCCCCTCGAAGAGGTCCTGCGGGCCGCCCGGACAGCCGTGCCCGGCGACGTCGTCTCCGTGGACCTGAAGCGTCACGACGGGCGCTGGCTCTATAAGCTGCGCATCCTGGACGCGGACGGCAAACGCCGCACCGTGAAGGTCGAAGCCCGCACCCTCAAGATCCTCGACGAGGACGACGATGACTGACCTCACAGGGGAGTCCGTCCGGTGCGGGTGCTGATCGTCGAGGACGAGCCCCGCATCGCCGCGGACGTGAAGGACGGCCTGGAACGGGCCGGCTATGTCGCCGACGTGGTCGCCGACGGCGAGGCCGCGTGGTTTCGCGCCGACACGGAGGTCTACGACGCGATGGTGCTCGATCTCGGCCTCCCCCGGCTCGACGGCCTGGGCGTCCTGCGCCGCCTGCGCGCGGCCGACGTGGCGATCCCCGTCCTGATCCTCACCGCCCGTGACGGCTGGCGCGAGCGCGTCGAGGGCATCGATGCGGGCGCGGACGATTACCTCGTCAAGCCGTTCCGGATGGAGGAGTTGACCGCGCGCCTGCGCGCCATCCTGCGGCGCACCGCAGGCCATGCCTCGCCGGTCCTCCGCGCCCAGGCCGTCGAGCTCGATACCCGGACCCGCGCCGTCAGCGTCGCCGGCCGCGAGGTCGACCTGACCGCATTGGAATACCGCCTGCTCAGTTTCCTCATGCACCGCCAGGGACAGGTGGTGCCGGCCGGCGAACTCCTCGACCACCTGCACGGGGTGGGCAGCGACCGCGAAGCCAACGCCCTCGAAGCCCTGCTGACGCGCCTGCGGCGCAAGCTCGGTTCCGGGGTGATCGAAACCCGGCGCGGCCAGGGGTACCTCGTGCCTGCGGATCACCCGAAGGCACCGACCCCGTGAGGGGAAATTCCCTGCGCCTGCGGCTCGGGCTCGCCGCCGCCGCGTTGATCGGCCTCGCGCTGCTGCTGGCGGGCTTCGGACTGACGATCATCTTCGACCGCGTGCTGGAGGCGCGCACCGCCGACGAACTCGACCGCGCGGCCAAGCTCCTCGTCGGACGGGTCGGGCTGGCCCCCGACGGCGCCCCCACCCTGTCGCGCGAGCCCCCCGATCCCCGGTTCGCGACGCCCTATGGCGGTCTCTACTGGCAGATCGAGGCCCCGGACCGGAAGCTGCTCCGCTCGCGCTCGCTCTGGGACAAGCAGCTCGACTTGCCCGACGATCGCGGCGGGGATGCAGCGACGGTCTCCGACGCGACGGGTCCGGACGGGGGGCGGCTGATCGCCCTGTCGCGGTCCATCGAGATCGGGGGAGCCGGTGGGATGGCGACGCGCCTGCGGGTCGCCGTGGCCGAGGATCGGCGCGACTTGGCCGCGAGCCGGGCGACGTTCCTGAGCCTGCTGGTGCCCTCGCTCGCGGCCCTGTTCGGGACCCTCACCCTGGCGATGGCGGTGTTCGTGCACCGGGCACTCGCGCCGTTCCGCGCCCTCCGGGCCGACCTCGCGGCGATCCATGCCGGAACGCGGGAGCGGTTGCCCGAGGCCTTTCCCGACGAGGTGCGCCCGCTGGTGTCCGATCTCAACCGGCTGCTCGACGCCCAGGAGCGGGCCCTCGTGCGGGCGCGCGCCGGTGCGGCGGACATGGCGCACGGGCTGAAGACGCCGCTGGCCGTGCTCGACGCCGTGAGGCGCGGCCTCTCTGCCGCGGAGCCGGTGCTGGCGGAGGAGATCGCGGAGCAGACGCGGGCGATGAACGGGCAGGTCGAGCGCGCCCTGGCCCGCGCCCGCCTGACGGAGCGGACGAATCTGCAGAAACGGGTCTGTGCGGTGTCGCCCGTCGCCGAGCGACTGATCGCGACGATGCAGCGGCTGCCCGAGGGGGGCTCACTGAGCTGGGATGTCGCGATCCCGGCCGATCTGACCTATCCGGGCGACGAGGGTGAGCTGATGGAGGTGTTGGGCAACCTCCTCGACAACGCCCGGAAGTGGGCCCATCGGCGCGTTCGTGTGACCGGCACGGGGGACGGGCCGCGCGGCTGCCTGTCCGTCAGCGACGACGGGCCGGGGATGAGCCAGACGGCGCTGGCGGGGTTGGGGCGCGGGGTACGCTGGGACGAAAGCCGTCCGGGCACCGGATTCGGGTTGGCCATCGCCCGCGACGTGGCGGGGGCGGCGGGCGCGCGGATGGAGTTTGGCGTCGGGCCCGGTGGAGGGCTGGAGGTGCAGGTGCTCTGGAACGCCGACTAACGTCACTCGCCCCTGCCCCGGATGACAGGCCACCCGAACGGCGGTGGCGGCGAGGCACGCGGCCTGCTTGTGCTGTCGTCGAACGGTGATGAAGCTGTGGCGTTGCTCGCTCGTCCCACCCAGGCCGGAGATCGAGGTGCGTCCCGCGTCCCGCACCATCCTCTGTTTCCTGGCCGCGCTCGGCCTGTGGCTTCAGCCCGGCCCCGCCGCCGCGCAGACCGAGGCCGCGCGGGTCGCCGCCGAGGGCATCGCCATCGGTTCGCCCGGCGGCGCCGGCGGCGATCCGCAGACCTCGGTGGCCCAGCCCGTCTTCGGGGTAGGACGCGCGGCGGAGGTGACGACCTCGTTCCAGCCGCTCCTGGGTCCGGCGGGCGACCCCGGCGGCTATCGCGCCTTCCTCGAGCGGCACGGGATCACCTTCGGGCTGATCGCGGTGGCCGAGACCTACCGCAACATGCGTGGCGGCCTGCGGCGGGGCTCCACCGGCCTGACGCTCCTCGACCTCGACGTCGATGTCGATCTCGACACCTTCGCCGGCTGGAAGGGAGCCACGGCCCACGCCACGCTCTACCAGATCCAGGGGAGCGGGACCTCGCGCAGCCGGGTCGGCAACCTCATGACCGTCAGCGAGATCGAGGCCCTGCCCGCCTCGCGCCTGTCGGAGATCTGGCTGGAGCAGAGCCTGTTCGACGACACGCTGTTCCTCCGGGTCGGCCAGCTCTCCGCCGACACCGAGTACATGGTCAGCCAGACCAGCATCCTGTTCGGCAACGGCACGTTCGGCTGGCCCGAGATCATCGCGGCGAACATGGTGGATGGCGGCCCGGCCTATCCCCTCTCGGCACCGACCGTGCGCCTGAAATACGTGCCGACGCCGGAACTGTCCTTCCAAACGAGCCTGATCGACGGCACGCCGGGCGGCGGCGATCCGCGTTCGGGGATCGACCCGCAGCGCCGCAACCCGAACGGCCTCCGCTTCCCCGTCTCCGATCCGCCGCTCGTCATCGGGGAGGTCTCCTACGCCTACAACACCCGCCCCGGCGCCCAGGGTCGGCCGGGCACCGTGACGCTCGGAGGCTGGCACCGGTTCGGCCGCGTCGATGCCCTCACCCCCGATCCGGCGAGCGGCCTCTCTCGATGGGTCTCGGGGGATTCCGGTCTCTATGGGCTGATCGACCAGACGATCTATCAGGAGCCGGACGATCCCAACGACGGCGCCAGCGTCTTCCTGCGCGCCTCCGCCTCCCCCGGCGACCGCAACCTCGTGGACTTCTATCTCGACGCCGGCATCGCCTATCGCGGCCTGTTCCCCGGCCGGTCCGACGACACGCTGGGCCTCGCCGTCGGCGTCACGCGGATCTCCCGCGCCGCGCGGCGCCTCGACACGATCGCCGCGGTGCTGGGTGACGCGCCCACCCCCCGCCGCAGCGCCGAGACGCTGGTGGAGGCGACCTATCAGGCCGTGCTCGCCCCCGGCATCGCCCTGCAGCCGATCGTCCAATACGTCGTCCATCCGGGCGGCGGGATCGCCAACCCACGCGATGGGGACGGCAAGCGGGTGCGCAACGCGACGGTGTTCGGCCTGCGCTTCATCACCCGCTACTGAGCGGGCGGTTCAATCCCGCGGGGGGCGGATGCCGAGGCCGCGAATCACGCCGAAGGCCACGAGCGCGGAAAGGCCGGCGAAGGCCATCGCCACGAAGGAGCCTCCCTCGGCCTCTGTGAGCGGTAGGCTCTTGGTGTTCATGCCGAACAGACCCGTCACGAGGGTCGGGGGCAGGAACAGGGCGGTCATCACCGACAGGGTATAGAGCTGCCGGTTGGAGGCCTGCGCGAGGTAGGAGGACAGCTCCTCCTGCATCAGACGGCTGCGGTCGGCCAGCATCACCATGTCCCGGTCGAGGGCATCGAGGCGCTGCGCGATCCGCGCGGCCGCAGCGGTCGCGGCGGGCGGAACGTCCTCGTCGGCGGTTTCGAGGCGGTGGAAGACGGCCCGCAGGCCGAGCAATTGCCGGTGAAGCCGCACGGCATCCCGCCGGATCGGCCCGAGCCTCCGGCGCTCGCCGCGCACGCGCTCGTCGAGGATGTGATCCTCGATCTCGTCGAGTTCGTCCGCGAGGCGACTGCCCGTCCCGACCATGGCGGTGATGACGTGATCGACGATCCCCTCCAGCAGGTGGACCGGCGCGAGCATGCAATGCCCCTGGGTCGCCGCGTCCCGGGCGAGGTCCGGCCCGAGCACGGGATGGCGGCGGCCGCTGGCGAGGAGCCGCGGCCCCATCACGAAGTGCAGCCGCCCGCCCGCATCGACGGTGCGGCCTTCGCCGGCCTGGCGGACGAGATCGGCGACCACGCCGCCGATGTGACCGGCCTCGACGACGATGCGTTGGTGCGGATCGCTCGCGAAGGACGCAGCCGCGAGATGCGGCGGGCCGAGGCGCCCCACCGCGACCAGGGCCGGCAGGCGCGCGTCGTTCAGATTGAAGTGCAGCCAGGTGAAGCCTTCGCCGAAGCCTCCCGGATGGAGCGGCGGCGCGTCGCTGTCCACCGGGTGACCCCGGCCGGTCTCATCGAACCGCATCGCCCAGAGCAGCCCCGGCAGGGGCGGCTCGTCGCAGAGGCGGCGGGGATTCGTGCCGGCCAGGGCCTCCATGATCGTCAGAAGACGTGGCGGAGGATGAAGAACAGCGTGCCGGCGATCAGGATGGCGGCCGGCAGCGTCGTCACCCAGGCGAGCGCCATGTTGCGCACGGTGGCGATCTGCAACCCGGAGCCGTTGGCGGCCATCGTCCCCGCGACGCCCGAGGACAGGATGTGCGTGGTGGAGACCGGCAGGCCGTAGAGCTCGGCGAGCCCGATCGTGCCCGCCGCGACGATCTCGGCGGACGCGCCCTGCGCGTAGGTGAGATGGGTCTTGCCGATCCGCTCGCCGACGGTGACGACGATGCGCTTCCAGCCGACCATGGTGCCGAGGCCGAGAGCCAGGGCGACACAGACCTTCACCCAATCGGGGATGTAGCGCGTGCCGGCGTTGAGCAGGTCGGTGTAGCCCTTGAGGGTCTTGGTCTCGGCCTCCGAGAAGCTGGCGCCGGTCTTCGGCAGCAGGCGGATCGCGTCCGAGGCGAGGTACATGTCGTTGCGGACGTTGGAGGTCGCGGCCGCCGGGACCTGCCGGATCGAGCCGTAGCCCTGCACGGCCTTGGCGATGTCGGTGGAGAGGGCGGCCAGCGCGGCGTAGACCGGCGGCTTATCGAGTTCCTTCGCCTTCAGCGCGTCGCTGACGACCTTACGGGCCTGCGCCGCATCGGGCTGCGCCGCGCCGTTCGCCCGCGGCGCGAAGACGCCGCTCGCGGCCTGCGAGGATTGCACGAAGGCCGGCGTGGCGTCGGCGGTCATGGTGCGGTTCAGGGCGTAGGCGGTGGGGGCGGCGCCGATCAGGATCAGCATGATGAGCCCCATGCCCTTCTGCCCATCGTTGCCGCCGTGGAAGAAGGAGACCAGCGTGCAGGTCAGGATCAGCAGGCTACGGATCCACAGGGGCGGCGGGGCATCGCCCTTGGGGGCCTCGTAGAGGTCCTTGCGCCGCACCGTGAACTTCAGGGCCAGCAGCAGCAGCGCGGCCAGCACGAAGCCGCAGATCGGGCTGAAGGCGAGCGCCTTGAACACGCCGAACGCTTGGTTCCAATCGACGCCGGAGGTGCCGTCCTGCCCGCCCATGAGCTGGTTGGCGAGGCCGACGCCGAGCACCGAGCCGATCAGCGCGTGGGACGACGAGTTCGGCAGGCCGAGCGCCCAGGTGCCGAGGTTCCAGATGATCGCCGCGAGCAGCAGCGCGAAGATCATCGCGTAGCCCGCCCCCGAGCCGACCTGGAGGATCAGCTCCACCGGCAGCAGCGTGACGATGGCGTAAGCCACCGCACCGGAGGAGAGCATCACGCCGAGGAAGTTGAACGTCCCCGACCAGATCACCGCGACGAGGGGCGGCATGGAGTGGGTGTAGATGACCGTGGCCACCGCGTTGGCGGTGTCGTGGAAGCCGTTTACGAACTCGAAGCCGAGGGCGATCAGCAGGGCGAGGCCCAGCAGGGCGAAGGCGCCGTAGGCGAGCGGCGCCTCACCGACCGCGTTCATGTCGGTGATCAAGCTGACGACCGCGTAGACGAGGCCCGCCACGAGGACGAGCAGGAAGGCGATCACGCCCCCCGGATGCATGCCATGGTCGAGGCGAGGCTTGCCCGCAGGCGAATGTCCAACCGCTCCGGTCGGAGCAAGGGCGGCGTCGGCCATGGCAACCTCAAAAAATCACGGTTTTCGAGGGATTAAAGTCGGCTCGTGACGCTTGGGTGACGTGCTGTGGATGACGGGTCGATCGCTCACCACTGAGCCGTCCGAACCTGCGTGAGGGGAGCTTGATTTTTATCAATGCGCCTAATCCTAAGATCTGGCACTCATACTTCCCATGCATATGCCAGTTTTAGAAGATGATAGTCGGCGGCAAGGATTGTCTTCTAGATATGGCGCAGCAAGAGCATGCGAAGTTCGGGAAGAATTGCAGGGGTGGACGAAGCGCCCCGCCCACGCCCGCTCGACGGCAATCCTCTCGGGCCTCATGGACCGCGAGATCCTGCCGACGCTGCGCGGTCTCCATCGTGAACAACTCCAAGTCGCCGATCAGGATTCGCGCAAGCTGGCGAGGCTCCTGCTCGACGATCCCGCTCGGTTCCGGGCGGAGGTCACGCGGTGGGCGCTTCGTGGGACCCCTTGGCCCGTCCTCGCCGCGGAGATGCTGGCTCCGGTGGCGCGCGATCTCGGCGTGATGTGGGAGGAGGATCTCTGTGACTTCCTCGACGTGACGGAGGCGATGGGACGGCTCCAATCCGTCCTGCGGGATGCGATCGGCCCCCAGGTCGGGCGCGGCCGAGCACGGCCCGGCCGCAGCATCCTTCTCGCCGGGGCGCCGGGGGAAACCCACACCTACGGCCTCTGCCACGTCGCCGGGCTGCTCCGCGATGCGGGCTGGACGACGACGATCGCGGGAACCGGTGCCGATCCCCTGGCGGACCTCACAATGGCCCTCGCGACGGGCTGGTACGACGTCCTCGGGCTCTCCCTGGCCTGCGACGCCCATTCGCCCGCCCTGCGGCGGGCGATGCCGGTGATCCGCCGGGCCTCGCGCAATCCCGCGCTGCGCGTCGTCGTCGGAGGCGCCCTCGTCGCCCGGGGCGGCGCGGAGCCCGGCCTGTGGGGCGCCGATGCCTGCCTCACCGACCCTGCCCTGCTGTCGCCGGTGCAACCGGCCGCGTGAATGGCCCCGGCCGGCCTGCAACCATTCCGGTCATGCCCGGTTGGCCCGGACCTTCCCGCCCCCGAGACCGTCGCCTTGGCCCGCTACTTCTTCGAGATCGAGAACGGCGGCCTGCACCGGGACGATACCGGCGCGGAATGCCGTGACCTCGACGAGGTCCGGGCCATCGCCGTGCGGACGCTCACGGGCATCGCGGCGGAAGAGGCCATCCTCCACGACCAGCACACGATCGCGGTCGCCGTCCGCGATGCGGCCGGGACCTCCGTGCTCGATGTGATCCTGACCTTGACGGCCGCGTGGTCGCGCCGGGCCGAGGCATAGCCGTGGCGGGATCCCACCACCCCCAGACCCTGACGCCCCTCCTCCGCAAACTCGAGAGCGTCATCCGCCTCAACGACGAGGAGCGGCGGGCCGTGCTCGCCCTGCCGCACACGATCCGGCAGGTCGGCCCCCATGAGGACGTCGCCACGGTCGGGGAACGGCCCGCCCATTGCTGCCTCGTGCTGGAGGGCTGGGCCCATCGCTACGGCTACACCGTGGCGGGCGACCGCCAGATCCTGTCCTTCTATATCGCCGGGGATATCCCCGACCTGCAGCATCTCTACCTGCCGGTGATGGACCATTCCCTGGCGAGCCTCACCGCCTGCACCCTGGCCTTCATTCCCCACGAGGCGATGCGCGCCCTCGTCGTCGGCCGTCCGGGGGTCATGGCGGCGCTCTGGCGCGACACGCTGGTCGATGCCTCGGTCTACCGCGAGCGGATCATGACCCTCGGCCGCCGTCAGTCCCTGGGCCGGACGGCGCACCTGTTCTGCGAGATGTACATGCGCCAGCGCGCCGTAGGCCTCGCGGACAATCTGTGCTGTCCGCTGCCGCCGACGCAGGCGGAGCTCGCCGATGCCGTCGGCGTGACGGCGGTGCATTTCAACCGGTCGCTCCGGACGTTGCGGGCGCAGTGCCGCATCGTCCTCCAGGGCGGCCACCTGACCATCGGCGACTGGCCCGGCCTCGTGACCACGGCCGAGTTCGATCCCGTCTACCTGCATTTCGACGAGGATCGGCGCCGCTCCGGCGAACGGGCTTCGGCTTAGCGGCGAAGCATCAGGGAGAGCCGACGCGCGCCCTCCCCCAGGGCGGTCACCAGCAGCACGGCCGTCGTCAGGCGCAATGCCCCGGCCAGGGTGGCGGCCTCGGAGCCGAGGGTGAGGATCAGCGCCGTCGCGCCGCCGGCCGGGTTGACCGCACCGAGGAGGGCCTGCAGCAGCAGGGTCCCCGCCACGGCGATCATCGTCGCGGCCACCCGCCCGACCGTCAGGGGGTGGGTCCCGCTGAAGCTCGGGTCATGCGCGGCCCCGAGCGCGTAGAGCGCCGCGAAACCGCAGGCGACGCCGCAGAGCTGGCCGACGACCGTGTTCCAGGCTCGCGCGCTCGGTAGGTCCGGCAGGTGGACCTGCAGGAGGATCGCGGCCCCGAGGCTCGGCACCAGCAGGGGCTCACCCACGGCGAGGGAGACGGCGCCGACGAGCCCGAGCACCAGCGCCGCCAGGAGCGCCTGGAGGAGGTCCGTCGTCATGGCTGCTTCCCGTCAGGCCGCCGTCGCGTGCGGCGTCGCCCTGGGTCGGATGTCCTGCCCGGTCAGGGCGGGCGCGGGGTCGTCGAGGCGCCGGGCGAGGCGGATCCCGAGGAGCGCGGCGTCCCGAAGGCCACGCAGCATCGGTACCGGCGCGGACGGGCTCAGGCCGCGGACATGCGGCCAGAGCTTGCTGTACCCGACCCCGCCCCCGTCCCGCACGGCCAGGGCCACGTCCCCGGTCCCGTCGCCGTGGATCCGCACGGCGACGCTGCGGATGGCCCGGAGGGGGATGTCGACCGTGCCTTGGAGGGCGATGCCGTGGCGGATCACGACGCGCAGGCTCGTGACGGTGTAGGTCGTGCTGCGGGCGAGCGCCCAGGCGAGGTAGGCGAGGATCCCCATGAGGGCCGCGCCCTGACCTAGCAGCACGGCCGTGTCGAACACCTCCTCGGGGCGCAGGCCCCGGAGAGCGACGATCAGCGCGAGTTTCCACCCGAGCAGGAGGGCGAAGTAGGCGGCGAGCCAGCGCCCCTTCAGGAGGTGGCGGCGCAGGGCCGACGCCTCCGGGCGGCCCTGCCACAGGATCTGCTCGCCGGGCTCCAGGCGGACGCCCACGGGGCGCGGGGGAGCGCTGGGGGAAGTGGCGCGGTGTGCCGTGCGCATCGTCATGCCCTGGTTTTCCGGCCGAGCCCGTCGCGGGCGTCCGCCCCGCCGCCGAACGCGCCCCGGCGCACGCCCTCGGCGAACATCTTGCCCCCGGCGAAGTAGGCGCTGATCCGATCCTCCTCCCGGGCGGTGATCCGGTCGGGATCCTTCAGTTCGGGAATCGCCGCGAACTGCTCGGCGAAGATCGAGCGCGTCTTCACCCGGCGGAACTTCGGGCTGACGTTGGCGAAGAAGACCGGCATCAGCCGGCGGCGCCCGTCGTTCAGCTCGACCTCGAGGTAGCGCAGCAGCTTGGCGCCGCGGTCCACCCACAGGTCGCGGACATGGCCGGCGACCTTGTCGTCCCGCCCGACCACCGGCATCCCGACCGGATCGGAATCGCCCCCTTGGACGTGCCATGCGTCGCCGACTTCGCGCAGGGGCACGAGTTGCAGCTTCTCGCCCTCCATCAGAAGGGGCTCCTCGTCGCGCAGCACCCAAGAGGCCGGGCCGATGGGGTCGCGCATCGGGTTGGCGCCGGTCGGCACGAAGGCCGAGCCGGGGAACGGATGGAGATGGCGGGCCGGCACCTCCGGGGGGGAGATGAAGTTCGGGAGGGTGACCGTCCCGCCCTTCTGGAGGGTGAAAGTCTTGGGCGCGGGCGGCGGCGGGAAGCCGACGAGGGGATGGGCGCGGGGAGGCTGCGTCGGGTCCTCCATCGGATAGCCCTCGCGCTTGTCCTCGGCGCGGAGGTACCAGCACAGGGCGCCGAAGAAGAGCGCGAAGGCCCAGAACAGCACGACGACGCCGTCGATGTGCTGCGTCACCGCCCCGAGGTGGAACCCCCAGGCCCCGACCGCGTCGCTGGCGGTCGTGCTGCCGACGAGGCCGGTGGCCGGGTCGATCCCGTGGCCGGCGGATCCGGCGATCTGGCTGACGCCCTCGTTCACGGCTGGCCTCCCTGGTCGGCGGCGGAGGCGGCGTGTTCGCGGCCGGGCCCCTTCAGGCCGGGGAAGACCGTGAGCAGTTCCTGCGCGTGGTCGGCGGGCTTCGGAAGCCCGTAATGGCAGGTGCCGCACAGGACGAAGCCGTTGCCCTCCTGCGGACCGCGCATCCGGTCGGGCAGCACGATCGTGTGGGGGTCGTCCGCCGTCTCACGGGTCTGCGGCATGCGCACCGCCAGGGGCAGCAGCACGTTGCGGTTGATGTCCCGGACCATCTGGATGCCGGAATAGCCGGTCCAGCGGGCAGGCAGGCTCTGGCCCCAATCGTAGAAGGCGCGGGAGTTGTGGCAGTAGGTGCAGTTGACGCCCATGCCGGCCGACATCTGCATCATCACCTCGTAGAGGCGCTTCACCACGACCTGGTCGGCCACCTGCCCGTTGGGCAGCGCCGTGTAGGATTGGGCGAGGCCCGGCGTGTCCTGCAGCAGGTAGAGCTCGTAGCCGGCATTCGGGAAGAACTGGCGCACGCTGTCGCCGGACTCGTTCCAGTTCTCCGGCTTGTCCATGTGGGCGCCCTGCGGGTGGGGCGGGCGCGAGAACCAGATCTCCGCCGGCACCGGCTGGCCCCGGTGGCAGGACCAGCAGGTCACGCCGGCCGCGCCGACATGCTCCGTCCAGTCTGCGTTGAGATGGCGGACCATCTTGATCATGTCGCGGGCGGCGGCCTTGGTCGGCTTCGCGTCCGAGGCGAAATCGGCCCCCGCGTGGCAGAAGTCGCAGCCCTGCTGCGGGGCGACCCAATTGGTGATCGCCTGCTGCAATTGCATGAACTGCCCGGCATTCAGGTCGGTCAGCACGGTGACGTTCTTGTACGCCTCCGTCGCCGGACGGGTGTCCTCGATCAGCGGCGGATTGGCCGGGGGCGGGCCGTTCCGCGTCTGGAACAGAGGGCTTCCCGTCGGGGCGTATTGCACGAGGGACGGCCCGTTCGGGCCGGTCTGGGTGCCCTTCGTCGGCAGGTTCCAGGTCGGCACGAACAGGGTGAACAGGCCGGCGCAGACGAGGCCGACCGCCAGGATGGGAGGGCCGATCCTCATCGTCCGAGCACCTTGTCCTGCATGGTCTTGAGCGCCTTTGCCGGCGGCGCGGCGGGCAGGTCCGGTGCCGGCCGGTATTGCGGCGCGAGCCCGTTCTTGACGCCCCACAGGTACCAGTTGTCGACGAGCGTCCCGGTGGCGAGGATGCCGATGCCACCGGTCAGCGTGACGAGGGTGGCGAACCAGTAGAGCCAGCGGTGGATCGACTCGTAGTTCGAGTTGAATCCCATGGTCCACCGCCAGAACAGGGCCGCGCGCTCGGCGGCCGTGCCCCGGTCGGTGATCTGATGGGTCTCGCGCTCGCCGCCGAGCGGCGTCACCGCCAGGATCGTCCCGGCATGCATGGCGAACAGCATCGTCGATCCGTAGAGGAACGAGATCGAGAGCATGTGGAACGGGTTGTAGAAGATGTTGCCGTAGCGGACCGAGAACGTCGCGGTCCAGTTGAGGTGCGGGATCACCCCGAACGGCACCGCCTCCGACCACGAGCCCATGGCGATGGGGCGGATGAAGCCGAGCACGAGGTAGAGCCAGATCGCGCTGGCGAAGCACCACGGGATGTGCGTGCCCATGCCGAGCGCCCGCGCCCGGCGGTACATCTTCACCCACCACAGCAGGATCGCGGCGGTGAGGAAGAACCCCGCCATCAGCCACCAGCCGCCCTCGCGCAGCGGCGGGAACGGGTCGAGGCCGTACTTGGCCGGGGGCGGATCGAGGGACAGGAACGGCAGCAGCCGGATGAACCGCACCGGGTTCCAATCCACCGAGGCCAGCATGTTCAGGCCGATGATCTCGATGGCGATGAAGCCGCAGAGCAGGGAGGCCACGCCAGTCGGCCCGAGATGGGTCGGCAGCACCTGCATCTCGCCGATGCGCCCCAGCCATTGCGAGTGGAACGGCTTTCCGATGCGGCCGGGCGAGCCGATCTGAAGCGGCGGGCCGGCCTCGTCGGGGCCGCGCAGCTCGATATGCGTCCACAGGGTGTGGAACTGCGGCATCCGGGTGATCTCCGTGTGGATGTCGTCGAGGACGGGGGCGGATCAGATCTTGCCGCCCGTGCTCCAGATCGGCAGGTTCAGGTACCAGTCCCACCAATAGGGCCAGCCCTGGGTCCAGAACGGCCCGGAGATGATGATGCAGACCGCGCTCCACAGCCCCGCATTCAGGGCGAGGAAGTATCCGAGCCGGTGGATGCCGATTTCGCCGATCGAATACGCGATCGTATCGCGGAAGTAGGCGCTCTCGTATTCGTCGTACTTCACCGGCTTGCCCTTGCCGGGATTGGCCGCCGCCAGGATCTCGCCGGCATGGAGGCCGAGGGCGAAGGTCGTGGTGAAGAAGCACGTCACCGCGATCATGTGCGCGGGATTGTAGTGGAAGTGCAGGTGCTGGTAGCCGACGTTCGACACCCAATCGAGGTGGCTCATGATGCCGTAGGGGAAGCCGTAGCCCCAGGCCCCGAGCAGGATCGGCCGCACCACGTTGAGCGAGGCGTAGGCGAGGATGGCGAAGGAGAACGCCACCGGCACGTGGTAGCCCATGCCGAGCTTGCGGCAGATCTCCACCTGCCGCAGCGCCCAGGAGACGAACGCGCCGAGCGCGCAGATCGTGATGATCTGCCAGAGGCCGCCGTGCTTCAGCGGCGCGAAGGCGAGACCGTTGGCGATGGGCGGCGGATCGATGCTGATCTGGAACAGCGCCCAGGTCGGGCCGATGGCGGCGCCGTAGACGATGAGCAACGTGCCGAGCAGGGCGAAGAACGCCGCCGTGACGCCGAAGAAGCCGACGTAGAACGGCCCGACCCAGAAATCGAACAGGCTCCCGCCCACCAGCGTGCCGCCAGCGATCCGGTATTTCCGCTCGAACGAGAGCATCGCCATGCCTGCGGCCCCTGGCACCCCATGTGTCATCGAGAAATGACAGCATGGGTGTCAGTTCGGTATGACATTTATCAAGTCCGCCGGAGGGGCGACGCGATACCGTGCGGTGGGCCGACGGGATCGGCCCCAGCGGGAAGACGGGTCGATGGGACGGATCTGGTCGGTGGCCCTGACGGCCGGATTGCTCTGCGGCGCGGCGGTGCCGGCGTCGGCCGCGCCGGAGGCGGCCCGCTGGGACACCTATTTCTATGCGGCCCCCCGCAGCAGCGCCCGCGTGCTGGATGAGATCGAACGCGAGACGCCCCTCGACGTCCGGTCGTGCCAAGCGGGCTGGTGCCGCGTCGTCTACGGCGAAACGGAAGGCTTCGTGCGGGAGGAGATCGTGCACGGGCCGTCGAACGCCGTCCTGCCGGACGGCCACCGGCCGGAGGGCGCCTGCTTCACTGCGGTGCAGCCGGGCGGAGGGGCGTGGCAGGACGAGCGGTTCTGCCAGACGAAACGATAGCACAGACGCCTGCCTCGGGCAGGCCGGCGGCGAAACTGATCGGCTTACGCTGTAGAGGCGTCATCCTCTGTTTTGCTCATCGCGAGAAATGAACGATTGCAGATCATGTTCCGCAAACGGATTTTTAATCGGCTTGCGAGAAATCCGTAGCGTGAAACTCGGTCTGGCACGGCACCGGCATGACCCCGCCTTTCGAGAAAGGGTGGGTTAAAGGCTCGGTGGGACGATGCTCCCCACTGGTAGCGTCGCGCGGGCCGTCTCTGCCGCCACGCAAGGATGGCACATCATGCGGCTGATCGTCGGCACACTGGTCGTCTTCGCCTGCGTCTTCGGCAGCTACTCGCAGATGGGGGGCCATCTGGCCGTCCTGTGGCAGCCCTACGAGTTCGTCATCATCCTCGGCGCGGCCATCGGCGCCTTCATCATCGGGAACATCGGGCCGGTGCTCAAGGCCGTGCCCGGCATGCTGCTCACCCTCGTGAAAGGCCCCAAGTACAACCAGCAATCCTATCTTGAATTGCTGGGGATGCAGTATTCCCTGTTCAAGTTCGTGAAGTCTAAGGGGGCGATGGCGCTCGAGCCGCACATCGAAAACCCGAGCGAGTCGACGCTGTTCAACGCCTTCCCGACCTTTGCCGCGAACCATCACGCGGTCGAGTTCGTCTGCGATTACATGCGGATGGTGACGCTGGGCGTGAACAACGTCTACGAGATCGAAGTCCTCATGGATGAGGAGCTGGAGACGCACCACGAGGAGCAGGAGCGTCTCGTGTCGGCCATGCAGTCGCTCGCGGACGGCACGCCGGCCCTCGGCATCGTCGCCGCCGTGCTCGGCGTCATCAAGACGATGGGCGCGATCAAGGAGCCGCCGGAGGTGCTGGGACACCTGATCGGCGGCGCCCTCGTCGGCACCTTCTTCGGCGTCTTCGTCGCCTACGGCTTCTTCGGGCCCATGGCGCAGTCGCTCAAGAGCCTCTTCGCCGCCGAAGCCAAGTACTACCTGTCCCTCAAGGCGGGCCTGCTCGCCCATATCGGCGGCCAGCCGCCGGTGATGTCGATCGAATTCGCCCGCAAGTCCCTGATGAGCGAAGTCCGTCCGACCTTCACCGAGGTCGAAGAAGCGACCGCCGCTCTGCCCGCCTAGACCGGCCTCCATCTCCAGCAGGGACGTCCATGGCCACCATTATCGTCAAGAAGGTCAAGAAGGCCGCCCATGGCCATCACGGCGGGGCCTGGAAGATCGCCTATGCGGATTTCGTGACCGCCATGATGGCGTTCTTCCTGCTGATGTGGCTGATCAGCATGACGACGCAGGAGCAGAAGATCGGTTTGGCGGAATACTTCGCGCCGGCGGCGCTGAGCCCCACGAGCAGCGGCGCGGGCGGCATGATGTACGGCACCGCCCTCGATTCGGCCGGCAAGAAGTCGTCCACCCCCCGCGACACGGAGACGGGCTCCGACGAACCGGACGACACGGCGCGCATGACCAAGCCGTCCCGCACCGGCGAACTCGATGCCACCCGCTCGGCCACCGTCGCGCAGGCCAACTTCAGCGCCATGGCCAGCCTCCGGCAGGCGCTCCAGACGATGCCGGACATCAACGAGCTGTCGCACAACATCGTCATCGAGCCGACCAAGGACGGCGTGAACGTGTCCCTCATGGACGAGAACGGCCGCTCCATGTTCAAGGACGGCTCCGTCCAGCCCTACGAGCGCACCCGGCGCGTACTGGAGACGATCGCGCCGACCCTGCGCCGTCTGCCCAACCGCCTGACGATCACCGGCCACACGGCCACCGCGCGTCCGGGCGCGACGCCGGCGGTCGAACCGTGGAACCTCACCGCCGGGCGTGCCCTCGCGGTGCGGGAGATCCTGTCGGGTGCCGGGGTGCCCAACGACAACTTCGCGTCCGTGGTGGGACGCGCCGACACCGAGCCGGTTTTCCCCGACGATCCCTACATCGCGTCGAACCGGCGGGTGACGATCACCCTGCTCAACGCGAGCCCGCCCGCGCCCTCGAACCTCCTGCGCTGACGACGGGGCGGGTCGCACCGCGCGTAGCCTACCGCGCGAAGGCGACCCGCAGGCTGTCGGCCCCGTACGGTTTCTTGACCACCGGGACGTCGCCGAGTTCGGCCGGGACCTTGAAGCTTTCGCCGTAGCCGGTGGCGAAGGCGAAGGGGATGCCGAGGGCGGCGAGCTTGGTCGCCACCGCCACGCTCGTCTCGGAGCCGAGGTTCACGTCGAGCAACGCCCGGTCGGGCGGCGACGTCTCGATCAGGCGCAGCGCCTCGCGGACGGAGGCCGCCATGTCCACCGTCTCCGCCCCCATGGCGGTGAGTACTTCTTCCGCCTCCAGGGCGATGATCATGTTGTCCTCGACCACCAGCACCGTGCCCGACAGGGCGAACGGCACGCGCTCCTCCGCCTTCGTCGTCCGCACGGCCCGGGGCGGGGCGGCGCGAATGAAGGTGGCCGGAATCGCGAAGCGCGCGGTCAGCCCCGTCAGGGCGTAGCGGATCTCGGCCTCGCCGGTGAGTTCGTAGGGGATCGAGCGCTCGATGATCGTCGAGCCGAAGCCCCGGCGGCGGGGGGCCGTGACGGCGGGGCCACCCGATTCGGACCAGTGAATGACCAGGGCGTCGAAGGCGTCCCGCTCCCAGCGCACATTCACCCGGCCCGCGCTGTCGCTCAGGGCGCCGTACTTGGCCGAGTTGGTGACGAGTTCGTGCACCACCAGCGCCATCGTCGTGAAGGCCTGCGGCTCGAGCAGCACGTCGGTTCCGTCGAGGACCACGCGGTCCGCCTTGGCGCCGAGATAGGCGGCGGCCTCCACGGTCAGAAGCTCGGCGAGGGAGCCAGGCCCCCAATTGGCGGAGGTGACCTGATCGTGGGCCCGGGCGAGTGCCTGGATGCGGTCCCCGACCAGGGCGGTGAAGGTCGCCGCGTCTGCCGCGCCGGCCCGGCTCTGCGTGACCACGCCCCGGATGAGATTGAGGATGTTGCGGACCCGGTGGTTCAACTCGGCGATCAGGAGCTCTTGCCGCTCCTGCGCCTCCTTGCGCTCGCGCTCCGCCGAATCGCTCAAGCGCAGGATCACTTCGAGCAGCGTGACTCGCAGCGCCTCCGCCGTGCGGGCCTCGGCCTCCGACCAGGGCAGCGAGCGACCGCGCACGACCTCCTGCCACGCCTCGAAGCTCTTGCGCGGGCTGAGGCGCACGCCGTTCGGGCCGGGATTTGCGGGCTTCTCCGGGTTGCCGGCCCAGGTCACCGTGCGCGCCACCTCCTTGCGGAAGAACACGAGGAAGTCGCGCGGGGTGCGCGAGACCGGCACCGCGAGCATCCCGGCCGCGCGCTCGGTGAAGTCGCGGGCCGGCTCGTGGAAGCGTCCGATCTCATCGACGGCGTAGATCCGGCTCGCGGCCGTGCGGTTGAGGAAGCGGACGAGGCCGGTGAACTCCTCGCGGGTCGGCGTCATCCCCAGCAGGGTGATCGCGCCGTTCACCCACAGGCCGAGCCCATCGCAGGCGACGATGCCGGACAGTTCCTCGGCGAAGTCGGACAGGCCGTCGAGGCCCGTGCCGCCCGAGGCCATGGCGCTCATCAGGCGGTTGTGCGTCTCCCGCGACAGGGCTTCCTGGGCGGCCACGACCTCCCGTTCGCGGCTCTCCAGGATCCAGGAGAACATCTGGCCGAACAGCTCCGCCGCCGTGCGCCGCTCCAGGGAGATGTGGCGCGGCTCGGTGTGATGGCAGGCGAACAGGCCCCACAGGCGCCCTCCCCGCATGATCGAGACGGAGAGCGAGGCGGCCACGCCCATGTTGCGCAGGTATTCGAGGTGGATCGGCGAGACCGTGCGGAGCGTCGAGAGCGACAGGTCGAGGGGTTCGCCCGTGGGGTCGCGCGCCGGCACGACGGGGATGGCCGGGGCATCGACGTCGGCGATGATGCGCAGCCAGTTCCGCTCGTAGAGCGCCCTCGCCTGCTTTGGGATGTCCGAGGCGGGATAATGGAGGCCGAGATAGCGGTCGAGGCCGGAGCGCACCGCCTCCGCGATGACCTCCCCGGATTCGTCGGGTGCGAAGCGGTAGACCATGACGCGGTCGAACCCGGTCAGCGCCCGCATCTGGCGGGCGGCCTCGCGGCACAGGGGCTCGAAGTCGGCCGTATGCTGGAGACGGGCGACCATCGAGCGGACGAGGTTGCCGGCGCTCAGGTGCTCCGTGGCGCAGGGCTCGGCCTCGATGACGATGGAGCCGCCGGACAGGTGAAGGGCGACATCGAAGGGCGGTCGGCCCGGAATCAGGTTCACCCCGAACACCCGGTCGAAGGCGTCCGGCCCGCGCAGGGTCTGAAGGTGGCCGCGCAGGAGGTGGATGGCCTCGCCGTCGAGGATCGCGGCCAGAGGCAGGCCGAGCAAGTCCTCCGCCGCGTGCCCGATCTGGTCCGCCACGTTGGCGCTGGCGCGGGTGACGATCCAGTCGGCCGAGACGGCGAGCAGGAAGCCGAACGGCTGGGTCGCGCCGAGCACGTGGATCGGCTCGCGGTCGCAGGTGGTGAGGTCGATGGTCTGACCGGTTTCGTCCGGGCTCGGCATCATCCGTGTCGCGACGTTTCGGGGCTGGTCACGGGAAACCCTTGAAGCGTCGATTGCGTTCGGCGCGGTCGGAACGGGACGACCGCCCGGGTCTATCATGATCCCGGGCGGTCGTCCCCACGTGCGGTCAGGCCAGGGTGCGGACCTTCGGCTCGCGGTCCCAGTACCGCTTCTTCGCCGCCTCGACGAAGCCGCCGAGATCGGTCACGCCCTCGTCCGCCTCGACACCCGCCTTGTCGAGCAGCGGCTTGGCGGCGGCGTTGGCGCCGATGGCCTTCAGGTGCCCGAAGGCATCCATCACCCACTGCACCGCAGCCGCTTCCTTCACGAGCTTGCCGACGGCCTTCTCGGAGAGGATCACCGCGCAGCCATCGACCGTCACCGAGGGCTGGCCGAACAGTTGCGCGTCGGCGGCGATGGCCGAGCCGTCGGAGAGCGGCACCTTGCCGACCTTCGGGGCGATGGTCATCGCGTGGCCGCCCGCGGCCTTGATCGCGGTCTTCAGCGACTTCAGCTCGCCCGCATCCGTCCCGTCGGCGATCAGGATGCCGATGGTGCGGCCTTCCAGCGTGTGCCGCTCGAGGGGACCCCGGATGATCCGCAGGGCCGGCGACGGCGCCATGTCCAGAACCGGCGCGGCGGTCGGCGAGGCGGGGGGCAGGTCCATCGCCAGCCCGTCGGCGACGCGGGTCGCCAGATCCTCATCGACGTTGCGCAAGTTGGCGACCATCGTCAGCCGGATGTGCTCCAGGCTCACCTTGGACAGCTCGAAGACCAGCGCGGAGGCGATGTGCGCCTGTTCGGCCGGGTCCATGGACCGGAAGAACAGCCGCGCCTGGCTGTAGTGGTCGGCGAAGCTCTCCGGCCGGATGCGCAGCTTCTGCCCCTCCTCCTCCGAGGGGAAGGTCACGTAGCCCTTGGAGGCGTCCTCGCGGGCGCCGCCCGGCTCGCCCGCGCGGGCGAGGCTGTTCGGCTCGTAGTTGGCGCGGCCCTTCGGCACCGCCATCTGCATGTGACCGTCGCGCTGCTGGTTCATGAACGGGCAGCCGGCCGCCGCGGCCCGCCCCTTCGCGGCGTTGATCGGTAGCTGGTGGAAGTTCACCGAGCCGAGCCGCGAGAGCTGCGTGTCCGTGTAGCTGAACAGCCGGCCCTGGAGCAGCGGATCGTTCGAGAAGCCGATGCCCGGCACGACGTGGCTCGGCACGAAGGCCGCCTGCTCGGTCTCCGCGAAGTAGTTGTCCGGGTAGCGGTCGAGGACCATCTTGCCGACGATGCGGACGGGGAGAACTTCCTCGGGGATGATCTTGGTGGCGTCGAGGACGTCGTAGGGCTGGCTGTTGGCGAAGTCCTCGTCGAACAATTGCACGCCGAGTTCCCAGGTCGGGAAGTCGCCGCGCCCGATGCGCTCGAACAGGTCGCGGCGCTGGAAGTCCGGATCGGCTCCGGCGATCTTCACGGTCTCGTCCCAGATGGTCGAGGCGAGGCCGGCCTTGGGCTTCCAGTGGAACTTGACGAAGGTGCTCTTCCCTTCCTTGTTGATGAACCGGAAGGTGTGGACGCCGAAGCCCTCCATGTTGGCGAAGGTGCGCGGCAGCGTCCGGTCCGACATCGCCCACATGATCATGTGGGTCGACTCGGGCATGAGGCTGATGAAGTCCCAGAACGTGTCGTGGGCGGTGGCCGCCTGCGGGTAGCCCCGGTCGGCCTCCATCTTGGCCGCGTGGATCAGGTCGGGAAACTTGATCGCATCCTGGATGAAGAAGACCGGGATGTTGTTGCCGACGAGGTCCCAGTTGCCCTCGCGGGTGTAGAACTTGACGGCGAAGCCGCGCACGTCGCGCGGCGTGTCGATCGAGCCCGCGCCGCCCGCCACGGTGGAGAAGCGGGTGAACACCTCGGTGCGCTGGCCCTTCTTCTGGAACAGGTCGGCGACGGTGACGTCCGCAAGGCTCTCCGTGCATTCGAAGTAGCCATGGGCGGCGGAGCCGCGCGCATGGACGATCCGCTCCGGGATGCGCTCGTGATCGAAGTGGTTGATCTTCTCGCGATAGACCTCGTCCTCGAGCAGGACCGGCCCACGCGGCCCGGCCTTGAGCTGGTTCTGGTTATCGGAGACCGGCGTGCCGTGGTTGGTGGTCAGCACGGGGTGGTCGGCGTCGGCATTCTGGTGGGTCTCGCCACCGTGGCCGGCGTTGAGCGAGGTAAGTTCGGTCATGGCATCCCTTCTTGGTCCAGGGTACCAACCGACCGCGACCCCTCAGGTATCCCGGCCCTCGGCCGTCGCGGCCAGGGATCTCACGCGGCGCCCGCCGGAGGGCGCCCGCTTGTCCCGCCGCCCGCCGCACGGCGCCGGATAATTCGGCGCGACGTCAGTCGTCCAAAAGGAACGTCGCGCCGGGTATCGTCACACATCAAAAGTCAGAAATAACGGCAAATTGTCTTAGCGATGGGACCGATTGCGCAATAGAAATAAACTAAGTTGTATACGTGGGGGCTCCAGCTTATTACCCTGCGGCATGTCCCAGGCATCTGGTTCTGCAGCCCAGTTTGGGACGCATTCAAAGGAAATCGCGTCCGTTCTCGGCATCTCTGTCGAGCAACTCCACGCCGAGACAGCACCGGCGGCCGTGGAGGAGATGATCGGTCTTCTGCGCGCCTATGTCGGCATTTCGGACCTGCAGGGCCGTCGCAGGGTGCTGAGCACCGTCCGGCAGGAGGTCAAGCGCAGCGTCCCGGCCCCGCTCGAGGGGAACGAGGAGGGTCACGCGGGCGATCACGCGGGGCGCGCGGTGTTCGGGCCCCTCATCAACAAGCTCAGGCACGGCGCGGACCTCAAGGAGGCCGATTGCGACCGGCTGGCCCGGCTCGCGGGAATCCGGCGGATCGGCGCGCGCCAGCAGATCGTCCTGCAGGGCGACCGCCCCGAGAACGTCTACGTCGTGCTCGACGGGTTCGCCTGCCGCTACAAGGTCTTGCGCCAGGGCAAGAGCCAGATCATGGCCCTGCTCGTTCCCGGCGACTTCACCGACCTGCACGGCGCGGTCCTCGGGACGATGGATCACGGCATCATGGCCGTGTCGGCGTGCACCGTCGCGGAACTGCCGCGCACGGCGATCCTCGAACTGGTCGAGAACTATCCGCGCATCTCCCACGCCTTCCACTGGGCCACCCTGGTCGATGGGGCGATCCTGCGCGAATGGCTGGTGAACATGGCCCTGCGCGAGGCACCGCAGCAGATCGCACATCTGTTCTGCGAATTGCTCGTGCGGCTCCGGGCGGCGGGCGTGGGCGATGCGAACAACTACCCGTTCCCCCTCACCCAGCAGGAACTCGCGGAGGTGCTGGGCCTCACGTCCGTCCACGTCAACCGGACGCTGCAATATCTGCGCGACGAAGGACTGATCGTCCTGCGCCGGCGCCGGCTCATCATTCCCGACGTGGATCGCCTGAAAGCCTATTGCGACTTCAATCCCGATTACCTGCACCTCAGCCGGCGGAGCGAGTGAGGCTGGCCTCTCAGCCGAAGGCGTCCGTCTCGACCTCGGGGATCGGCGTGTCGCCCATCCACAACCCGGCGAAGGTCAGCGTCGCCGTGTAGACGGTGCTGTCGTTCTCGTCCCGCACGAGAACGGTGAAGGCCTGCCGGTCGCCATCCGTCGGAATCAGGTCGCAGGCGATCTGCGGCAGCGTCTGCATGGCCTCGACGCGGACGCCGCGGAAGCCATCGCATTCCATCCCGATCGCATCGCGCTTCAGCGACAGCCCGTCATGGATATCGAAGAAGTAGCGAGGCATGCCTCTCCCGCTGTTCGGGGCGGGAGCGCATCCGTCTACCAGCCGCCGGCGCCCACATCACGATGCCAGCGATGCGGTAGCCATATAGCAGATTCTCCGTGCTTTCATTCACAATAGTGAGTTTTTGTGCGCGGGCCGCCGCTATTTTGCCAGTCTTTTGAAGCTGCTCCGCGAAGATAGTTTTCTCAGCAACGCAATCTTTTTTGAGAAAGCCGGGTCGGAGGGTGCCGGACGGCCCCTCCCCGGTCATTTCTCTTCGAGGAGATTGGTGAAGTTCGCGACGATGCCGGGCAATCGGTCGCCCTTCCGGGTCGAGGCGATCAGCCGGACCCGGTACCGCGCGCCATCGGCCCCATCGACCGTCCGCTCGAACGGCCGCTTCTCCATGAGCACCGCCGGGATTTCTTCCTGCAGCCAGGACAGGGGGATCGGCGCCGAGAAGTTGCGCAGGGAGCGGCCGACATCGCTCGGCTGCAGGCCGAAGATCTGCGCCGCCGCGTTCGTGAACAGGCGGATCCGGAGATCGGGCGTCAGCAGAACGCTCGCCGTGTTGGTGCCCTCGAACAGCAACGACTGGTCGTCGGTCATCTGGTCGATGGCTTCGATCTTCGCCGCCAGCTCGGAATTGACCGTCTGAAGCTCCTCGTTCAGCGACTGCGTCTCCTCCTTCGAGGCTTCGAGCTCCTCGTTCGCGGCCTGCATCTCCTCGTTGACGGAGTAGAGCTCCTCGTTCGAGGATTTCAGCTCCTCCAGGGAGGTCTCATACTCCTCGATGACGGCCTGAAGCCGCTCGCGCATGCTGGCCAGTTCGCGCTCCAGCCCCTGGATCACGCTGTCCCGCTCGTCCGTCTCCAGGCTCTGCTGCCGCTCCCGCGTGACGGGGGCGGCGACCTCATTGAACACGACGAGGAACAACGGCTCGGTCTCGCCGGGCGAGGGCAATGGCTTGACGACGAGGGAGACCGTCTGGAGCCGGCCATCGGGCAGTTCGACGCCGATGCCGCCGCGCACGACCCGCGTATTGCCCTCGATCGCCTCGCGCAGGGCCGTCCGCAGTTCCAGGCGCAGCCCCTTGCGCGCCATCGCCGCGAGTTCGCGGGTCGGCTGGCCCGCGACGACCTCCAGATGGTCGCCGATCCGCGACGAGTAGTGCACGGCTTCGCCTGTCCGCGTCACGACGGCGTGCGGCGGGGTGAACTCAGCCAGCACCTGGGCCTCCACCGCGTGCCGCAGGGCCATGTGCGTCGTCGCGTTGCGCCGCCGATGCTGTGCCACGCTCGTGAAACTCGGCGTCTCGGGGCCGGACATCGCCGGCAGCCGCGCGAGCACGATCGCGTCGCGGGCCTGGAAGATGCGGTGCCGCTTGTCGATCGTGTCGAACAGGTCTTCGAAGCGCGTGACGTTCTCGGCCATGCCGATGAACAGGTATCCGCGCGGGCGCAGCGCGTAGTGCAGCACCGGCATCAATTGCTGCTGCGCCTCGACGCCGAGATAGATCAACAGGTTGCGGCAGGAGACGAGATCGAGCCGGGAGAACGGCGGATCGCGCAGGACGCTGTGCGGGGCGAAGGTGCACAGGTCGCGCAGATCCTTGCCGACCATCACGCTGTTGCCCTCGGTCACGAAGTTCCGGGCGATCCGCTCGGGCGAGACGGCGTCGAGATAGGCCCGCGGGTAGCGCCCGGCGCGGGCGACCGTGAGGGAGCGTTCGTCGATATCCGTGGCGAAGATCTGCACGCGCGGCGGATCGGCCAGGGTCGCCATGTGTTCGCGCACGAGGATGGCCAGCGAGTAGACCTCCTCGCCCGTGGAGCAGGCCGGCACCCAGATCCGCACCACGTCGGACGACGAGCGGTTGTCGAACAGCTTGGGGACGACCTGGGTCGCGAGGGCGTCGAAGGCGGCGGTGTCGCGGAAGAAGTTGGTCACGCCGATCAGCAGGTCCCGGAACAGCGCTCCGACCTCGGCCGAATCCACGCGCAGCAGCTTGAGGTAGCCGCTCGGCCCGGAGGCCCCGATGATGCTGATGCGCCGCTGCAGCCGGCGGATGAAGGTGCTGGGCTTGTAGCCGGAGAAGTCGTGGCCGACCTGCCGACGGAGGATGCCGAAGGTTTCCTTGAGGAATTCGGCGTCGATCTCGTCGTTCGCCTGGCCCTCCTCCGAGGCCGGGGAGGCGCTGCGATCCTTGAGGATGTGGGCGGCGATCCGGTCTCCCATCCGCTCGGCCGTCTCGCCGAAATCGACGAAGCCGGTGCGCATCGCGCTGATCGGCATGTCGGCGGCTTCCGGGCCGTAGCCGTCCGCCACCTGGGCCAGGGTCAGGCCGCCGTATTCCTTGATCGCCTTGACGCCGATGGCGCCGTCTCCGTCCCCGCCGGACAGGATCACGCCGACCGCACGCTCGCCCTGGTCGATCGCCAGGGCGGTCAGGAACAGGTCGATCGGCTTCGTCTCGCGGCCTTCCGGCCCGAGCGGCCTCAGGGTCAGCCGGCCGTCCGCGATGCCGAGGGTATGGCCGGAGGGCATGACGTAGACATGGCCCGGCTGGACCGCCACGCCGGCGGTGGCGGCCACGACCGTGAGGGGCGTGAAGCGGGCCAGGACATCCGGCAGCAGGCTCTCGTGCTGCGGGCTGAGATGGGTCACGACGACGAAGGCCGCCGTCAGCGTCTCCGGCACTCCGCGGAAGAAGCCGCGCATGGCCTCGATGCCGCCGGCCGACGCGCCGAGGCCGATGATCGGGAAGTGATCCTGGTCCATGATCGTGTTTCAAACCTCACGGTCGATGCCACGGCGCCGATCGAGCCGAGCATCGCCAGGCTTGGCCACGTGTGGGGGACGGCCTTGTGGATCAACCGTCGTGAATGGCCTCCTGCACGACATAGGACAGGCAGCGGGCCCGTGCCTCGGGACTTTTCAGCCGCACGAACAGGCGCAGCAGCGCCAGGACCTGGGCCGAGGCGTCCAGGTCCATCCCGGCCGACGCGAGGTCCGGACCGGCCGCCGGGTCGGCCGCGAGGAAGGCCTCCACCGGCACCCCGAGGGTGGAGGCGATGCGGCCCAGCGCGTTGGCATGACCCTCGCCGTAGGGATCTTCACCGGTCATGTGCCCTCTTCGCTGGCGGCCGCAACGGTGCGCTCAGTGCACGGCGATACCCATCCCGTTCGGGCCGACCGTATTCAGGACGCGCCGCCCCAGATGCTGGAGCACATGGCCCAGGAGCAGGCAGGTCTGCGCGTCCGCCTCGTCCTGCGCCGTCTCGTAGGCGTCGATGACGGACTCCACCAAGTCCTTCGAGGGCGGGAGGTCGTCGTCGCGGTGCGTCGTGGGTCCCGCCGCCGAGAGCGACTGCTCCGCCGAGCGCCGGACGAGATCGCGCGAGGTCTGAAGCGTCCGCCGCGTCTCCTCGGCCGCCGTGCGCAACGCGCGGGCGATTTCGAGGCACCGGTCTGCACGCGTGCGGTCCATCGTGACGCTCCGAGCCTCAGTGAATCCGCAAGACGAGACAGCCCCCCCGGCCGCCTCGACCATGCACGCAATCCGCGAATGTGGCAAACCGCGTTGGCGGCAAGCACAAAAGATGGCGCGGAGTTTGTATTCAGCAGGCAAAAGTCATCAAGACAATTTTCTCAACACCGGCGAAGGATAGACTTTCCGGAAAGTCGCACGCCGCCGACCGCGTTCAGGCCATGTCTTCCCACGCGACGCGTTGAACGCCGTCCGCGTTCCGGAGGGTGGCGATGAGGGACAGCGCCCAGTCCGGGTCGTCCCCGCGATGGGCGCCGAGGCAGCGCAGCGTGCCTGTCCCGGCCTCCTGCTCCAGGGTGCTCGACCGGATGGCGAGCCCTTCGGCGCGCAGGCGCTGCAGCAGGGCGGCGTGGGACGTCTCCCCGGCGTCGAACGCCAGCGTGACGGTGCCGTAGCTTCTCTGCCGCAGACGCTCTTCGACCAGACCGAGCCCCTGCAGCGTGGCGAGGGAGATGAACGTCGTGGCGACGCCGAGCGGCCAGGCGCCGGCCCCGAAGCAGAGGCCGACCACCGTCGCCAGCCAGACCGTCGCGGCGGTGGTGACGCCCCGGACCGTGCTGCCCTGCTTCAGGATCGTCCCCGCGCCGATGAACCCGATGCCCGCGAGGATGCCGTGGGGCAGCCGCATCAGGTCGAGGCGGGACAGGCCGGCGGCGTCGCCCCGGGTTTCCGTGAGGAGGACACTGCCGAGCAGCATCGCGGTGCACGCCGCGAGGCAGAGCAGCACGATGGTGCGCATGCCCGCCGGATGACCCAGTTCCTCCCGGTTCCAGCCCAGCAGGAACGCGGCGGCGAAACTCAACGCGAGACGCACCATCACGACATCGAAGGTGAGATCGGCTGTCACTCAAGCTCCACGGTTTCATGTCCACGCCCGACCTCGGCCCTTCAGGCCTCGGGCGAAGACAGGAAGGCCGAGCCCACCCCCGCGTTCCGGAATGAACCGGAATTTAGGGCTGCTCTCCCGGGGAGACGTTCGGCCCCCCGGCGACGTCGCGGAACTGGCGGTACCGGTCTTCGAGGTCGGTGAGGTCGGACGGGTCCGTCACGTCGCGGCGGGCGGCGGCGATGACCAGGGCGGCGTGGCGGGCGAGGTCGGCCGCCCTGTCCTCCCGCCGCTCGACCTCGGCGACGCGGGTGAGCACGTCGAGCATCCGGGCGAGGACATGAACCGAGCCGGCCGCGTTCTGCCGGATCATGTGGAACATGGCATCGCACAGCCCATCGTAATCCGTCACCGGATGAACGAGCACGGGGCGGCCATCACGCAGCACCACGCCGGTCGGCAGGTGGCGCGGGGCGATCCGGCACAGGGCGTCGCCGAGATGGTCCACCACGCTGCCGGCGGTGAACGGGTCGTTGATGCCCGGCGAGAGCGCCCGGACTGCGATCTCCACCAGTTGCCGGATCGAGTATTCCGGGTCCTGAAGCGCAGCGGGGCGGCGCCCGAGCGTCATGGCGTCCCGGATGGCCTCCTCCGCGCCCTCGACCGGCCGGGACAGGAACGCGATCCCGTATCCGCTCGGCACGTAGTCGCCCGGCCGCACCCGCAGCGTGACCGTCACCCGGTTCTCGTGGGCCCAGTCGGCCAGCGAATCGGCGTCCATGGCCTGGACGTAGCCGCCCTTCGTTTCCGCGATGGCCCGCCCACCCGGCGCCCCTGTGGGACGGGCGGCCCCCGCCTCGTCTCGCGTATGGGTCGCGATGGCCCGGCAGAGGTCCTGCTGCACGGCATCGACCACGGTCTCGATGTTGATGCTCGTGGCGATGTGGTGGACGAACCACACCAACGTGCCCACCGCGACCAGCGCCAGGATCAGGGCGCCGGTGATGGCGAGGTGCGGAACGAACGGGTTCTCCTCGACGGTGCGCACCGTGCGCAGGACCATCAGCGCGTAGGCGAAGGTCCCGAGGAAGATGCCGAGCACCGTCTGGTTGCGGGCATCGCGAATGAAATTGCGCAGCAGACGCGGGCCCATCTGGCCGGAGGCCAGGGTCAAGGCCGCGATGGTGATGGAGAAGGTCGTCCCGGCGACCCCGATATTCGAAGAGGCGATGGCGCTGAGGAGTGCCCGTGCCCCTTCGGCGCCGCCGGAATAGCCCCAGTTCGCATTCGGCGAGGCGGCATCGTAGCCGGCGATGTGGGCCGTCTCCAGCCAGATTCCGAACTGGGCCAGCAGGATGCAGCCGAGGATAACCAGGGCCGGGCGCAGCCAGAAGACGTCGCCGAGAATCTCGACCCAGGCCGAAAGGCGCGCCCTCATGCCCGTGTCATCCTGCTCGTGGCCTCAGTTGGGTGCCTCCGGGGCGACGAGACCCCGGAGGCGTGGGGCCGCGTCAGCGACGCGGACCGCCGGTCGTCTGGCCGTATTGCTGGCCCGCCGCGCCGCGCGAGGGCATGCCGGCATTGCCGCGGCTGGCCGAGCCCTGGCGCATCCGGTGGCGGCGATGCATCCGCACCTGCGTGATGTCGGCGTTCGTGGGGGCCTGCACGCCGAAGGCGGTCATGGGCAGCGCCGACGAGGGCAGGGTCGTGGCGCAGAGGCCGAGGCCGGCGAGCAGCGCCGAGGCGAACAGTGTGTGCTTCATGGGTGTTGTCCTCCGCGAGGGCATCGGCCGCGAACCGCACCCTGCAACGTGCGGCCCCCGGAAACGTTCAGCAAGGATCGCGCGACCCTGGGGAGAACGTCCTCGGGCGAGTGATCGCGCCCGTGGCCGGTTCGGCCGAGCCCGGATTGCCGGTCCGCTCCCCATCCGGGCGGGGCCGAGGAGAACCCCGTGATCTCGCTGTTCGACCTCGCCGCCTTGCTCCTCGTCCTGTCGGCCCTGTTCGGCTGGCTCAACCGCCGGTTCCTGCGGCTGCCGCATACGATCGGCCTGCTGATGATGGGCCTCGCCTCGTCGCTCGCCCTCGTCGCCCTCGATCTCGTCTTCCCGGCGCAGCACCTCTACCGCGACCTCACGCAGGTGCTGGGGCAGGTCGACTTCACCGACGTGGTGATGAACGGCATGCTGGCCTTCCTGCTCTTCGCGGGTGCCATGAGCCTCGACCTCAAGGCCCTGCGCGACCGGGCCTGGGCCGTGGCGACCCTGGCGCTCGTGGGCACGGTGATCTCCACCGCCCTCGTCGGCGCCGCGTTCTGGGCGGTGGGGCAGGCGCTCGGGCGGCCGGTCTCCCCCGGCTGGGCCCTCGTCTTCGGCGCGCTCATCAGCCCGACCGATCCGGTCGCGGTGCTGGCGACCCTCAAGAACGTGCAGGTCCCGGAGGCGCTGGAGGTCGAGATGCAGGGCGAGGCCCTGTTCAACGACGGCGTCGGCATCGTGCTGTTCACCGTCCTCGTCGCCTTCGCGGCGGGGTCGGGGGGCGAGGCCACCAACGCCGGGGGCGTCGCCACGCTGCTCCTGCGGGAGGCGGGCGGCGGCTTGGTCCTCGGCGTCGTGACCGGCTACGCGGCCTACCGCGCCATGCGGGCCATCGACGACTTCCCGGTGGAAGTGCTCATCACCCTGGCCCTGGTCACGGGCACCTACGCCCTGGCGCAGAAGCTCGGCGCCAGCGGCCCCCTCGCCGTCGTGGCGGCGGGCCTGCTCGTCGGCGACCGGGCGCCCCGCGACGCCATGAGCGAGCGCACGCAAGGCTATGTCGAGGCCTTGTGGACCCTGATCGACGAGGTGCTGAACTCGGTCCTGTTCCTGCTGATCGGCCTGGAGGTGCTGGTGCTCCGGTTCGAGGTGAGCGGGCTCGCGCTTGCCGCCTGCGCCGTCCCCATCGTCCTGCTCGCGCGGCTGGTGGCGGTGTCCGTGCCGCTCCTCGCCTTCCGCTGGGGCGGCCACCTCTCGGCGCGCAACGTGCCGTTCCTGACCTGGGCCGGCGTCCGCGGCGGCATCTCGGTCGCCCTGGCGCTGTCGCTGCCGGAGAGCGGCTCCAAGTCGGTCATCCTCGCGGCGACCTACGCGGTGGTGCTGTTCACCATCGTGATCCAGGGGCTGACCCTGGGTACGGTCGCGCGGCGCACCCTCCGGGACCGGTCGCCGGCCCCCTGAGGAGCCGGATCACGCCGGGAACCAGTTGCCGTGGAAACCCGGCGGGATGCGGTGCGCGAGGCGTACCGTGGCGACGGGCGGCGCCGCGAACGCGCGCGCGTCGAGGATGGTGAAGTCCGTCGTGTCGCGGGCCGTGTCGAGGACGAGCCCGACGAGCCAGCCCTCGTCCTCCCCGGCCCCGGCATGGGCGGGCACGAAGACGAACTCCCCCGGGATACGGTCGGGGCCGAACGCGTGAACCAGCCGCTCCCCCGTGGCGAGGTCGTGCTTGTAGATCTCCGTCGCCCCCGCGAGTTGGGTGTTGCCGTCGGCGGGGACGCTGACCGTGTAGACGAAGCGGTGCGGCTGCCCGAAACGCCGCTCGTCGATGCGGGGGAATTCCTGCGCATCGGGATCGAGCAGGCGCCGCGCGACCCGCCTTGTGACGGGATCGACGGTCCAGCGTTCGAGCCGGCCCGGCCGGTCGAGGCCGCCGCCGATGGCGGTGAACACCGACTCGTAGGCGATGACGTCGAGGACCACCCGCCCGTCCGCGTCGTCGTAGGCGTTGGCGACGTGGAACACGAAGCAGGGATCGACGTCGCACCAGAGGATGTCGCCGCCCTCTCCCTGCCGGGGGAGCAGGCCCACGCGGGCCTTGTGCGCCGGGTTCCAGCGGAACGGGAAGCGATAGCCCGCGAGCAGGGCGCGGAACGAGAACGTGACCGGCAGGTCCAGCACGATCGCGAAGCGCGCGGTGATCGCGCAATCGTGGATGCAGGGCCCGTGCTCGACCGCGACCGGCACCTCCCGCACGACCTGCCCCGTCGGCGAGACGACGACGTGGCGGACGCTGTCCCAGACGCGGCCGTCATAGGCGATGGCGTGGGTCTCGCCGGTCAGGGGGTCGCGGTGGGGATGCCCCGTGAAGGACCCGGCCAGCGTCCCGTCGAACGGGTTGTAGCGCTGCTCCTCCAGGGTCCGCGAGAGCTCGACGGGAAAGCTGCCCGCCTCCACCACGGCGAAGATCCGCCCGCCGATCTCGACGACGTTGGTGTTGACGGTGTCGTTGCCGCCCCGGCGCGGCCCGGGCGCGGCGGGGCGTCCGAGGGCGGCGGCGGCCGTACGGGAGCCGATCCACCGGTTGCGGTACCACGGCGCCCGGCCATCCTGGAGGGCGAGACCGTGCACCATGCCGTCGCCGAGGAACCAGTCGTGGCCCCGCGTCGTGGGGGCGACGGGGTTCGCCCCCATCTTGAGGTAGAGCCCGTCGAGACCGGGCGGGATGGTTCCGGTAACGGGCAGATCCGTCAGATCCAGTTCCTCGCGCATCGGCGCGTGGACACCGACCACGAAGGGGTTCGCCGTGCCGGGCAGGCGCAGCCGGTTGCAGGCCGCCCACAGGCCGACGCCGCCCTCGGCCGCGAGCCGGAAGGCCGACTGGACACGGTTCGACATCGGCCGCGATCCGTCAGTCCGCCCCGTCCATGTGCGGATGGCCGGCATCCGTGAGGGCGCGGTCCAGCGCCTCGATCGCGCCCAGGATCTTCATGAAATCTTCGGCCATGGACACCGGCGCCAACTCGATCCCGCCCATGCGCTTGGCGATGTAGTTGCGCTGGCGGGCCAGGGCGCCGCGCGCCCGGCGCAGATCTTCGACTTCCTCGGTGTTCATGGGTGTCGGGTCCTCGCTGCACATCGTGACTGGCGCGGCTTGGATCGCCGGTTCGATCCCCCACCGCCGTTCAGGCCTCCGGGCGGCCCGCGTCGCCGCCCGTCCCTGCCCCGAAGGCTCTCGGACCTTCGTTCGGTCCAGACGACTTGGCCTGATCGGCGGCAAGATCAAGCAGTCGCTGCGCAAGAAGCACGGCGGTGGCCGCATCGACCGCCGAGGCGTCCGCCCCCACCCGGTGAACGAGGTCCGGGTGCCGCAGGAACATCGGGCCGCCGACCATCACGCCGACGGCGCGGTTGCACGAGGCTTCCCGTACGGCGCGGATGATCGCCGCGACCGGCTCGACGCGGGTGACGCTGCTGAGCGTCAGGCCGACCACGCCGAACCATTCGGTGGCGACCCGGGCGGCGATCTCCTCCCGGCTCGCGGAGAGGCCGATCGCCACGTCCCAGCCAGCCCGGCGGAGGAATTGCTCGACGACCCGCACGCCGAGCGTGTGTTGCTCGTCCGGGGCGCCCAGCAGCAGCAGGCGCCGCCGCCCGTCCGGGGAGGCCGTCCCCTCCCCCAGGCGGAACCGCGCGACGAGGCGCTGGAGCCGGGCCACGCCCGTCGTCACCTCGACGAAGTCGCACAGATCCTCGTCCCAGAGGCGGCCCAGGAGGGCCGCGCAGGGCGCCAGCAGGTCGAGGAACAGGCGGTCGGTGGAGTGGCCCGCCGTCATCAGGGCGGTGAAGGCGGCGACGATGGGCTCATCGTCCGCCGCCAGGGCGAGGTCGGTGAAGGCCGCGACCTCGCCCTCGGCGAAGTCACCCGCCGGCTCGACGCGCTCGGCCAGCGAATCGCGATGGCGGAGAACCAGCTGCGGAATGATCTCGGCCCGGACGACCTGCCCCAGGGCCAAGCAGCGCAGGCGCGCGGCCTCGGCGGCCCGCTTGCGCGCATAGAGCTGGCGGGCTTCCGCCGCATGGTGGGAATCGCGAGGAGGAGCGTCCTCCCAACGGCGTCCGGACGAACCGAAGTCGCGCATCGTCCCCCCTTTGCGGAGGCAGCGGCGGCCTTACCGGCCGCTCGATCACCGCAACCCATGAGAGCCGTGCCCAAGGCCGATGTAAAGACCGCAAGAATATTCCTAGCGGCGGTCAGAGCCGGGTGGTCAGGGTGGTGAGCCAGTCCGGCGAGGCGTTCACCAGGGCGGTCTCGGCCGCCTTGTCGTAGCCGGTGGCGATCATCAGGCCGGTGGCCACGAGGATCAGGCCGAGGGCGGCCTTCAGCCCCTTGCCGAGCCCCATCATCCGGTCGCGCCAGCGCATCAGCACCTCGCGGGAGAGGAGGCCGAGCAGGAGCAGCGGCAGGGCCGCGCCGAGGCCGAACAGCAGCATCGTGAGGGCCACGACGCCGAGGTCCCGCCCCTGCGAGGCGAGGAGCGAGGCCGCCCCGAGGGTCGGCCCGACGCAGGGGCTCCACACCGCCCCGAGCAGCAGGCCGACGCCGAACTGGCCGGCGAGCCCGGCCGAGGAGAAGCCGCCGAAGCGGCGCTCGGTCCAGTCGCTCACCGGCCCGGCGGCGGCGGCGAGGCGCGTCTGCGCGACGGGCACCATCAGCACGAGGCCGACGAGCACCAGCAGGAGGGCGGCGACGAGGCGGAAAAGTCCGGCATCGAGGCCGATGGCGAAGCCGACCGTCGCCACGAACAACCCGATGGCCACGAAGGACAGCGCCAGCCCCGCCGCCAGCACCGCCGGCCCGAGCCGGTGCTCGGACGCCGCCGCGCCCAGCACCAGCGGCAGCAGGGGCAGCACGCAGGGGGACAGGACCGACAGGATGCCGGCGAGGAAGGCGAGGCCGAGGGTGCCGATCATGGAGGGAGGTCAGATCGCCTTGTCGAGGAGGGCGGAGAGGGCCGCGGGCTTGGTTTCGCCCGTGGAGCGACCGGTTTCCGTCTCACCGCGATAGGTGATCAACGTGCTCTGCATGGTCGCCCGGAACTGTTTGACCACATCCTTGCGGCTGTCGAAATCGACATCGAACACCTGCAGGTCCTTGAACTTCGGTTCGGCTTCCAGCTTGGCGAGGATCGGCTTCTGCGCGGCGCAGGTGGTGCACCACGGCGCGGTGATGTGGACGAGGATCGGCTTGCCGGCCTTCTGCGCGGCCGCGAAGGCGGCGGGATCGTAGGGCTGCTCGGCGGCCGAGGCGGCGGTGCCGAAGACCATCGGTGCGCCGGCGAGGAGCCCGAGGAGGAAACGGCGGCTGGTCATGGGGTCGATCCTCGCGTGCGGCCGGGGATGAGGTTCGGCGAGGGTCCGCCCGCCCCCGGCGGCGGGAGGGACCTGTCATCCTTTCGCCGGAAGACCGGCTCCGGTTTCACCGACCGCTCAGTGGGAGGCCTGCGTGACGGCGCGGTCGATGCTGACGCGGCTCCCCCAATCCCGGGCGCGGTCCTCGCCCTTGAGGTCGATCAGTCTCGCGCCGCTGACATCGACGTTCTTGAAATCCGCGCCCGCGACGGTGGCTCCCGTCAGGTTCGCGCCGGACAGGTCGGAGCCCATCAGCACCACGTCGGTGAGGTCGGCGTCGGTCAGGTTGGCGTATTCCAGGCGCGAGCGGCCGAGATTCGCCCCCTTCAGGTTCGCGCCCGACAGGTTCACCGAGGTGAAGACCGCGCGCATCAGGCCCATGGACTGGTTCTTGATGTCGGCGCCGCCCCTCAGGTCCACCAGGGTCGCGCCGCTCATGTTGGCGCCCTTGAAGTCGCCGATGGGCAGGGAGCGGCTGAGGTCGGCGCCGCTGAAATTCGCGTCCCGCGCGGTGATGCCGAACATCGCCGCGTCCGCGAGCTTGGCACCCGACAGGTCGGCCTTCAGCAGCCACGCCTGCTGCAGGTTGGCCCCGGTGAGGTCCGCGCCGCGCAGATTCGCCTTGTTGAGCCGCGCCGTCCGCAGGTTGGCGCCCTTCAGGTCGAGCCCGGACAGGTCGAGGCCGGAGAGCGATTTGTCGTGCAGGTCGAGGGGCTTGCCGTCCGCCGCCTTGATCATCGCCTCGATCTCGGCGCGGCTCATTTCGGCCTTCGTCATGGCGGGCGACGTCATGTCCGCCCCGAGCAGGAGATCCTGTTCGGCGGTGGCGGGGCCGATGGCGAGGGCGGCGAGCAGGACGCTCAGGGCGAGGCGGCGCATCGTGTCACTCCCCCGGAGTGCCGGGCAGGATCGGCCTCCGTATCGTTTTCAATGTGAGGCGATGCTATGCCGATCCGCTGCAGCCGGTCGGTGACCCAGGTCACACAAGTCGGGCGCGCCGGGAGAAATACGCCAGCCATGACGGATGCCCAGAAGGTCGAGCGGTGGATCGACCGGTTTCCGCCGATCCGCGCGCTCAGCCCGGCGCATCTCCAGATCGCCCGGGGGACGGTGCATTTCCCGGTGCTCGATGCGGGGGCCATCGCGTACGAGTTGAACGGCGCGTGCGCCAACTACCTGATGTGCCTCGAAGGCCGGACGCGCATCTTCCGGATGTCGGAGGGCGGCCGAGAGGTCCTGATCTACAAGGTCGGCCCCGGCGGCACCTGCGCCCTGACCACGCAATGCCTCCTGTCCGGGGGGACCTTCCCGGCGGAGAGCGTCGCCGAGGAGCGGACCGTCCTCGCCGCGCTGCCGGTGGGCACGTTCCAGCACCTGATGGGTGAGAGCCCCGCCTTCCGCAGCTTCGTCATGGACGATTACACGCGGCTGATGTCCGGCCTGTTCACGCTGATCGACGAGGTCGCCTTCGCCCCCCTCAAGCAGCGCCTCGCCCAGCGCCTCCTGGCCGAGGCCGATCCGCGGGGCGTCGCCGCGCTCACCCACCAGACGCTCGCGGACGATGTCGGCAGCGTGCGCGAGGTGGTGAGCCGCATCCTGGCGCAATGGGCCGAGGCGGGCCTGATCGAACTCCGGCGCGGGGCCGTCGCCATCGTCGACCGGGCGGGCTTGGCCGCCGCCGGCCGACGGTGATCGCGGGCGCCCCGCGAAAGCCTAGCGGTGCGGGGCCGTCCGGATCGTCAGCCTCAGGGTCGCCGCCATGACCTCGTTGCCGTCCTCGTCGAGGGCGTGGATCGAGAAGCTCTGCAGCGCGTCCTCGCGGTTGCACTCGGCATCGAACATGTTGGACAGCGTGGCGCGAACCATGTCGTGCAGCGCGTCCGTGCCGGACAGTTCGGTCCCCTCCTCGTCCTCCAGGACGAGCCGTTCGCTCGCGGTGTTGAAGAAATAACGCGGCATCAGCGGTCTCGTCCGACTGGAATGCCCCCCTGCCGGCGCGAGGGGCGTCGACCGGGACGAGCCTGACCCCAATCCCGGACGGGCGCCCTCACCTGTATCAGCTTGCGCCTTTCTTCCGATCTGCCGGCGTAATCCTATGATTACTGCTTCATTGCGCTCATCAGCTCAGACACGCCCGAAGAATGAGGTCCCGGCGGGGCTATCTTTGCATCCCGCGAAGGCGCACAGTGCCGGCATCACCGGATCGGTTGATCCAGGCTCCGGTGGCTGAGGGTCCGTACCCCCGCCTGCAAGGGACAGGCGCGCGTGGCAGACCTCATCGCATTCCCCGCCCAACCCCGCTCCCGGCACGCGCGCCGCGCCTATCAGGTGCATCGGCTCGCCCCGAGCGGCGGCGTGGTCACGACCTGCATCATCACCGCCCGCAACGACGGTGACGCGCAGCGGCAGGCGAAGGGTTTGACCGCGGGGCACCGCACCGAACTCTGGGCCAGCAACCGCCTCGTCGCCGTGCTCGGCGCGTTCGACTTCCCGATCGCGACCACGATCCGGATGCTCGCGGAGCGACCGGCGACCGAGGCGTGACGACGGCCCGACCGGCCTGCCACGCAGAGCGAGGAGCAAGACCATGGCGATCGAAAAGAAGCGCGGGAACCGCGAGACCAAGAAGCCGAAGAAGCCCGTGCCCAAGAGCAACGCGGCGGCGCCCTCGGCCAAGGGGACCGTCGCCTCGGTCATGAAGACCGGCGGCCGGAGCTGAGGCGATCCGGGCCACCCGCTTGAAGCGATGCGCCGGGAGCCTTATGCCGAGGCCGTCGCTCCCGCGCGGTCATTGATGGACAAGAGCATGAACGAACGCGACGCGGGGCTCGACGCCCTTCGCACGCTCGCCGACAGGGCGGACCGGAACGATCTCGCCGCCGCCCAGGACATCCTGCTGCAGACGATCCTGCGCGAGGACGGCGCGGAGCGGCGCAACCAGGCCCTCGACGCGCTTCTGGCCGAATTTCAGAGCGACGACCGCGCGGGCTCCCGCTCCCAGGAGCAGGATGCCTTCCGTGCGGTGCTGTGCGCGATGATCGAGCGGACCCGCGAGATGGCGGGAGCACGGCAGGGGTGACGTCCCGCGCCGTCTCCGCGCCTCAGATGCCGACGCTCTCGGCGCCGGCCTCGGCGGCCTGCTGGATGGTGGCGCCGTTGCGCAACGCCATGGCGATGGCGACGGAGATGGTGTCGATGGCCAGCGCCCGGTCCTGCCCGTAATCATAGGCGCTGTTCCGGCCCGGACTCAGCCGCGCGTAATAGGCATCCGGAAACCGCCGGTCGATCCGCGTCCTCAACAGGCGTGCGGCCGCCGCGTAATTGTCTTCGAAGGTCCTGGCCTTGGGCGCGGACGCGCCCTCGAAGGTCCCCTCCTCCTTCTCCTTCGCGATCCCATCGGATTTCCGCTCGTGGGCGCTGCCGAGAAAGAACTGGATCGTCCTGGCGAGCAGCCACCGGATGACGGACATCGGATCCTCCTGAGCAGGCCGCCAGAGTGACGCCGCCGGGCGTTACGCGGGGAATTGCAGGCCCGGATACACCAGGGTCGCCCCCCGCTCGGAGACCTTCCACACGGGCAGGGAGCCCTCGCGCACGAACATGGCGAAGGCCTCGGTCGTGTCCGCCCGGTCGAGATCGGCGGCATCCCGCACGGCGCGACCGACGATACAGGCGCCATCGGGGGCGTCGGACGCGGGCGACCGGCTCTCCAGCGAGAACATCACGCCGGATCGGTCGGGCCTGAGCTCGTCCGGCAGGACGTCGATCCTGCGCCACAGGCAGTTCCACCGCGCGCAGACCTCCGGGCGGTCACGGTAGATCCCGCATCCGGTCCCGGTGTTGTGGCGGCACAGGACGCCCGCCGGCTTGTCGAGAACCTGGATCTCCAGGACACGACAGCACAGGGTGCAGGGGCCACAGGCCCGGGTCTCGCTCGCGATCGGCGTGGTCCTCGCTGCGCGGTCCCGTGGGACCGGCCGCATGGATCAGCTCGCGTGCGTGAGTTCGCCTTCCCGCACGGCGCGCTCGCCAGTCGCGGACTTGATCCGGTAAGTCGGCTCGCCGGAACGGTCGTCCGGCGTCAGGCGCACCACCTCGAAGAGGCCGTCGACGATGCTCTTGCTGCCGGCATAGCTGGTCCCCAGCTGGCGGACATGCTGGCCGATCTTGAACTTGTGAGACATGACTCGTCCTCCAGGGTGGTGGCGGGTGCGGACGGTGCCGCCTAGCGGCGGGCGCGCGCCTTGCGGGCCGCGAAGCGCGCATCGCGCGCGGCCTTCTGCTCGGCGGCGAGGGCCGCCTGCCGTTCGACCTTCTCGGCCGCCTGGCGGACGATCTCGGCCTCGGCCCGCTCCTTCTCGGCGAGCGCCTCGGCCTCGCGCGCGGCTTCGGCGGCGAGCCGTGCCACTTCCCGCTCGGCCGTCCGCACGTCCCGCGCCTCGACGATGGCGCGACGCGCCGCCTGGCGGGCGATCACGGCCGGATCGTCGGCAGCGGGACGGGACCGGAAGCGGGCCAGCGTGGCCTCCCGCGCCTTGGCCGTTGCTTCGAGGCGATCGACGAGCTGGTCTGTTCTGGATTGACCCACAAGGATTCCTTTATGCACCGCGGCTCAACCGGGGTGCCGAAAACAGGTGAAGCCGCTCCCGACGGAGCGGCTTCGAAATGACTCGCTAACGGGCGAGCGTGGCTCAGACAGCCTGGAGGCTGCCGGCCGACTGCTTGCCGGTGCGACGGTCGGACTCCATCTCGTACGAGATCTTCTGGCCCTCGACCAGGTTGTTCATGCCGGCGCGCTCGACAGCGGAGATGTGGACGAACACGTCCTTGCCGCCGTCATCCGGCTGGATGAAACCGAAACCCTTGGTGTCGTTGAACCACTTAACGGTGCCGATGGTCATAGGTATTCCGTATCTATTTTAGGCGAACGAATGTGCCGAGCGCATGGGATCCACGCGCTCAATCGCTGATCGTCGAAGATGGGAGAGATGCAGTGCGCTCGCCCCGCAGGGGCGATACGGCCGAATATCTGGCCAAAGCTCGATGTATTTGTTGTACGCCAGCCGCGAGACAATCACAAGCACTAAATTCGTTTTACCGAAAATGAGCCGTTGCGCTGTGATAAAGCGCGTCTCGCCGCGCATAATAAAACTGCCGAAAAGAAAGATAAAACTGCGCCTGTTTCTCTCTCGAAAATACTGCCCAGCTCGCGACAAATGTGGCCGCGAGGACAGGATTCAGGCGACCAGGGCGCGGGCCGTCGCCGAGACCTCGCTCAGGCTGAAGGGCTTGGGAAAGAACCGCGCCTTGTCCGGGAGGGCGCGCGGCCGGAACGTCACCGGGCCGGAGCAGACCATCACGGCGGTCTCTGGCCAACGCTGGGCGATCAGCTGCGCGAGATGGATGCCGTCCACCCGGCCGGGCATGCGCACGTCGGTGAACACTATTTCGATATGCGGCGAGTTTTCCAACAGGCGCAGAGCCATGTCCCCGGTCCAGGCTTCGATCACCTCGAACCCCGCATCGGCAAAAATGTCGACCGTCTCCATCCGAGTGATGTTCTCGTCTTCGACGATCAGAGCGGTTGGCTTCAAAACTATTTTTCCCATAGCCTAGAGCAAGCGCCCCAAATTATTTTTGTTCAATTTAAAATCTCTACTTTTTCCTGAAAACCTGCGAGGGGCGCCACGAGATCGCAGACGACGCCGCTCGGGTGATACGCCAGCTTGACCACCCCGCCGATGGTCCCGGCGAGGCCGCGCTCGATCAGGCGGGTGCCGAACCCCGCCCGCGTCGGCGTCGTCACGGGCGGCCCGTCCTCCTCGGTCCAGCCGAGCCGCACCTGCGGGGCGTCGTCCACCTCCTCGATCCGCCACCGGATGCCGACATGCCCCGTCTCGGTCGAGAGCGATCCGTATTTGGCGGCGTTCGTCGCCAGTTCGTGGATCATCAGGGCGAGCGCCAGCGCGGCTTTCGGGCCGATCTCCAGGGCCGGCCCCTCGATCCGGAAGCGCCCCGCCTGCTGGTTGTCGTGCAGCGCCAGCGCCCCCCGGATCACGGACTCCATCCCGGCCTGCTCGGTGTTGCTCGCCAGGAGGATGTCGTGCGCCTTGCCGAGGGCGATCAGGCGCCGCAGCAGGGCGTCGCGCGCGTCGTCGAGGCTCGCGGCGTTGCGCAGGGTCTGCGCCGCGATGGCCTGGACCATGGCGAGCGTGTTCTTCAGCCGGTGGCTGAGTTCGTGGTTGAGCAGGGTCTGGTGCTCGTCCGCCGCCACCCGCGCGCTGTTGTCCAGCATGACGCCCGTCATGCGCACCACGCGACCGGCCTTGTTGCGGATCAGGAACGCCTGATTGAGCACGTCGGCGTAGGAGCCGTCCGCCCGCTGGAAACGGTACGCGTCGGCCCACCGGGAGCCCGCCTCGTCGGCGCCAAGGACCCTCCGGCGGACGCGCTCGCGATCCTCCGGGTGGATGCGCTCGAACCACCACGCGGCCGTCGGCGCGACGATCGAGGCCACGTGGCCGTAGACGCGGGTGAGGGCGTCGTCCCAATGGAAGGTGTCGCCCTCGCGATCCCAGTCCCACATCACGTCCGTGGTGGCGCGCGAGGACAGCCGGAACCGCTCCTCGCTGACCTGCAGGGCGTCGCGGGCCTCGTCGGAGAGGGTGAGCGCGCGATCCCGCTCGCCGATGGCCCGCCGCAGCTCGAGCTGGGACATCACCTGACGGGCCAGCGCCTGCAGGCCGGACCTCTGCTGCGGGGTCAGGCCGTCGGGCCGGGGCACTGTGTCGATCACGCACAACGTGCCGATCGCGACGCCGTTGGCCGCCTTCAGCACGGCGCCCGCGTAGAACCGGATGAACGGCTCGCCGGTCACCAGCGTGTTGTCGCGGGTGCGGGGGTCCAGCGTCAGGTCGGGGATGATGAGGATATCCCCCTCCGCCAGCGCGTGGGCGCAGACGGATTGGCTGAGCGGCGTCTCGCAGGGGGCGAAGCCGATCCGCGCCTTGAACCATTGCCGGTCACTGGACACGAAGCTGATCAGGCCGACCGGCGTGTCGCAGATCTGGGTGGCGAGGGCGACGAGGTCGTCGTAGCCGGGCTCGGCGGAGGTCTGGAGGATGTCGTAGCTGGTTAAGGCGGTCTTGCGCGCGCGCCCGCTCGGGTCATTCATCGATCAAGTGTGTGCCAGGGCGGAGAGTATTCGTAGCCGGAAGTGCCGTTCTTCGCCACCCGGCAAACTCCATCCTCACTAAGAACGTCTAACAAAACCATCGTTCGATGAAGCGCCAGACGATGAGGGCGGCCGCCAGCGTCGAGAAGGCGAGATGGATGTCGGCTCGTCGCTCGTAGCGGATGGCAAGGCGGCGGAACTGGGC